>NZ_BAAAIV010000019.1:14019-219262 GCF_039526245.1 Arthrobacter rhombi
GCGCACCGCCGTCGGTTCTGCTTGAAGCGCTGCCGCCACACACCATGGGTGAGGGGCGGCGGACGTCTCAGACGCCGGCTTGCTTGGTGACGCTGACTTCCGAAGGATGGTCCACCTGCAGGATCGCCTCGGCGTAGGAGTGCACGTGGCGGTTCATGCGGCGCACTGCCGCGTCCCGGTCCCGCTCGCGGATGGCGCGGGTGATGGACCGGTGGGCCCTGACGGTGGTCGCCCGCACCTCGTCGGTGACGAAGCCCTGGTTGTCGGTGCCCGCGTAAATGGCCTCCGACAAGGCGCGCATGAGACCGGAGAGCAGCTCGTTGTGGCTGGCTGCAGCCACGGCCACATGCCAGTCCACGTTGACCTGCAGGAACTCGGCCAGGGAGGTGCTGTCGGCGTTCTCGATCCGGTCATTGAGGTGCTCTAGTTTCTTGAGGTCCTCATCCGTCCTGTGCCTGGCGGCCAGCCCGGCGCATTGGGGCTCGATCGCCTCGCGGGTCTCCAGCAAGTCCTCCATGCGGACCTGCCGGCCGCGGATCAACAACTGGGCGGAATTCGCCATCGAGTCGCTGTCCGGGCGGCGGACGAAGGCACCCCCGGCCCGGCCGGTGCGAATGGTGACCAGCCCCTGGACTTCGAGTATGCGCAGCGCCTCGCGCACGGTCGTGCGGCTCATGGCGGTCTGCGAGACCAGCTCACGCTCGGGCGGCAAGGACGTGCCCTCGGGGAACTCCTCGCGGAGGATCCTCTCGCGCAGGTCATCCGCCAACACATCAGAAGCCTTCGGCACCTGTAGGGGGGAGAGCATGGCCGGGAGGGTATCCGTGCTCTGCGATGTGCTGCGCTGCGTGACCATGCTTGCCTCCAGGGGCGGGATCGCTCCCGCGGTTGCGGGTCGTGGTGCCGTGCTGTCTGTAGTCCGCGGGGGACGCCCTTGCAGTGGTCTGACCTGTAGGGGTGCCGACCTTTTGAAGAGTTCGTTGTCCGTCAAGATTAGCACTAACGACCAGATGGCTATTCGGTCTGACCTTTGCTATGGTTTTTCATATCGGACGCAACGACCGCGTCCGCGCCCTCACCGGGCACCCCGCAAGAAGGAGGCCTCCGCATGGACTTCGAGCTGACGGACGACCAGCAGACGATTAAGGAAGCAGTGGCGGATCTCGCCTCCCGCTTCGACGATCAGTATTGGATGGACAAGGATCTCAACAAGGAGTTCCCCACCGAGTTCTACGAGGCCTTCGCCTCGGGAGGATGGTTGGGCATCACCATGCCGGAGGAATTCGGTGGCCATGGCATGGGCATCACCGAGGCCTCCATCCTGCTCCAGGAGGTGGCTGCCTCCGGAGCCGGCATGAATGGTGCCAGTTCCATGCACCTGTCCATCTTCGGCATGCATCCCGTCGTCGTCCACGGCACGGAACAGATGAAGCAGGAGAACCTGCCCCGGATCGCCAACGGCGATCTGCATGTCTGCTTCGGTGTTACCGAGCCCGGTGCCGGGCTGGACACGACCCAGATCACCACCTTCGCCCGCAGGGACGGCAGCGACTACGTGGTCAACGGCCGCAAGGTCTGGATCTCCAAGGCCGCCGAATCCGAGAAGGTGCTGCTGCTGACACGGACCACCAAGTCCGAGGACGTCCAGAAGAAGACCGACGGCATGACCCTGTTCTTTACGGACATCGACCGCGACCACGTGGATATCCGGCCCATCAAGAAGATGGGCCGCAATGCAGTGACCTCCAATGAGCTGTTCATCGATGATCTGCGCATCCCGGAGGAGCACCGGATCGGCGAGGAGGGCAAGGGCTTCACCTATTTGCTGGACGGGCTGAACCCCGAGCGCATGCTGGTGGCCGCCGAAGCCCTCGGCATAGGCTACGCGGCGCTGAAGGCCGCCACCCAGTATGGCAACGACCGCGTGGTCTTCAATCGCCCCATCGGGAAGAACCAGGGGATCCAGTTTCCGCTGGCCGACTCGCTGGCCCGCTTGGAAGCAGCAGAACTCATGCTCCGCAAGGCAACCTGGCTCTACGACCACGGCAAGCCCTGCGGCAAGGAGGCCAACATGGCCAAGTACCTGTGTGCAGACGCCGGCTTCGATGCAGCGGACCGCGCCCTGCAGACACACGGTGGCATGGGGTACTCCGAGGAATATCCCGTCGCACGCTTCTTCCGGGAGGCCCGACTGACCCGGATTGCTCCCATCAGCCAGGAAATGATCCTGAACTACCTGGGCTCGCATGTGCTGGGCCTGCCGAGGAGCTACTGAAATGGCTGAGAACACCACAGGAACCGCCCGGGACGGCGAGGCCGCAGTGCACACCCCGGCCCGGTATCCCGATGTCTTTTCACTGGAAGGTCGTTCAGCCCTGGTGACCGGTGCCGGTGCCGGCATCGGCGAGGCCATTGCCCGGGCCTTTGCCGCCGCCGGGGCCGCAGTCCTCGTGACCGACCTCAACGAGGAAGCCGCGCGGTCCGTCGCCGAGGGCATCGTGGCCGACGGTGGTCGTGCCGAGTCCGCGGCCCTGGACGTGCGGAATGCCGAACAAGCGGCGGCCGCGGCCCGGCAGGCCGCCGGGCTGAACGGCGGGACGTTGAACATCCTCGTCAACAATGCCGGGGCCATCGCCCCGGCCATGTTCCCGAAAATGACCGCCGAGCAGTTCGAATTCGTGGTCGGCGTCCACCTCGTCGGTTCCTTCACGGTCAGCCAGGCGGCCCAGGAATACCTGCCCGATGACGGCACCGGCCGCATCCTCAACGTCACCTCGGCCGCCGGGCTGACCGGCACGATCGGCCAGATCAACTACGGTTCCGCCAAGGCCGGCATCATCGGACTCACGAAATCGCTGGCCAAGGAACTGGCCCGCCGCCAGATCACCGTCAACGCATTGGCTCCCCTGGCCGCCACGGCCATGACGGAAACGGTGCGGACCAACGAGAAGCTTTCGGCAAAGCAGCTGGCCCGGATAGCCATGGGACGCTGGGCCACACCGGAGGAGATCGCGCCCAGTTTTGTCTTCTTCGCATCCGATGCGGCCAGCTACATCACTGGCCAGGTATTGCCGGTCGACGGCGGAACGGTGGTCTGACACGATGGCACACACGAATCGCACGTTCAGCAATCCCTTCATCGAGAACGGCCGGGATGCCTGGATCGTCGAGGCATTGCGCACGCCGATGGGCAAGTCCCACCCGGACAAGGGGTGGTTCCGGGACGTCCATCCCAACGAACTGCTGGGCCGCCTCTACACGGAGATGCTCGGCTCCACCGGGCTTGATCCGATGGATATCGAAGACCTGGTGATCGGGTGCACCGCGCCCTTTGGCGAACAATCCCGCAATGTCGCCCGCAACGCCTGGCTGCAGGCCGGGTATCCGGCCGAGGTCCCCGCCACGGTCCTGGACCGCCGCTGCGGATCTGCCCAGACCGCCGTCGAAATGGCGGCCGGGCTCGTGTCTTCCGGAACCCATGATCTGGTGATCGCCGGTGGCGTGGAGCACATGGGCCATGTGCCGATGAACTCACCTGCGGAAATTTCCAAGCTCTATGGCGAGCCGTGGCCCGCCGAGCTGCGCGAGCTCTACGACTTCGTGCCGCAGGGCGAAAGCGCCGAACTCATTGCCGACCGCTGGGGCATCACCCGCGGGCAGATGGACGAGTTCGCCACACGCTCCCACGCCCTGGCCGCGCAGGCGGTGGCCGAGGGCAGGTTCAAGAGGGAGATGATCCCCTGGGAAACCCACGGCGAACTGCACGACAGTGACCAGTCCATCCGTCCGGGAACCTCTGCGGAAACCCTCTCAGGTCTGAAAACCGTGTTCCGCGAAAGCGGCCGTATCACCGCCGGCTCATCCTCGCCGATCTGCGACGGTGCCGCCGGCGTGGTGCTCGCCTCCGACCAGGCCGTCGAACGCCACGGGCTCACCCGGCGGGCACGGATCCTGGACCAGACGACCGTCGGAGTCGATCCGATCATCATGCTGACCGGTCCGATCCCGGCCACCCAGCGGCTGCTGGAGCGAAACGGCATGACGATCAACGACATCGACCTGGTCGAGATCAACGAGGCGTTCAGCTCCGTGGTCCTGGCCTGGGAGCAGGAACTGAAGCCGGACATGGACCGGGTCAACGTCAACGGCGGCGCCATCGCCCTCGGCCACCCGGTGGGTGCCACCGGCTCCCGGTTGTTCGCCACCCTGCTGGCCGAAATGGAACGCCGCGACGTGGAGATCGGCCTGGTCACCATGTGCTGTGGCGGCGGTCTCGGCACGGCGACCCTGATCCAGCGGGTCTGACGACATGGACTCCATCGATTTCAGTGCGTTGTTCGCCGGGGCCGTAGGCGAAGTCCCCGGCGTCTGGTGGGGGCAGGGTGCCGGGGAACCGATGTCGCTCGTGGACTCGCTCCTGGATACCGTGGCGGACCCGGACTCCGGCGTGAATGCCGTCCGCGCCTTCAGCGGCCTGAGCCTGAACCCGCGGCTGAGCCGGGACCTACCGGACGGACTGGAGATGGTCTCCTACGGTGCGCTTGGCGAACTACGGAAGGTGGCCGCCGCCGGACGGCTGGAGATCATCCCCGCGCACTATTCGGCCTTGCCGCGCCTGTTCGCGCAGGGCAGGCTGCCAGCCGACGTCGGGCTGCTGCAGGTCTCACCGCCGGACCGCAATGGGCGCGTTTCGCTGGGCATCGGCGTCGACTATTGCGGTGACGCCCTGCAGCACACGCGCACGCTCGTGGCCGAGATCAACCATGCCATGCCGTTCATCGAGGACGGCCCCACCCTATCGCTGTCGGATTTCGCGGCAACCGTTGAGGTGGACCGTCCCTTGGCGACCATGCCCCTGCGCGCTCCGGACGAGGTCGACCAGGCCATCGCCGGCCATGTGGCCGGGCTGATCGAGGACGGGGCCACCCTGCAGGTCGGCGTCGGCACCCTGCCGAACGCGGTGCTCCAGGCGTTGTCCGGCCACCGGGACCTGGGCTTCCACTCGGGGATGATCACCGACGGCGTTCTCGACCTCATCGATTCCGGGGCGGTGACCGGTGCCCGCAAGGAGATCGACCCGGGCGCCGTCGTCACCGGCTCCGCGCTGGGCTCCGCCAACCTCTACCGACGACTCGGCGAGCCGGCTGGCCAGGCATGTCAGGTGTCCTTCCGCCCGGCGAGCTATACCCATGACCCGCGCGTGCTCTCCCGCTTGGGCGGTCTCGTCGCCATCAACTCCGCGCTGGAGGTCGACCTCGCCGGGCAGGTCGGTTCCGAACGCGTGGCCGGACGGTATCTGGGCGCCATTGGAGGCCAGGCGGACTTCAGCCGAGCGGCGTCCCTCACGGGGGCCCGGTCGATCATCGCGTTGCGCTCCACATCGAGGGGGGCCTCCACCATCCGGCCCGTGCTCGACGGCGGACTGGTCACCACCGTGCGGGCAGACGTCGACGTGGTCGTCACCGAGCACGGTGCAGCCGTGCTGACGGGCCTCACCGAACGGGCCCGGGCCCTGGCCCTGATCAATATCGCGGCCGAGGAACACCGGGACGAACTTGCCCGCGCAGTCCACAACCAGAACATCCAGGAGGTACCGGCATGACCGCGACAACCACCAACGCCACCCCCGGCGAGGACCGTACCGTCGTGATCCGCGAGGTCGGCCCCCGCGACGGCTTCCAGAACGAACCGGAAACCATCCCGACCGCGGACAAGATCCAGCTGATCAACGAGCTCGGCCAAACCGGACTGACCCGGATCGAGGTCGCCAGCTTCGTCCGCCCGGACGTCATCCCGCAGCTCTCCGACGGCGTCGAAGTCCTGAAGGGCATCGACCTGCCGGCATCGGTCGAGCGCATGGTCCTGATCCCGAACTCCAAGGGCCTGGACAACGCCTTGGCCATCCGCGATCTCTTCGATGCGTGCACCCTGTTTGTCAGCTCCTCCGAGACCCACAACAAGGCCAACATCAACCGTACGGTCCGACAGACCATGGACGACGTCAAGGCAATGGGCAGCCGCGTTGTCGCGGAGGGCATCAAATACGGTGCGGTTATCGCCACTTCGTTCGGTTGCCCCTACGAGGGACACGTGCCGATGGACCGGGTCCTGGACCTGGCCGAGGAGTTCGCCGAGTCCGGTGCCACCGAGCTGGGTTTCGGCGACACCACGGGCATGGCGAATCCCGCCTACGTGAGCCGCTTCTTCACGGAAGCTGCCCGTCGGCTTCCCAACGTGGAACTCACCGCCCACTTCCACAACACCCGCGGCCAGGGCCTCGCCAATGCCTACGCGGCACTCGAGGCCGGCTGCCGCTCCTTCGAATCCAGTTTCGGGGAACTTGGCGGCTGCCCCGTCCCCAAGGGGTCCACGGGCAATATCGCCTCCGAGGACCTGATCAGCATGTTCCATGAGATGGGCGTGCAGACCGGGGTGGATCTCGAGGCGATCATCCAATCCGCACGTCACGCCCAGGACATCCTGGGACGCAAGCTGACCAGCCACTCCATCGTGGCCGGCCCCATCGGCTGGGGCACGGCCGCCTGAACCGGCGCCGACATCGGCCGTCCAGCCCACCCCAACTCCTCCCAACCCGGCGTCCCGTCGGCACGGGAGATCCACACCAGCCAACACGAAGGGAACGACCATGACCGACCGCACCGCATTGATCACCGGAGGAGCCCAGGGCATCGGCAAGGGCATCACCACGTCGCTGGCCGAAGCCGGCTTCTCCGTGGTGATTGCCGACCTGAACCTGGACGTCGCCAAGGCCGCCGCAGAGGAACTGACCGGTCGGGGCCTGAAGGCCTCAGCCGTGAAGATGAACGTCACGGACGCGGCTTCCGTGCAGGAGGCAGTGCAGCAGGCGGAGACCCAGTCCGGGCCCATCGACGTGCTGGTCAACAACGCCGGATGGGACGATTTCATGCCGTTCCTGGACACCACCGAGGACTTCTGGGACAAGATCGTGGACCTGAACTTCAAGGGACACCTGCGCACCATCAAGGCCATCGTTCCGGGCATGATCGAGCGCGGCTTCGGCCGGGTCATCAACATCGGTTCCGACGCAGGCCGCGTCGGCTCCTCGCTCGAGGCCGTCTACTCGGGAGCGAAGGGCGGCGTCATTGCCTTCACCAAGACCCTTGCCCGAGAGGTCGCCACCAAGGGCGTCACCGCCAACGTGGTCTGCCCCGGCCCCACGGACACCCCGGCCCTACGCAAGTTCGCTGATGGTGCCGGGGACGACGCCGACAAGGTCCTTTCGGGCATGACCCGCGCCGTTCCCATGAAGCGTCTGGGCACCCCGGAGGACATCGGCCCGGCGGTCGCGTTCTTCGCCTCGGACGGTGCCGGTTTCATCACCGGCCAGACCCTGTCCGTCTCCGGCGGACTGACGATGGCATGAGCGTCGAAACCTGGACAGCCTTCGGCCAGTACGAGGACATCCGGTACGAGACCACCGAGGACGGGATCGCCAAGATCACCATCAACCGCCCGGAAGTCCACAATGCCTTCCGCCCCCAGACGTTGATCGAGGTCTCCGACGCCTTGGTTACCGCCCGGGAGGACGAATCCGTGGGCGTCATCATCCTCACCGGCGCGGGGGACCAGGCCTTCTGCTCCGGGGGGGACCAGCGGGTGCGGGGCGACAGCGGGTACAAGACGGATGCGAAGGCAACCGGCCGGTTCCACGTGACCGACCTGCACGTCCAGATGAGACGGTGCCCCAAACCGATCGTTGCCATGGTCGCTGGCTGGGCCATCGGCGGCGGGCACGTCCTCCAACTCGTCTGCGATCTGGCCATTGCGGCGGACAACGCGCGGTTCGGCCAGGTGGGCCCGCGCGTCGGATCCTTTGACGGCGGCTTCGGCGCGTCGCTGCTGACTGAATTGGTGGGGGCCCGCAAGGCCAAGGAGATCTGGTTCCTCTGCCGCCAATACGATGCGGACCAGGCCCTGCAGATGGGTTTGGTCAACACCGTGGTTCCGCTGGAGCGGCTCGAAGAGGAGACGCTGGCCTGGTGCCGGGAGATGCTCGCCCTCTCTCCGTATGCCCTCCGTCTGATGAAGGCGTCTTTCCACGCCGCCGAGGATGGGTTCGCCGGGATCCAGCAGTTGGCGCACGATGCCAATCTGTTGTTCTACGGCACGGAAGAGGCCCAGGAAGGCAGGGACGCGTTCAAGGCCAAGCGGGAGCCGGACTTCTCGAAGTTCCCGCGCCGGGCGTGATCCCGGGACCGGTTAGCTTCACGCCGGGCCCACACCCACCGTTGGCAACCTTCGAGAGGACCATCATGCACCCCACTGGACTGGCCACCTGGTTCCGCCGCCGCGCCGAACGGGACGGTGCCCGTGACGCGATCTCCTTTGCCGGTACTACCCTGACCTTCGGCCAGGCGCAGGCCGCCGTCGAGGCCTTCGCAGACATGCTGGCGGCCTCCGGCGTCGCGCCGGGGGACCGGGTGGCATATGTGGGGTTCAACCACAGCCGCTTCCTCATCGCCCTGTTCGCCACCGCACGACTCGGGGCCATCTTCGTGCCCCTGAACTTCCGGTGCACCGGCCACGAGCTCGCCTACTTCGTCCGCGACAGCGGCGCGGAGCTGCTGATCGCCGATGAAGCCCACTCGGCTCCCGTCGACGAGGTCCGCGATGACCTCGAGATCCGCAGCTACCTGCGGTTCGGCCAGGGAGTGCACGGGTGGCAGGGAATCGACGAACTTCTGGCCCGGGAACACCCCCATGTGGAGGAGGCGCCCGTGGATCCGGATTCACCGGGCGTGATCGTCTACACCTCTGGCACGACCGGAAACCCCAAGGGCGCCGTCCTCTCACATCGGAATCTGTGGACGAACAACGTGAACTGGATGCTCTCCGTGGGCTATGCCGCTGACCACGTGGCCCTGACATCGGCACCGTTGTTCCACTCCGGCGGCATGTGCGTCATGACCTTGCCCATGCTCATGGCCGGTGCCCACGTGATCATCCACGAGAAGTTCGATCCGGGCCTCCTGCTGGACGACGTGGAGCGCTACCGGGTGACCTCGCTGTTCTTGGTCCCGGCCATGATGCAGGGAATCGGCCGCCATGAGCGTTTCGAAGCTGCCGACCTGTCCAGCATCCGCATCGTCGTTGCCGGGGCGGCGCCCGTACCCGAGTCCCTCTTGCGACTCTATGGATCGCGCGGCATCCCCGTGAGCCAGTGCTGGGGACAGACCGAGGTGGCTACAGGTGCCACATTTCTCGGGACCCGGGATGCGCTCGGCAAGCTGGGCTCCTGCGGAACCGCGGGCCTGCTCAATGAAGTCAAACTGGTCGATTTCGGTGGCACCGACATCACGGAACCGGGTGTCCGGGGCGAACTATGTGTGCGCGGTGATACCGTCACCCCGGGCTATTGGAACATGCCGGAGGCGACGGCCGCCGCGCAGGGCGGAAACGGGTGGTTCCGCAGTGGCGATGTCGCATACCAGGACGAGGACGGGTACTTCTACATCGTCGACCGGCTCAAGGACATGATCATCAGCGGCGGAGAGAATGTCTATTCGGCCGAAGTGGAGGATGTCCTGTATGGGCATCCCGGCGTCCAGGAGGTCGCCGTCATCGGAGTCGGAGACGAGAGATGGGGCGAACGCGTGGTGGCAGTCGTGGCACCCAAACCCGGTGTCGAACTCGACCTCGAAGCCCTCCGGGAGTTCGCCGGGGCCAAACTGGCTCGCTACAAGCTCCCCTTGGAGTTGCGGCTTGTTCCTGAGCTGCCCCGCAACGCCACGGGCAAGGTGCTCAAGCATGAACTACGTGCGCCGGCCCCCGCCGATTGAATTAAACCCGTGGACTTCAACGGACCGGAGACCACGCCCAGTTGGGATTCGCCTCGCGAGTCCCCATCCCACTAGCGGGAAGCCGCGCTGAGTGTCAGCGCGAGCTCTGTTTTGCGTGTTCGTGGAGTCGATCCCAAGGAACGGCCGTTTTCCGTATGGCTGGCGAGGTGCGTCGCGTCGTGATCCAACCGGGCTTGACCATGCCCGCTCCGTCACTCTGCCGGGACTGCTTGATGCCCGTTCGGCGGCACTGATGTCCCGCAGAATGGCACCAACTCGGTAATCACGTGGGAAGCCCACAACGTGGAGATGCGGGCCGGCGTGGGGTCGCCGTGATGTCGTGAAGTGGAGATGAAAAGCCGGACGCCGGTTGGATTGCTGGATCGAAGACGACTTCACAAAGCGGACGCCATAAAGTATGGTCTAACCATAAACATTAGTGCTTTACCCTGGAGGTCTTGATGCCCGCAGAATTGGCTACCGAGGTGGTGACGTGGGAAACGGTCCGTCCCGGAACCATGGTTGTGACCATGGAACGGGGTCCGGCCAACGCCCTGGGCATTCCCCTTTTGGACGGCCTGCAGGCCGCTTGTGATGCCGCCGAGAAGGCTGGTGATATCAAGGTGATGATCATTCGTTCCGCGATCGATGGCTTCTTCGCTGCAGGAGCTGACATCAAGCACCTTGGCACCATCGATGCGGGCTCCTTCACGGCTTACGGAAACCAGATGCGGGCCGCCAACGACCGCATAGCGGCAGCCTCTTTCGTCAGTATCGCCGCAGTCGACGGCCTGGCCCTCGGCGGCGGCATGGAACTGGCCATGGCCTGCACCTTCCGCGTGGGCGGCCAGCGGGCCCGCTATGGCCTACCGGAAGTCAACATCGGATTGATCCCCGGCGCCGGCGGCACTCAACGTCTACCCCGGCTCGTCGGCCGGGGCAGGGCGCTCGACATCATCCTGACGGCCCGCCATGTCCACGCCGCCGAGGCCGCCGAAATCGGGCTCGTTGACCGCTCCACCGACGGTGATGTCGTGGATGCCGCCCTGGCCTTTGCAGACGAATTTGCAGGCGCCTCGCTGCCTGCCCAGATCGCAGGGATCCGGTCCGTCGACGCCGCATATGACCTGCCGTTTGCCGAGGGCATCCGCGTGGAGGTCGAACAAGAACAGGGACTGTTCGAGCACGGCGAGGCCGCCGAGGGCATCGACGCCTTCATCAACAAGCGCAAGCCGAACTTCGCCTGACACTGCACGGCGTCGGCACGCCATTCGGTAACCACCAGAAGGGATCATGGGACAGTATGGCCATTCCGGAACGATCGTTCACAGGCCCTTTGGCGGGACTTCGGGTTCTGGAGATCGGGAGCATGGGCCCTGGGCCCTTTGCCGCAATGGTGCTGGCCGATCTGGGTGCCGACGTGGTCCGGGTTGATCGTGCTCACGGTGCGAGCTTGCCGGGACCGAACCTCGACTTCCGCAAGGAGGCCATGCATCGCGGACGCCGCTCGCTCGCTGTGGATCTAAAACACGACGACGGTGCCGACGTGGTGCTGGACATGGTCGAGCGGGCCGACGTGCTGATCGAGGGATTTCGGCCCGGGGTGACTGAACGGCTCGGTATTGGTCCCGAGGACTGCTTCCGTCGCAACCCACGGCTCATCTACGGGCGTATGACCGGATTCGGCCAGGATGGCCCCCTCTCCCAAGACGTAGGCCACGACATCAACTACATCGCCACCTCGGGCCTGCTATCGCTCATCGGCCGGAAGGGCTCCCCACCTACCCCGCCGCTGAGCCTCCTCGGCGACTTCGGCGGCGGCGGGATGCTATTGGCCATGGGCGTTCTTGCGGCCCTGTGGGAAACAGGACGGTCCGGCAAAGGCCAGGTCATCGATGCCGCCATGGTGGACGGTGCCGCGCTCTTGGGTACGGCGTTCTTCGGTTTCATGTCGACCGGCACCTGGCGCGCGGAACGGGGCACGAACCTCGTGGACAGCGGCGCGCCGTTCTATGACAGCTATGAAACGTCGGACGGCAAATGGGTCGCCATTGGTGCCATGGAACCTGCCTTCTACGCCGACCTGCTCGACGTCCTCGACCTGGATGAGGCACTTCTTCCCGGCCGCCAGGATGACGAGGCCGCGTGGCCAGCTCTCAAGCAGGTGTTTGCTGCGCGCTTCCTTACCCGGACAAGGGACGAGTGGGTGGCAGCTTCCACAGGACGCAATGCATGCTTGCATCCCGTCCTGACCACGGAGGAGGCGACCCAATCGGAGCACGCCCGGGCGCGTCGATCCTTCACCGAGGTCGACGGCGTCCCCCAGCCCTCCCCGGCGCCGCGATTCAGCCGGACCCCTGCGACCGTGACGGCTTCCCCGCCGCTACCCGGCCAACATAGCGAAGAAGTCCTCACCAACTGGGGGACGCCGAAGAGGCGGATCGCCAAATGGCTGGGCTCTGGCGCCGTTGTCTGTGCAGGACCCAACGATGACAGCGCCGTCGGGACGAACACCACCGAATTGTCCGCGGACGTGCGGACCCGAGTTGCCACGGAGACACCATGAAGACGACCGACACCAGTTACGAGACCTTCACCCTGGAAGAGCGGGCACCGGGGGTCACGGTCATGACCCTGA
This sequence comes from Arthrobacter rhombi, assembly GCF_039526245.1. NCBI lineage: Bacteria > Bacillati > Actinomycetota > Actinomycetes > Micrococcales > Micrococcaceae > Arthrobacter > Arthrobacter rhombi. The sequence goes on from NZ_BAAAIV010000019.1 coordinate 26,479, forward strand.
ACCGCCCCGAGACCTATAACGCCATGAACAACACCATGTTCCGGGAATTCGAGGAGCTTGCATGGTCAATAGATGACGACGACGACATCCGGGTACTGGTGATGACCGGTTCCGGCAAGGCCTTCTGCTCCGGATACGACCTGAAAGACGCCCAGGACCTGCCGAACCTGGGTGCCATGGGGATGCTCGACCAGCAGGAGCTGGCGGCGCGGGCCCTGCTGGCCCTTCGCAGTATCCGCATCCCCTTCATCGCCGCGATCAACGGGCCGGCAGCGGGTGGGGGCATGTCCCTGGCCTTGGCAGCGGACATTCGACTGGCTTCCGAGAAGGCCAGGTTCAACGCTGCCTTCGTCAAGATCGGCCTGACCGCCGGCGACCTGGGCGTGTCCTGGCTACTCACCCGTTTGATCGGCCCCGGGCACGCGGCCGAGATCGCCTACACCGGCCGGCAAGTCGGAGCCGAGGAAGCCCTGCGCCTGGGCATGGTGACCAGCGTGCACCCGGACGGCGAGGTGGTGGACGCCGCCGTCGAGTTGGCCGTGTCCATCACCGAGAATTCGCCGACCGGCGTCCAGCTCTCGAAGCGCGCCCTGCAGGCCAACATGGAGGCAGCCTCCTACGCCGGAGCACTGGAACTGGAGAACCGCGGACAGGCCCTGCTGACCCGCACTCAGGACATGGCCGAGGCCCTGAACGCCTTCAAGGAAAAGCGGAAGCCGAACTTCATCGGGGCCTGAGGCCCTCCATCAGTAGCTAACCAGGCAACCCGAGCGACGAAAGACGAGAGACATGAAGCTGCAGATTCCCGAGTTGGAAACCCTGACCATCGAGGAACTTCCCGGAGACATCGTGGTCCTGCGGATGAACCGGCCAGACCGGATGAACTCGCAGACCGTGAAGATGTTCACCGAGTACGGGCTCGCTGCCAGGGCCCTGCGCGACAGCGGTGCCCGGGCACTGATTGTCACCGGCGCCGGGGAACGGGCCTTCTGTGCTGGTTTCGACCTCGACGAAATCGACATCATCACCACCATGGGCGTCCGCGAATTCCTGAAGTTCCAGGAAACGGCGACCGGTGGCATCCAGGGCATCCGACACCTTCCATTCCCCGTGATCGCAGCCATCCATGGACCGGCCACTGGCGGCGGGCTGGCGCTGGCACTGGCCGCGGATATCCGGCTGGCGGCCCCCACCGCGAAGTTCAGCGCCGCCTTCGTCAAGGTGGGTCTGTCGATCGGTGAACTGGGGACCTCCTACAACCTCACTCGGCTCGTCGGACCGGGCCGGGCCGCGGAGATCGGGTACACGGGCCGGATCGTCAAGGCCGACGAAGCCGAACGGATCGGCCTGGTCAACCGCATTGTCCCCGTTGATGAGCTGTCCGACGCGGCCGTGCTGATGGCCCAAGAAATCGCCCGGAACTCGCCCGGTGGGGTCCGCATGTCCAAACGCGCCATCCAGCGTAATCAGGAAATCACCTCCTATGCGGCCGCTCTGGAATTGGAGAACAGAGGCCAGGCGCTGATGACGCGCACAGAGGACATGCCAGAGGCCCTTGCGGCCTTCAGGGAAAAGCGCGAACCGAATTTCACGGGACGCTGAGGTGGGACACGCCATGACACCGACCGGCGCGAGCCCATCACGTGAAGCGTCCACCCCGGGAACGGGCGAAGGCCGGGACCAGGTTTGGGACTGGACAGACGCGACCCTGGCGGCCCTGGCAGCCTTCCTCGAGGACCGTGGCGTGCTATCCGGTCCACTGACCTCAAAGCCGATCGGGGACGGCCATTCCAATCTGACGTTCCTCGTTGGGAATGGGGAACGCTCCGTCGTTGTCCGCCGCCCTCCACCGCCGCCACTGCCGCCGGGAGCCAATGACATGCTCCGAGAGGCCCGCTTCCTGGCTGGCCTGCACGCAACGGGCTATCCCGTGCCGGAAGTGCTCGCCACCGTGCCGGAAGGCGAGGTGTTGGACGTGCCGTTCTACGTCATGTCCTTCGCCCCTGGGCACGTGGTGACCACGAGGACGCCCGCAGAGCTGTCCTCCCCTGAACAGCGGCTCAACATCGCCCACTCATTGATAGACAACCTGGCCCGGTTGCACCAGACCGACTACACCGCCGCCGGCCTGGACGACCTCGGACATCCCGAGGGCTTCAACGCCCGGCATCTGAAGCGCATGGCCCGGTTGGTCCAGGACAATGACGGCAACCAGCCACCGGAGTTCGCCGACATCCACGCCTGGTTGCAGGACAACGTGCCGGAGGAATCGGGCGCCGCCGTGATCCACAACGACTACCGGATCGGCAACACCGTTATCGGATCTGAGGCACCGGGCCGGGTCGCCGCCGTCCTGGATTGGGAGCTGGCCACCCTGGGAGACCCCTTGTTCGACTTGGGGTACTTCCTGTCCTCGGTTCCCGAAAAGGGCCACGCTCGCACGCCCACGGAGGACCTGGGAACGGCCATGCTCGAGGAGGGTTACCCGAGCCGGGCCGTACTGGCTGAACGCTACGCTCGGCAGACCGGAGCGGACCTGACACATCTGCCGTGGTACACCACCCTGGCGCTCTGGAAGCTGGCCGCACTCTACGAATACAGCCGACGCCGCGGGGAGGACGACTACTACCTCACGCCCGGTCTGGTGGACAGCTTCCTGGCAGAGGCCAGGGAGATTGCCGGACTGTCACCTGCCTGACCTGCCCGCGCCAACGACAACAACCAAGGAGCACCATGAGTACCGCCTTCGATGACGCGATGATCACCGACGAGACCACGGACATGCCCGAGAGGTTCTTCGACCGGTTCATGTTCAATCTCCACCCCGACGACGGAACCGTCCCCTCGCTCATCCTGGGTGCCGGGGCCTATCCGCCCCGGGACGTGGTCGACGGGTTCGTGGTGTTGAATACCGAGACAGAACAGCGCAACCATCGTTTCTCCACCGAGCTTTCGTCCACGGATGGTTCCTCCGTCGGGCCATTGCGTTGGGAGACTGTGGAAGACAACCAAATGTGGCGGGTGGTGCTTGGGGAAAACCCCACGGGCCTGCAGCTGGACCTGGTCTGGAGGGCACGGGCCCCGTACTGGTTTGGGTCAGTGGACGTGGAGAACACGGATGGCAACGCCACCTCGTTCGACCACCTCTTCCAGCCCGGCCGCTATGAAGGAACCCTGATCCTGGACGGACAGCGCCGATCCGTCGACGGTTGGTACGGGGTCAGGGACCGTTCGCGCGGTGTGCGCACCATGTCTGGTGGCCAGGGCCTGCACGTCTGGTATCAGGCGCAGTTCCCGGACCGGGCGATTGGCTTCCTATTGGTGGAGGACCGTTCTGGGGGACGAATCGTGCTCGAGGGTGCGGTCATGCATGAAGACGGGCAAGTTGACGACATCATCAACGTGGTCCACGACCTTAAGTTCAACCAGAACAACGACCTGGTCTCCGGGACGGTCCAGTTCGCGACGGCCGCTGGCAGGACCTACGAAGTGGAGGCCGACGCCACCGCCGGGGGCGGTTACATGGCCGGCGGTGGCTACGGCGGTAACCACGGCAAGGTCCTTGGCCGCAACCACTCCGAGTCCGACGTGTACCCCCTGGACGGGTCAGTGAGTGCCAAGACACTCGACTCGGCCCTGACCGACCGGTGCACCCGCTTCACCTGGAACGGCGTCACCGGCTACGGAATCTTCGAATACGCACTGACGCGCTCCTCGTCGTATCTCTATAAGCCGACGAAGGGCTGACCGGGTCAGGGACGCAGGACCGCTTCGGCCGAGGCAGTCGGTTTCCCCGAGGGGCCCATGAGGGAAACCGACACCTTCTTGAGCCGGTTCCCGTTATGGATCACGCGTGTCTGGGGGACCTGGATGCCTCGACCAGGGCGGAGGAAAGTGACCCTGAGTGACTGCAGCCTCACCCCTGTGCCCGCCACGGCCTCCTCGGCTGCCAGCCCGCACATCCCAGCGACCATTCCGCCGTGGATGGCGCCAGCCGGGTTGAGCTGCCACTCAGTGGCATGGAATGCGCCAGACCGAGCTGGGAAAGTGTCACCACCCGGGCCGTTTGCGTCGGGGCGGCCCAAGGCCTCCTCGAGTGCGTCGGCCGGCGGAATGGTCGCCGGGGCAGTGTGCTGACCACGCACCTTCTCAGGCACTCCGGGGACGAAGATCAGCCACGACGAGGCCCGGGCCAGCAGCGTGCCGGAATCGGTGCGGACCTCGCCCGCCGCATAGCAGCTGGTTTCGTCCTGCCCGAGGTGTACGGCCCGGCACGTTAGCAAACTTCCGTCAGCCGGGAGCGGCGCGAGAATGTCCAGGGACAGTTCCGTCGTCACGGCCCAGCTTTCCGGGTCCCGGTACAGCAACGCGGCATTGCCGACGACGTCATCGACGAGGACGCCGAGCGCGGAGTGGGACGCCGTCCCATCTCCGCGCCGGTTCCAGGGGCCAGTGGTCATCTGTGCCTCCACGCGGCTCCCGGAGAGACTGCATCGGGAAACCGAGAGCCGGCGTTCCGGCGGGCCGAGCACGCCGGACAGTGCCGGTGTCCCTGCGCTCTCGAAGATGTTCCCCAAGAATCGCTCCTTTCAGGCGGAAACGCCGGTTTCGTCGTGAGTAGAATCGGTTGTCCCTGCACCGGAGTCAGGCTTCGCCGAGGTCCCGGTTTCCTGATGATCCAGCGTGAACCGGTAGGGACCCATGAAGAGAAGGCAGAGGATGGCGGCTGCGACCATGATGATGATCGGCAGCGCACCTGACTGGTACGAGCCGGTCGTGCCGTAGATATGGCCAAGCAGGAAGATGCCGAAAGCCGACCCTTGGGCGTAGAGGAAGTAGATGAAGCCAAGGACCCGGCCATAGGAGTGCTGGGGGAAATAGCGGCTGCACATGTAGGCCGCAACGTCTCCCTCGGCACCCAGCCCGAGCCCGATGAGGGCGGCACCGAGCATCATGGGGCCCACGGAGGCCGAGCTGATGAGGAAGAAGACGCCGACTCCGCACAGGGCGAAGATGATGATGCCGATCAAGGGGGCGTAGAACCGGTCGAGGAGGAAGCCGACCAGAAACCGCGCCCCAATCGAGGTCATGGATATCACCGACAGAACGGTCACGGCAGTGACCGGGTCCACCCCCTTATCCGTGGTCATGGGCACGGTCTGGCCCATCAGTCCGAAAGTGGCCGACGAAACCAGGAAAATGGCGATGGACAGGAGCCAGAACTGACGATATTTTCGCGCAACTGTCAGCAGCGATTCGCCGGCGACCTTCCCCCGGCTCCGGGCTGCCTGGCGAACGGTTTCGTGCTCCGCCGGCATGCGGGTAATGAAGGCATACACGGCAGCCGGAATGATGGTGCAGAGGGCGCCGATAATCAGGAAGGTCATGCGCCAACCGCCCCAGGACAGGACCCAGTTGGCTAGGTAGGGCATCATGACGCCACACGCACCCAAGCCGGTCATGAGGATGCCCAAGGACAATCCTCTACCGTTCTTGAACCACGCGCTGACGACCGTCGAATGCGCGACGGGGTTGACAGCGCCCGCACCGGCACCAATGACGAAACACAGTAGGTAGTACAGGAATTCGCTGTTCGGTAGGGCTGCCATGAGCATGAGGCCGCCACCAAAGGCCAGGGACATGGGCACAGTGGGGATACGCGGTCCATACCGGTCGATGAGAAAGCCCAGCACCACGATGCTGATGCCGACCATCATGGTTTCGATGGAGAGCCCGTTGGTCATGACACTGCGTTCCCAGCCGAACTCCTTGGTCATGGGTGCTGCTAGGACGTTGACGAGGACGTTTACCGTGCTCGTGCCGAACAACAGCGTCAGGAAACCCGTGAGGACGTACCACCAGCGATTGAGTTGGCGGGGGTTTGCGCCCGCGGGCGAATGGATGTCTGTGCTCATTGGGGCTCCTTGGCAAGGGCGGCGTCGGCAGGGAGTAGCGGAACGCGAATGCGAGTGAAGCAGACCACCTCCGGAACCATTCAAGCAGTCCATTAGCACAAACTCAATGGTCTTACCACATAAGATCTGGTTGAGTGGTTATGGGATGGCGGGTTTCCCTTGTTTTTCCGAGTCCAAAAAGTTGTGAGGCCAATCACAAATAACCCTTGAAAGGCCTGACCTTTTACATTACCGTTGTGCTCATCGCTGCCGATGTCGAGTGTTTGAGCGACTCCCCGGGAGCGATGTTCCTGGACCATTCCGGCGTGATAACTGAAGCGCCATGAAGGAGTATCTGATGTGCCCCCTGCTGACTCAGTCCTATTGGCCGGCCGAGAAGAGTGATGGCGTCCGTGACATTACGTTGCCGGGGCTGCTGCGTGAGGCCGCGGAAGAATTCCCGGACAAACTGGCCCTGGTCTATGGCGCCAAGAATCCCGAGAACCGGCGCCACTGGACCTATGCCGAGTTCCTCGCCGACGTCGAGCAGGGGGCCCGCGCCCTGCTCGCCCATTTCTCCCCTGGGGACAGGATCGCCGTCTGGGCCCCCAACAGTGCGAATTGGGTGATCCTGCAGCAGTCGATCGCCATGGCGGGGATGATCATCGTGGCGGCCAATCCCGCCTACAAGACCCATGAGCTGGAGTTCGTGCTGCGCCACTCGGGCGCGGTGGGCCTCTTCTACGTCCCTTCCTATCGGGGCGCGAACCTCGAACCGGTGGTTCAGAACGCGATCGCCACCGCCACCGACGTGAAGACGCTGGTCACCCCTGACAACTGGCAAGAGTTCCTGGACTCAGCCGACCCCGACATCGAATTGCCGGAAGTCCACCCGACCGACCCGGTGCAGGTGCAGTACACCTCGGGTACCACCGGCTTCCCCAAGGGCGCGATCCTCCACCACAAGGGGATCGTGAACGAGGCCTCCTTCGTCGGGGAGCGGGCTGCTATGGGATCGGACGGCGTGTGCATCAACGCCATGCCCATGTACCACATCGGCGGCGGTGCAGTCACGGAACTGCAGACGATCGCCGCGAAGGGAACCTACGTGGTGATGCCGGCCTTCGACCCGGCCCTCACGCTCGAGCTCTTCGAGACCTACCACGGCACGCATTCGCTGATGGTCCCCACCATGCTGTTGGCCGTTCTCGAGCATCCGGACGCCGCCACGAGGGACATGTCCAGCACACAGACCATCATGTCCGGGGCGGCGCCTGTGTCCGAGGCCTTGGTCAAACGGGTCATCGACCGCTGGGGGTGCCAGTTCAGCATCCTGTTCGGGCAGACCGAGATGCACGGCGTGACAAATCAAACCAGGGTCACTGATTCGCCAGAAGACCAGTCACGAACGGTCGGGCAGCCGCTGCCTGAACTGGAAATGAAGATCGTCGACATCGATACGGACGAGATCGTGCCCGTGGGCGCGCAGGGCGAAATCTGCGCGCGCGGCTACCAGAACATGCTCGGCTATGACCAGCTGCCGGACCAGACCGCGGCCACCATCGATGCGGACGGCTGGCTCCACATGGGGGACCTCGGCATCATGGACGAACGAGGTTTCGTCAAGGTCACCGGCCGCCTCAAGGACATGGTCATTCGCGGCGGCGTGAACCTCTATCCCCGTGAAATCGAGGAAGTGCTAGCCGGCCATCCGGACTTTGCCGATCTGGTGGTGCTCGGGGTGGCCAGCGAAAAGTGGGGTGAGGAAGTGGCGGCCGTCGTCCGGCTCAAGGACGGCTGCACCCGGCCCGACCCCGCCGTGCTGAAGGAATGGTGCCGGGCCCGCATCTCGGCCCATAAGACCCCCAGCCGCTGGTATTTCACCGAGGCATACCCCCAGACCCCGTCCGGCAAGATCCAGAAGTTTGCCCTACTGGAGCAGATCAAGTCCGGCCAGCTAGAAGCCGTCGTGGCCCCCGCGCGTCCTGCCAAGCAAGGCGCGGAATCGGTGGTCTCGTGATCGGTGACCGAGTCACCCTCGCCATCGCGAACGGAATCGCCCATCTGGAACTGAGTCGGCCCGTGGCGCGTAACGCCATGGACCCGACCTTTGTGGAGGAGTTCGGGGCGACCATTGACCGGGTCGCGGCCGACTCATCTGTTCGGACACTCTTGATCACTGCCCAAGGCCCCTCGTTTTGCGTTGGTGGAGACCTCAAGCATTTCGCGGCCAACACGGACCGCCATGAGGAGATCCTGTGCTGGATGGTGGACCACTGGCACGAGGTGCTGGGACGACTGTCCGCCCTGGACATCCCGGTGGTCACGGCCGTCCAGGGCGGTACGGCCGGCGGCGGGCTGGGCCCGGTATGGTGCGCCGATTACGTCATCGCGGCCGAGAGCACCCGGATGGCCGGCGGCTTCGCCGATATCGGCCTCTCCGGCGACGGCGGCGCGTCCTGGCACCTGCCCCGGTACGTCGGGCTGCGCCGGGCCCAGGCGATGATCCTCGACAACCTTCCGATTGACGCGGCCACCGCGCTGGAGTGGGGAATCGTCAACGCCGTCGTCCCCGACGTCGAGCTCGTGGACGCCGCTTGGGCGGCGGCGCGGCGGTTCTCGCGGCGCTCGGCGACGGCCTTCAGCCAGGCCAAGCGGCTCCTGGCGGCATCGTCAACGAACGGTTATCTGGAGCACCTCCAGGCCGAGGCGGAGGCGATCCACACTTGTGCTGCGGCGGCCGATTCTGCCGAGGGGATCATGTCCTTCCTCGCCAAGGAGCAGCCGACTTTTACGGACGGATATCCGAGTGCCGTCAGCACTTTCCGCCGTTGATGGAAGCCCAGCGTCGGCTGACGGTTCCGGCCCACTCATTCCGTAGGGACTTGATATGGGACACCACCGAGCGGCCGATCCATTCAGGGAGAAGGGCTTCCGGCAACTGTGGGTCGGTGAACGGGAACCGCTGAAGCTGTCCCATGGCACGGATCTCCGTGAAGAGCAGGTCGTCGTCGCTGCTCGGGCTCGGATCGCGGAATTCGTCATAAACCCGTGCGTAGTCCTCGGCCAGGGACGCCAGATCCCAACCGGCGGCCACGATCTCGTCCTCCGACAGCCCGACACCATCCACGGGGCCGTAGAAGGACATCGTCGATTCGGCCAGGCCCAACCGCTCCACCACTTCGTTCACTTGTCCGCGGCGCTCACCGTGTGGGCTCAGCCAGACGCCGGGGGAGGGATTGCCGAAACCTGCCCAGGTCAGGTCGCTGTACAGCCGCTTGCGTTGCGACCGCTGCGACTGCGGGACGGTGATGAAAAGGACCAGCCACCGAGCGTCCCAGTCGGGGAACGGGTCGCTCAGCGCAAGCACTCGATTGGAGCCCTCGTCGAAGACCTTGCGCAGGTAGGGGGTGAGGGACCAGCTGACCTCTCGGCCGTGTTTGTGCCCCTCGATCCATCCCGAATCGGCTGCCCGGATGATCGCCTGGCGGGCGGTGGCCTCCTCGAAGCCGAGGCCGCTCATCACATACAGCAGTGCAGAAGTCCGCGCCGCCTCATCCGTCGGCCACACCAGCTCACCCAGGATCGTCATCAGCACGGATCGCGCACTGCCTTGGGTCAATCCGGCTTGCGGTTGCCGGGGTGGCGTGGGCTCGGAGATCGTCCCGGTTCTGGTAGCGCGCGTCATGGTTTTCTACTCTACCGGTGCCGCCGTGGCGAAGTAAGCGCGGCGCCGGCCGGAAGGGCCGGCGCCGTCATCTCACCTTCCCCCGGGCCCGGGAACGGCCAGGTGGTCCATGCTGAGGATGACCGGGACCGGTCCATTGCCCCGATGTGACGAATGGTTGTGGTCAGGGTTGCCGTCACAGCCGGTGCAATCGCTTGGCCCGGCCGTACGTTGGGCGACCAGCTGGCGGTCGGCGTCGACGTCGGCGACCTCGAGGCTGAGGTTCCCCCGGTGTTCGTCCCGCGCGATCAGCGCGGCCCCGAGGGCACCTGCGATTTGCGGGTCGTCCAGGACGACGAGAGGCTGGCCGAGGGAATCCGAGAGGAACCGTACCAAGGCCTGGTTCTTGGCGACCCCGCCGGTCATGACCGCAGGGAACGCCTTACCGACCTGGGCAACCAGTCCCAGCGTCCGCGCCGCGACGGAGCGATGCACGGATGCGGAGATGTCCGCCGGCTCGGCGCCCTGCGCCAGCAGGGAGATCACCTCGGTTTCGGCGAATGTGGCGCACATGCTGCTCACCTCGAGGTTCTCGCTTCCATCGAGGGCCAGGTCCACGACCTGGCGAAGGTCAACCTCCAGGGCACGGCACAGCACGTCGAAGAACCGTCCGGTGCCGCTGGCGCACCGGTCGTTGAGCGCGAACCGGTCGACCAGCCCTTCCTCGTCCACGGCGATGGCCTTGCTGTCCTGGCCGCCGATGTCGATCACCAGGCGGACCCCTGGTGACAAGGCGGCGGCGCCCCGGGCGTGGCAGGTGATCTCGGTGAAGGTCTTGTCCGCGGACGGCACCAGCCGCCGGCCGTAGCCGGTGCTGATGGTCCGGGCAATGTCCGATGACTGCAGTCCTGCATCCTGGAGGACCTGGTCGATGGCCACACCGACCGCCTGGCGGCTGACCGCGCCCATCTGCACCACCGCGGATGAGACCATCCTGCCGTCGCTGTCCACGATCGCGGCCTTGGCTGTCGTCGATCCCAGATCGACACCCATCGTGTACCACTGCATTGCTTTTCCTCGTCCCCTCTTGTTCACGGCATGCGCCGAAGCTAGCCGACCTGGGCCTTCGCGCGCTGTTGGTCGATCGATTCCAGCATGGCCACCAAGCCGCTCTCCAGGGTCTCATCCTTGTAGAACGACGCGTCGGCCACGTCACCCTCGAAGAAGAAGGATTTGATCCCGCGATCACGTTCGGCGGTCCGGGCCAGGATGTGCTGGGGATTGGTCATCGCCCGGCAGGTCCGGGTGGAGTGGAAGGCGATGCCGTCGATGGCGTACTCGTCGCAGCGCTTGAGCAACAACTCCTCCATGATCTTGAGTCCGTGGTTGATGGGACAGATCAGGTAGTGCTGGGCCATACCCAAAAGGGGCCTGTTCACATCGATGAGGTCCGGCTCCTGCCAGAACGAATCGTGGGTGTAGCGGCCCGCCACCACGGCGACGTCGTACTCGGCGAACTTGCGGGTCAGGAAGCCCAGCTTGTTCCAGTTCATGATGCCGTCAAAGTAGACACGGTACCGCTCGTTCTCCACCGCGGAGACGTTGTCCCGGATGCGCTGCTCGATCTCGTCCTTGACGCCCTGGAAGTAATCCACCAGCATTTGGTTCGCCGGGAGGAAATTGATCGGGGCGATGCTCGCGACCCAGTCCCAATACGTTGCCGGGGTGGGGGCCTTGGCGCACAGTGCCATCGCCTCCAGCCGCAACTCCGAGGCCTTCTTGATGTAGTACATGTTCTCGGACAGCGCGTCCCAGTCGAAAGGACGCTTTGTCTGGTGTTCGATGAAGCTTATCAACTCCTTGAGCTGATCCTCGACATAGAGCGGCGTCGTCTCCCATTCCTCGCCGCGCAGGTAGCCGGAGTCCTTCTTGTTGCCCCAGATCATCGGCAGCGACACGTTGAACATGGGGAGCTCCTTGCCGAAGACCCGGTAGGTCATGGCGTCCCACTGCTGGCCCGTGCTGCAACCGGCATACGCATTGACGAAGAAGTCAGGGGAGGGGAGCTTGGCCGCGAGCTCTTCCTGGTCGACCATCCCGACGATGCCGTTCTGCTTTTCGGTGATGCCCTTCTGGGTCATCACCGCACAGCCCAGGTGGGTGCGGGCATAAGAACAAAGTTCGCCGATGTATCCGTACTCGGCACCGGCCTGCTGCGCCGGCTCCTCCATGTGCATCGCGGCCAGCCGGGCGGAGAACGCCTCGCCGTGGCACCACTCCAAGCCGGCGGCCTGGAAGATCGGGTTAAGGGCGGTGCCGTTGTACCAGACCACGGTCTTGCCCCGTTCGCGGGCGCTGAAGATGTTCTCCCAGTACTCGGCGACCATCTTGCCGCCCATCTTGGTGCTGGACAGGCGGTTCGACTTGTCGGGACGATCGGGGGTCCACAGGCGGGTCGGGGAAAGATCGAGGGACTGCTTGTTGCTGTTACTGAGGTCCAGTGACATCGGATGGCTCCAGTTTCGTCAGGTGGGGTGTCGTCGGTTCAGGCCGGAGTGAGCTGGCGGGCCCGCTGGCGGCGGATGCGCTCCACGAATGTCTCCACGGTGGTCCGCAGCGACTCGGCCGCCAGTCCCTCGTGTTCGGTTTCGATGAGTAGTTCGGGGATCTCGCGGGTGTTGAGGGCCTTGCGCAGTTCGGGGTAGTAGAGCATGAGGGGCTCGCAGAACTTGGCCATGAGGGTGATGACACCCTCTGCGCCGGTCTCGTCCAGATTGTCGATCAGGTAGGCCTGCCAGTCCACGTTGCGTTGGACGCGCGTCCCGCAGGGAGCGGAGATGTTGCGCTCCAGGTACCAGCCCGCCAAGGCGGAGAAGGGGTCTACGCCGTCCGGGACATCGGTCGAGATGTACCGGGAGCCGTGGTAGAGGTCGTCGTTGACCACGACGACGTCGCATTCCTCGAGCAGGTCGAGCAGTTCGGGGCGGGGAGGGGCGCAGAAATGGCCGGATAAGTGCAGCCGAACCAGATGGTCGGGGGCCGGGGACTGGGGATCCAGGTGGTCCAGCAACTGCCGCAACAGACCGGTGTGCTCCTCTATGTCCATCACCATGCTGGACTTCACCAGGGCCTGGAGCCGGCTCGCGGGGATGTGCAACCGGCCGGTGCGGCGCAGCTCGAAGAACTCCCTGAGCAGGCGGCGGTTCTCGTTAAAGGCCCGGATGCTGGCGGTGAGGGCTTCTGGGGTGATGGTGACCCCGGTGATCTCCTCGACCTCGCGTCGCATGGCACCGATCTTGTCCTCCACCTGCCCCCGGCTCCAGGGGTCGTCCATGGAGCTGATGAACTGGGCGAAGTGCATGGGCGTCTCGGGCTTCGCCCACCGGATGACATCGGCAGCACCGAGCAGCTGGACGCAGTGGTCCACCAGAACGAAGGCATCGAAGACGTCCAGCTCCCCGACGGCGGCCTGATCGGCCACGCTGCGGGTGTAGCTGCAGTAGAACTCCGGCAACAGGCTGCGGCCCTCGGTGATCGTGGTGCGACTCTCCTGCACGATCACGGGCAGGGCGCCGGTGGCGTGGACCAGTTCGGAGGGAAAATTCATGGGGAAGGAGCCGATAACCTTGCGGCCGGTGCGGTCCTTCCACTGCTGTGCGTAGGCAACAGGGTTCTGTGCGGCGCGCTCCAGAGCCTCAAAAGCCGTGGGGTCCAATGTATCCATTACGTATCTCTCCACCATTGACTGCGGGTTTTCGTTGCATCTTCCATATACGATCCGCCCACGGCTAACATTTGTCAATGAAGGGGACTCAGTTTCTAGAGATGTAGAATGTTTGGATGCTGTTCTTCACGGCATGATGGTGCAGGACAGACCGACGAAGTGGCTCCCGAAAAAAGGAACACCGATGACGATGACCGGGTCGAAACAGGCCGTTCAGGACGAGATAAGGAAGCGGATGGAGACCACGACAACGGGGTGGATATCGTCCGCGCTGGAGATGAGGCCCCAGCGGGACTCAGTCACTGTTGGCGGTTCGCGCATCGCTTTCCGAGTATGGGGGAGCGGCCAGGGACGGGGCGTGCTCCTGGTGCACGGCGGCGGTGCCCATTCGGGATGGTGGGACCACATCGCCCCGCTGCTGGCAGGGGGTGGCAGGGTCGTGGCCCTCGACCTGTCGGGCCACGGCGACAGCGATCACCGAGACCACTACGACATGGACCAATGGGGGGCCGAGGTCCTGGAAGTCCGGCGTGTTGCCGGTCTGGATCCAGAGTGCACCCTCGTCGGCCACAGCCTGGGCGGCCTGATCACCCTCTATCTACGCGAGCAGGCAGGATCCGGGGTCAACCGTGCCATCGTGGTGGACTCGCCCGTGGGGGGACCCGACGCCCAAGAGCTGCTCGAAGCGGGCGGCTTCGTCGCCCGACACAGGCTCTACCCGTCAGAAGAAATTGCTGTGCAGCGCTTCAGGCCCATCCCTGCACAGGCATCGGTACCCGAGGTGCACGATCACGTGGCCCGCGACTCGGTGCTCCGAGCCGAGGGCGGTTGGAGTTGGAAGTTCGACGCCCGCATCTTCAACGGCACGACCCGGATGCGCACGACACTGCCGACCCCTGGCGGCCGGTTGGCATACCTGCGGGGCGAACTCGGCATGGTGCCGCCGTCGGCGCGCGGGCTGATTGAGGCTGCCGGCGGGATCTTCCTGGACCTGCCGGGCGCAGGCCACGCACCGATGCTGGACCAACCTGCGGCGCTGGTGGCGGCTCTGCGGGCGGTGACCGCGGGGTGGGACAAGCCCTCCCGAGGCGCGCGCTCGCCGTCGGGAACGAGTCACTTGCCGTAGGGCACGAACTGACGGCCGAAGAGTTCCCGGGCGATGATGATCTTCTGGATCTGCGCTGTGCCGTCCGCGATTTCGACGGCGAGCACATCGCGCAACCGTTGTTCGAATGGAAACTCACTGCTGTAGCCGAAATTGCCGTGCAGCAAAAGGCACTCGCGGATGGCCTGTCCGGCATGCAGCGGCCCATACCACTTCGTCATGGCGGCCAGTGCCGTATGCCGCTGGTTGGCGGTGCGGTGCCAGAGTGTCGAGTAGCACAGCAGCCGTGCCGCTTGCAGGTGGGTGGCGTGTTCGGCCAGGGGAAAGGAGACGCCCTCGTACTTGGCCAGCGGGGAGCCGAAAGTGGTGCGCTGGCTGACGTATGCCACGGTTTCGTCGATGGAGACCTGCGCACAGCCGATGCCCGTCAAAGCCAGGAGCGGGCGGGTGAAGTCGAAGCCATTGAGAACCTGCCGGAAGGCCGCGCCCTCCTGGCCCAGGAGGGCATCGGCGGGTATGGACACCCGGTCCAGGTGGAGGACCCCGCGGACCAGCGGCTTCCATCCGGGATCTTCTATGGGGGCCTTGGAGATTCCCGCGCCATCCAGCGGCACCAGGAAGGCAGAGGCACCCACGTCCTGGCCGTCCCGAATCGTCCGGGCGACAAGGATGATCGCCTCGGCTTCGGGAAGCATGGTCACCGAGGTCTTCTCGCCGCTGATGACGTAGCCGCCGTCTCCGGTGGCCGTTGCAGTGGTGGTGATGGCGCTGACATCGGAACCGCATTCGGGTTCCGTGAGTCCCAAGGCCACGTAAACGCTGCCGTCCACGAGCCGGGACAGGTACTCGTCCCGGACCCGTGGACTGCCGTGTTGGGCCAACAAGGAACTCATGAGCATGACCGGGATGGCAGCGTTGGCGATGTTGAAGTCCGCATAGGCCAGTTCCTCGACCACGAGCCCAACGGCGACGAAGTCCTCCTGGGGCAATGGGTTGTGTTCCTCGCCCGCGAGCAGCCCAAAGACGCCGAGGTCGGCGACCTGACGGTGCACGTCCCAGTCGAAGCGGTCCGACCGGGCTCTCTCGAGGTATCCGGGAGCCAATTTTTCGCGGGCGAAGGCACGTACGGCGTCCCGGAGTTCCTGTTGTGTTTCCGTTAACCCGAAGTCCATGCGTGGATCCTTATCTGTTGTTTCTGGACGGAAGCTGAAATGCCCGGATCGTCGGGTTGTCGGTTCAGTTCGGCATCACCGATGCATCGAGCCTGGACGCAAGACCACGGAGGATTCCGGCGGCTTCTTCGGCCATCGCGGGGACAAACTCTGCGATGTGGATGAGTTCGTGGAGGGCAGAGGAGACCTGCCCAGCCAAAACCAGTCCGTTTTCCACGTCACCGTCGGTCTGTGACAACTGCATCGACTCGATCTTCCAGCGCATGAGCTCCACCTCGCTGAGCTTTTCGGCAGAGCCGTCCGGCCCCAGGCCGCCGCCGGCCAGCAGTTGCTTCGAGGCGTTGTTTCGTAGTCCGCGACACGGTCCATAGACGCCGTCGAAAGCGACGTCGTCGCCTTCGACGGCGTCCAGCAACGCCTGGATGTAGTTCGGATGCCAGTCGGAGTTTTCGTGGCTGGCGATGAATCGGCTACCCATCGCCACCCCATCGGCGCCCATGGCCAGCGCCGCGGCCAGCCCCCGTCCGTCCCTGGCCCCACCGGTGAGCAGGACCGGCACATCCACGGATTCGGTGACGCTCGGTATCAGGACGAAGGTGTGGACGGCCTTGCTGGGGGCATGTCCGCCCATTTCAAAACCCGCGGCGATGACGACATCGATCCCCGCCTCTTCGGACTTTACTGCCTGGCGCGTGGACCCGACCTTGTGCTGGTGGATCATGCCGGCGTCCTTGATCGCCTGGATGTAGGGGCCGGGGAACCCGGCCGAAGTGGTCATCACCCGCAGCTGGCGAGCCAGAGTTTCGTCCGCTTCCCGGGCAGCGAGCACGGTCTTGATGTAGGTGTCGGTAAAGGGCAACACCTCGCCGTTGTGGTCCACGCCGACCGGGATGTTCACGGCAAAGGGGCGATCCGTGAGGCTCGCTGCTTCCTCGATGTGCTCGCGGAAGGTGCGGGCACCGGCATCAATGTCCACCGGCATGCCCGGCATGGATACCGTGCCCAGCCCACCCGCGTTGGACACCGCAGCGGCGAGCTTCGGGGTGCGGAATGGACCGAGGCCCTCCTGGACGATGGGGTGCTCAATACCGATGAGCTGGGTGTAACGGTTGGAGATGGAGGCCATGGAGACCCCGCCTTTCGTTTGGGTGAGGCGCTACAGACATATGGACAAGGGTGATCAACCGGCGGAGATGCCGCCGTTGACGCTGATGGCCTGGCCGGTGAGCCGTGCCGAAGCTGGCCCCCCGAGGAAGAGCACGAGATCGGCGAGGTCCTCCGCCTCAGCAACGCCGAGGTGGGCCATGCGCGCGGCCTTCTCGAAGAGCGACTTGCTGAAGCCGTCGCTGAGAACGCGTTCCGCCGTGGGCGTCCCGGCGATGAGGGACGGTGTCACGGCATTGATCCGGATGCCGTTGCGCTTGGCCTCCATGGCGGCAGTGCGGCTGAACATGACGATCGCGGCCATGGCCGCGCCGAGGACGGATTCCCCGGGGGTCGGAACCTTGGCCGCGTCCGAGGCGATGTTGATGATGCTGCCCCCGCCCTGACCCTGCATGATCGGCAAGACCGCGCGGGTGAGATACATCGGGGGCAGCGCCTGCTTGTTGATGATCCCGCCGAAGTCCTGTGGATCTATCGTGTGCAACAGCTCCGGGCGGTAGGACGCCGCTACGGAACTGACCAGGACGTCGATGGCCCCCAGCTGCTGGTGGGCTGACTCGATGGCCGCGGTGACCTGGTCCGGGTAGGCAAGATCCACTGGGATGAACTCGATGGTGGCCTTGGGGTTCAGGGCTCGAACCTGGTCTCGGGCGGCCTTGCCCCGCTCCGGCGAACGGGACAACAGCGTCAGGCGGGTGACGCCGGCTTCTACGAACTTTTGTGCTGAGGCCAAGCCGACGCCAGATGAGCCGCCGGCAATGACAACGGCAGAATCTTCGTACGTGCGAACAGTGGGGGAGGGCATGGATGCTCCTGGCGTGGTGGGGAACGAGATTTCGATGAAGTTGGGTGCCGCGCAGGGTCGGTGGTTACACGCTCCGCTGGGCCCTCGAGGCTTCGGTAGCCGCCTTGGACTTCTCGCGGGCCTCGGCCCAGTCCTCGTCTGTCATGGAGGACAAGCCTGCGAAGGTACCGGGACCGGCAAGCATCTGCCCGCCGTCCATGGCAATGGTCTGCCCCGTGATGTAGTCGCAGGCATTCGTCAGCAGGAAGATCGTGAGGTTCGCGAGTTCTTCGATGGTTCCGGGCCGCCCCGCGGGGACGGTGTCATACTGGGTGGCGCCGGCGGAGGAGTTCTCCGTGGGGTTCAGCATCTCCCAGGCGTACTCGGTGGGAATGGGGCCGGGCGCGATCGCATTGATGCGGATCCCGTATTTGGCCCATTCCACGCCGAGGGACATGGTCATGGCGTTCACGGCCGCCTTGCCCATGGCGGAGGGCACCACGAAGGCGGATCCCGTCCATACCCAGGTCGTGAGGGTGGACAGCACATTGCCCTTCAGGCCCTGGTCGATCCACCGCTTACCGGCGGCGTGCGTGACATGGTAGGAGCCCTTCATCACGGTTGAGGATACGGTGTCAAAGCCCCGGGGGCTGAGGTCCTTGGTCTGTGCGATGAAGTTGGCTGCCGCATTGTTGATGACGCCGGTCAATGGGCCGTGCTCTGCCCACAGAACTTCCATCGCGGCGTCGACGGCGTCATAGTCCTTTACATCGACGGCCTGGTAGTGGACGCTGCCCGGACACTGGGCGGAGGCTTCCTCTGCGGCTTCCTGCAGGATCGCCTCGCGGCGCCCCCAGAGGTGGACCTGGGCGCCGTGCGCGGCCAGGTGCTTGGCCACGCCGCGTCCGAGACCGGTGCCTCCACCGGTGATGAGGATCCGCTGGCCAGTCAGGATATCTGCCCGGAAGGGTGACGGGTGTTCGGTCATGTTCAATCTCTCCGTAGGGTCAAGGGAGGGTGGGCGAGAGGTTACTCGGGCGGCGTCTTGGCGGCCGGCTATCGTGTCAGGGCTTGCCCAGCAGCGCCTTGGCGATGATGTCCCGCTGCACTTCGTTGGCCCCGCCGTAGATCGGAGGGGCGATGGCTGCGCGGAGCTGCGCTTCCATCCCGTACTCCCTCGTGAAACCGTTGCCGCCGTGCATCTGGATTCCTTCGAGTGCGGCCTTCTGGGCAATCTCCGTGCAACGTGACTTGGCCATCGCAGATTCGCTTGCCAGCGAATCCTCGAGCCCGGAGTCCACTTTCGCGGCGGCGTCGTACACAAAAGAACGGGCCATGGAAATGTCGGTGGCCAAGTCCGCGATGCGGTGGCGCAAGGCCTGGAAGCTGGCCAGCTTGGTGCCGAAGGCGTCGCGTGCCTTGACATAGGCGACCGTGTCGTCCAAGGAGCGTTGAGCCGCTCCCAGGCTCATGGCAGCAATGATCAGCCGCTCTACACTCAACCCGCGCATCAGCTGCTTCCACCCCTGGCCGGCTTCGCCGACGACTGCGGAAACCGGTACCCGTACGTCCTTGAAGAACAGCTCGTTCACGGTGTGTGGTTCCATCGTCTCGATGGCCACCATGTCCAAGCCGGGGCTGTTGGCCGGTACCATCAGCAGGGTCAGACCCTCGTGCCTGGTACCGGTGGTGTCCTCGCGCACCAAAAGGAGGATGTTCTCGGCCAGGTGCGCCGCGGTGCACCAGGTCTTCTGGCCGTTGACGACGTATTCGTCCCCGTCGCGCACACCCTTGCACTGGACCCCTGCCAGATCCGAACCAGTGTTCGGCTCCGAGAGCGAGATCGCCTCGAGCTTTCCCGCTGCCAAGTTGGTGCAGATAGTCGTCTTCTGCTCGTCCGTCCCCCACTTCAGGTAGGTTTGCGCGGCAGTGAGCCCCGTCGAGTACGCGTGCGTGAGGCCGAGACCGCGGGATGAAGCCTCCAGGAACACCACCTCGTCCAGGAATGTCCCGCCCTGTCCGCCGTATTCTTCCGGCAGGGAAATCCCGAGCCAGCCAAATTCGGACATGTCGGCCAGGACCTGACGCGAGGTGGTCTGCGTGTTGCCTTCGGTGAGGGCGTCACGCTGGGCGACAGTGGCAGTATTCTGCGCACAGTAGTCGCGGACCGCTCTGGCCAGGTCTTGCTGTTCTTCATTGAGCTGCACGGGGTTCTTCCTTAGGTTCGGGCCTGGTGATCAGATGGGGTCTCGTCAGGCCTGGTGGGCCCGGAAGTCGGCCGCCCGCTTCTCATTGAAGGCCGTGATGCCCTCTTTCGCCTCGTTCGTTTCCCCGAACAACGACAGCGTGGTGTTCGCCATCTGGGTCAGCCCGCCGAAGTGCTCGGTATCGGCATTGAAGGCCTGCTTGAGCACCTTCAAAGACGTGGGGGAGAGGTTCATGATCTCGTCGGCCCAGGCCCGGACCTCGCTCTTGAGCTGGTCGGCGGGGACGGCTTTGTTCGCCAGGCCCCATTCGACGGCCTGCGCGGCCGTGTACCGGCGGCACAGGAACCAGATTTCGCGGGCACGCTTCTCGCCGATGGCGCGGGCCATCAGTCCGGTGCCGAAGCCTGCGTCGAAGGAGCCGACGCGTGGGCCGTTCTGCCCGAAGATCGCGTGGTCGGCTGCGATGGTCAGGTCGCACAGCATGTGCAGTACGTGTCCGCCTCCGATGGCAACGCCGTTGACTGCGGCGATGACTGGCTTCGGGGTGTCCCGGATGGCGTGGTGCAGCGAATCGATCTCGAATAGGCCAGAGTCCGACGGGCCGTAGTCTCCGGTCTCCATCCGCTGCTTCTGGTCGCCGCCAGCAGAGAAGGCTTTGTCTCCTGCGCCGGTCAGGGCTACTACGCCCACGGCCGGATCGTTCCACGCCGATTTGAAGGCCATCACCAGCTCGTCGACGGTCCGGGCCCGGAACGCGTTGTACCGATCCGGGCGGTTGATGGTGATCCATGCGAGACCGTTGTCCACCTCGTAGGTGACGTCGGTGAAGTTATCGATGGACGGCATGATTCTCCTTGCATTGTTCATTGGGTGTTCTGTCGATCAAGCCACAAGATTATTTGGCCTTACCATTTGCATACTCTATGCGTGTGAACGATCGTTATCAAGAGGGGCAATGAAAGAGTGCCGTTTCGCCCGTTTGGTTACCGTCCCTGCCGGAACGCCTCCGCCTGCGCGGCATACCAGTCCAACACCGTGGCGTCCTCCGCGGTTCCGCGGTTGAGTGTCTCCGGTCCGGCTCCCTGGAAGAGTTTCTTGATCGGGACCTCCATGAGCTTGCCGGTGCGGGTCTTCGGGACCGCAGGAGCCTCGATGATCTCGTCGGGGACGTAGCGGGGGGATACCTGCGTTCGAACCGCCGCGACGATGGCATCCTTGAGTGCCTGGTCAACGGTTCGTCCCGGCGTGGGGACCACGAAGAGGGGCATGTAGTAGTCGCCGCCGGCGAGTTCGGCGCCGATGACCATGGATGCCGACACGCCCTGGACCTGGTCGACGGCGTGGGTGATGTCGGCCGAGCCCATGCGGATGCCGCCGCGGTTGATGGTGGAGTCGGAGCGGCCGTGAATGATGAACTCACCGCCATCAAGCTCGGTGACCCAGTCGCCGTGCCGCCAGACGCCTGGGTAGGTGCCGAAGTAGGCATCGAAATAGCGGGTGCCATCGGGATCGTTCCAGAACCGGATCGGCATCGATGGCATGGGGCGGGTCACCACGAACTCGCCGACCTCGTTGTGGACACGATTTCCGTGCTGGTCCCACGACTCGGCGGCCACGCCCAGACAAGCCCCCATGAGCTCCCCGCGGAAGACCGGGTCCAGTGGATTGGAGCCGATGAACGCGGTGGCCACGTCGGTGCCGCCGGAGTCGGAACCCACGCGCAGATCGTTGCCAACGGCCCGGTAGACCCAGTCCCAGGTGGGGTCTGGCAGCGGGGAGCCGGTGACCATCATCGCGGTCAGGGCGGTGAGGTCATAACGGGCGTTGGGGACGATTCCGGCCTTTTCGATCATGGTCAGCACCGCAGCGCCGGTGCCGAAGAAAGTGGCCCGGTGGCGGGAGATCAACTCAAAATGCCGACCGGCGCCGTCGTGCAGGGGGGAACCGTCGTAGGTGATGATCGAGCCGCCCGCGGACATGGTGTCCACGACCATGTTCCAGACCACCCAGGTGGTCGACACGGCGAAATATGCTCGGGTCTCAGGTCCGAGGTCGTAGTGAAGGCCATTGGCCTTGAGGGCCTCCAGGAGCACCCCGCCATGCGAGTGGACAATGCCCTTGGGCTTGCCGGTCGTCCCGGAGGAATACAGAACCCATAGTGGATGGTCGAAGCTGACCTGCTCGTAGCTGGGCTCCGCGGAATGGAGCATGATCTCGGAAAAACGCGTGGCCTGTTCGGGAAGAGGTCCGCAGGTTCCGTCGGGGAACTGGTCGGCGACGATGACGTGCTGCACGGTGGGCAATACGCCGAGCAGCTCTGGGATGCTACCCGTCATGTCACGCAGCTTGCCGCCGAATTCGTAGCCGTCCACGGTCAAGAGGATCTTCGGCTCGATTTGGGCGAATCGGTCTGCGACGCCGGTGCTGCCGAAGTCGGTATTGACCACGGACCAGACCGCTCCCACGGAGGCCGTGGCCAGCAGTGCGACGACGGCCTGCGGAATGTGCGGCAGGACGGCCGCCACGGTGTCCCCGGGTTCGACGCCGAGCCGGCGCAGCTCTGCGGCCAGGGCAGCCACCTGGGCCTCGAGCTCGCCCCACGTCAACGCGGTGGCGGCCAGCTGCTCGTGCTCACCGACGATCGCGATCTCGTCGGGGCGATCGGCAGCGTGCCGGAGCATGTTCTCGGCGTAGTTCAGCTTCACCCCCGGGAACCAGGACGCGCCCGGCATCGTGTCGTTCGCCAGAACGGCGCCAGGCCGTGACAGGTCCGGCTGGACGGAGGCCTCCACCCCGAAGTACTCCCACACCGCGCCCCAGAATCCTTCCAGGTCCGTGACGGACCACTGGTGCAGGGACGCATAGTCCCTTGCGGTCGCGCCCCGATGGTCGGCGGCCCAGCGTTGGAAGTCCAGCATCCGGGAGCCTTCCACGCGGGCGGTAGAGGGAGTCCACATCAGCTGCCGGTCGCCGTGCCCGGTGTCGGCCGTGCCTGCCCCCGCATCATCGCCGGAAGTTGAGTTGGCAGCGGGGGGCGTGATCACTGCACGACCCACCACGACGGTGTTCCCCTCCACGGCCGCGGTCAGGTCCAACGACTGCCGCGGGTGGGACGGCTGGGCCGGATCGGAGCCAGGGGCGGCTTCGACGGCCGAGAAGCCGACGACGTCGCCGATCTTCACCGGGGCCTTGAACTGCACCTCAAAGGCGTGGAGGTTCTCCACGCCGCACCAGTCCGTCAACCAGCCGGCCAAGAGCGCCGCGGTGAACTGGCCCATGGCTATGGGGGCGTCGAAACCCGCTGCCTGGGCAAAGGACGCGTCATGGTGCAGCGGGTTGAAGTCCCCGCCAGCACCGGCGAAGCGGACGATGTCCGTTTGCGTGACGGGGCCGAAGCTTCCTGGGCTGGGTGTGGTCATTTTCGGCCCCTTTCGATGATCGTTTCCTGTTGGCGGACGACGACGTTGCCGCCGCGGTCCCGGTAGTCGGTATGGAGGGTGATGATCCGTAGGGGTGAGCCGTTGCTGCTGGTCTTGGCCTCATCTCCGGTCACCACGCGCTGACCGGTCAGGCTGTCGCCGGCGACGAGCGGCCGGATGTACTCCCATCCCGTTTTTCCGACGACCACGCGGGCGAGTTCGAGGCCGAGCGTGTCCAGCATGGCGGACTGGCTGCGGTGATGACCGGCCACGACCACGTGGGTAGCCGTGGCGGCAACATCTGGCAGTTGGCGCCGCTGCGCCTCCCGGCGATCCGTGTGTATGGGATCGTCAACGCCGGTGGCGTGGGCAAACTCGGCGATTTTGCCTCGCTCCACGTCGAAGGCGACTTCGTCCACGACCGTTCCGACCAGGGTGGTGCCGTCCATGGTCCGTCCTCTCTTTGATGGGGAATGTGACCTGCGAGACATGCTGCTTCATCCAAGACTAGCCAAATCAAATGGTCTGACCTAAAGTCCAGTGTAGCGAAAGAACGATGAAGGGACGAGGATGGATTTCTCCGAGAAGCCGGAAGAGGCGCAGTTCCGCGCCGAAGCGCGGTCCTGGCTAGCTGGTGTTCTTCCCACGCTTGACTGGCCCGAGCCGCCAGAGCTCGAGGACAAGCTGCCGTTTTGGCGCAAGTACCAGACGGAACTTTTCCGCGTCGGCTATGCCGGCCTGACGTGGCCCCGCGAGTACGGCGGTCAAGGCCTGGATGAGCGCATGGCGTCCATCTTTTCCGAGGAGTCCGCCCATATGGGTGCCCCGGAGCGTCTCAACACCATCGGAGAAGACTTCGCAGGACCAACTATCGCCCACTTCGGCACGCCGGAGCAGAAGGAAAAGTACCTGCGCCGGATCCTGACCGGCGAAGACATCTGGTGCCAGCTGTTCTCCGAGCCCGACTCCGGGTCCGATCTGGCCTCGCTGCGCACCAAGGCCGTCAAAGTCGACGGCGGTTGGAGGATCACCGGCCAGAAGATCTGGACCTCCCGTGCCCAGCTGGCCGCCCACGCCATCCTGCTGGCCAGGACAGGGGGCGGCGAGCGGCACAAGGGGATCACCTACTTCCTGCTGCCGATGGACGCCGAGGGCGTCACCGTCCGTCCGTTGGAGCACATGTTGGGCGAGGCCGAGTTCAACGAAGTGTTTCTGGACGACGTCTTCCTGCCGGACTCGGCAGTCGTCGGCGACGTGGACGGGGGATGGAAGGTGACCATGGGCACCCTGTCCTTCGAACGCGTGGCCATCGCCACCGGCCGCGTGAACACCGTGAAGGAAATGCGGAACCTCGTGGACGACGTCCGATCCCGCGCGGATGCGGACGGCCGTCCCCTGGGCGCCGATCCGCACGTGAGACGCTCCCTCGCCGACCTATGGGGACGGGTTCACCTGCATCAGGCCATCAGCCAACGGGTGATATCCGGAGCCGCCGGTGGCGAACCCCCGGGGGAAGTCACTTCCATCGGCAAGCTGTACTTCTGCCCTCTGGTGGAGGACCTGGCCGACTTCGGCTTATCGCTTGAGCCGTTGGACGACCAATTCGGGCTCGAAGACGAGGTGGCCGGAAACGAGCGGCACTGGCTCCGTCTCGCCAACCAGGCCCGGGGCACCGCCATCGCGGGCGGCTCCACCTATATCCAGCGCAACATCGTGGCCGAACGCATCCTGAAAATGCCGAAGAAATAGATCGGGGACAGCACCGTGGAATGGAAGTTCTCTGAAGAACAGGAAGCCTATGCGGAGGCCCTGCAGGACTGGCTGGCAGGCGCGGTGGACTCGGAGCGGCTGAGGGGATGGTTCGAATCCGGTGACGCCTCGGGATTCACCGTGCCGTTCGTTCGCGACTGGGCCGGTGTCGGGACCCCGGAAGAGGAAGGCGGCCAAGGCGGAGGGCTGGTTGAACTGGCCCTCACCGCCGAGAATCTCGCTCGCGTCGACGCCCCCTCCGGGGACTGGCTGGCGACAGTCCTGGCCCTGCCGGCGCTCGCCGGTCAGCCGGAAATCGTGGAGGAATCGCTCGGGGGCCGCCCCACCGTTCTCCTGGTCCCCGCAAACCGGATTCCCGATGGCGACACCACGGTGGCGGCTGGCCCCGGAGGGCTCCAGGGGGCTGTTCCCATGGTCCTGGCGGGCGACACTGCCACCCGTTTCGTGGTGCCCGTGAACGGAGAGTTCGGTATCGAACTACACCTCGTGGAAGCGGACCAGCCTGGGGTCACCAGGGCGACGCGTTCCCTGCTGGACCGCTCCCGTTCCCTGGCCGACGTCACCCTGGCGGGCGCGGCCTCGGAGCGTCTGAACGTTGACGTAGTCACCGTGCTGGATGCCATTTCCCGTCGCGCGGCCGTTCTGGTTGCCGCGGATACCGTCGGTGCCACCCAGACCATGCTGGACCTGTCCGTGGGGTACTCCAAGCAACGTCAACAGTTTGGAGTACCCATCGGCTCGTTCCAAGCGGTCAAACACGCCGCAGCAACGATGATGGTTGGCGTGGAGGCGGGCCGCTCAGCCGTGTACTACACGGCTGCCTCTGTGGACTCTGATCAACCGGACGCGGCCCTGCACGCCGCAGCCACCAAGGCGCAGGTGACCCAGGAAGGGCCGCGTGCCGCGGACTCCGCGCTCACCATGCACGGGGCGATCGGATACACGTGGGAACACGATCTGCACCTGTACTACAAGCGGGCCAAGCTGAACTCCGGACTGTTCGGTTCCCCCGGTGCCTGGAATGAGCGATTGGCCGATGCGCTGGACCTGGTTGCGAGCACCGACATCGTAAACTCGACGCCACTTGCCACGGTCGGCGGAGAGTAAGCCCGGCATGCTGGTTTCGGGATGGCACGCCATGGTCGGGAAGGTCGAAGGATGAGCGAAGGAGTGGAGTCCACGATCGAGCTCAAGGTTGCGATACCACACGGGCCGCCCGAGGAGCTTTTTGGCTTGTCATCGTCGGGAATTTCACCAGAAGGTGCTTTCGGATCCATGGCCTTGGGGCCATGGGCGCGGGAAGCGGACGGTCGCTTCGCGATGGGGGCCATGGGGGTGTTGGTCGACAACGTCCTCGCCTTGGCGGTCCTTGCGCATCGGCCGAAGGACATGTGGGCCGTGACAACGGAGCTGGCATTCGATTTCTTTGCCACACCGGCTCCGGAAGGTCGATTGACCGCCAGTGGCCGGGCGCTGACAAGTGACGCCGGGGGCGGCGGCTCAACCGGCCATGTGGTCGATGACGATGGAACGGTGGTCGCTACGGCGACCTTCTGGGGACGCTACATAGAGGGAGTGCCGCAAGCCATCATCGACCAACGCCGAGCGCCGTCCCTGGACTCCCGGGCCGGGTCCATAGGCGAGTTGCTGGGACTGTCCGGGGACAGGGATCGGCGGGTGCTTCCCGAGAGGGTCGACACCGTGAACCCTCTCGGTGTCATCCACGGTGGAGTACTCGTGCCGGCTTTTGAGCGGGCAGCTGTGGATGGGGGCGCGCGTCCTGATGGGATGTCGACGGCGTCAATTCGGGTGAGTTACCTGCGCCCAGCATCTGGCGACATTCATTTTAGCGTCAAGCAGCTCCACCGGGGACGGACTTTCGCCAGCGCGGAGGTCACGGCATCGCGCTGCGACGGCAAGGCGTCGGCTTGGGCGTTGCTGACGTTTCGTTCTCCGGAGCGCTGAAACAAGTCCCAACACATCAAGGTCTGGCGGTATCGCCGTGGCGCGGACCGGCGGGACGGCACCGGCCGCCGACAGGATTGACCAGATACGGAAGCAGCGCTGTCTCCGGCTGAGAGGGATGGGCCAGCCCAGCAGTGGAAATTGCATATGTCGTGAACTTCCCACTCATCAGATCGACTCCGGAGGCGCTCCAGTGACGGGCAACCCGATCCGCCGATGACCAGGAAGTCGCGGCCGGGACACTCCGATGAGCCGCGGATTTGAGTGCCTTCGGGGACTCGCTCGACTGCCGGGACGAGGAGACCACCTTGTTCGAGGTCGAGGCAACCCCCACCCGGGACATTCCACTGGGGAACGTGCATGGTGGTACCGCGCTCCGCCGTTGGACCCTCGCCGGGCGGCCGAAGCCATGGGGACTGCCGGATTGTCGTTGGCCGCCAGGGCCATCCACGTGGACAAGGTGCTTGGCGCCAGTGGCCGCCGACCCAACGATCGAGGTGGCGGCCACGTCTCTGCATCGTGGGCGGACTTCGGCCCCAGCCAAGTGGCGACGCCACTTCCCGCGAAGGGCACAGGCGGAGCAGGGGGCTAACGACGCCGTATGCCCAGGATTCCGCAGGTCGGAGCGGGCCAGTCGAGTGTCGCTTCCCTGGCGATGAATCTGTCGAACCCGTCGGCGATGTCCTTAGGGAAATCGATGGGACGACGGCTGTCCATCCCCACGTGAATGAGCACGGTCTCGTAAATGCATGCCAGCCTTTCCTTGTCGCGGTCCATGATGAGCGACATCATGTGTCCGACCTTGCCGCTTCGTTCCAGAACGCGGACGTGCGCGGTGATGGGGGTGCCCAGTTGCATCTCGTGTAGATAGGTCAGGTGCTGCTCGGCGGTGAAGACGCCCATTCGCCGCTTGGTGCGGTAGGTGTCATCGATCCCGATGGACTGGCACACCTCATCCGTGGAAAACCCACCCATGTCCACGTAGTGGCGGATATTCATGTGTCCGTTCATGTCGATCCAGTCCGGTCGGACTTCATCGGTCCAATGCGCTGGGATCTGCAGAACTTGTTCCGTGGTGGGGGAGATGCGGACGTCGACCATGGTGGCCTCCTGTAATGGGCTCATCGCGAACTTCGGCTTCCGGTCATACGGTATCCGTGGTTAGCGCTGAATAAGTTATGGTCTTACCAATATAACAAAATACGCCGAAATGATCGTAAGATCTAGTATTTGGTAGGGCGTCCTAGTATCTTGGTTTGTAGATTACTTATCGACCCATTGACGAGGAGAAGGCTCCATGAAGATTGTCGTGTTGGCGAAGCAGGTACCTGATACCTGGTCGGATCGGAAGATCGATCTGGAGTCCGGAATTTTGGACCGGGCCGCGTCGGAGCCGGTGCCGGACGAGATCAACGAACGTGCCCTGGAAAATGCCCTGCAGGTCAAGGACGCGGATAAGGACACCGAGATCGTGGTGGTCGCCATGGGCCCGGAGGGTGCGAGCAAGTCGCTGCGCAAGCTGTTGTCCATGGGCGCGGATTCGGCCGTCCTGGTCTCCGATGACGGCCTGGCCGGTTCGGACATGGTGCAGACCGCCCGCGTGTTGGCTGCGGCGGTGGGCAGGACCGGGTGCGACCTGGTGTTGGCGGGCAACGAGGCCACCGATGGCCGGGGCGGAATGGTCCCGGCGATGGTCGCGGAGATCCTGGGCTGGCCGGTGTTGCCGGGACTGGACTCGATCCGGATCGACGCGGATGCCGTCTCGGGCTCGGCGCCCGTTGATGGCGGCAACTTGGAGGTTTCCTCCGCCTTCCCGGCCGTGGTCTCCGTGACGGAGAAGACGGCCGAGCCCAGGTTCCCGAACTTCAAGGGGATCATGGCCGCGAAGAAGAAGCCGTTGGAGTCCTGGTCGTTGGCCGACCTGGGCATCCAGGCCGGCCCGGATGCGGCCCCGGTCCGTTCGGTGATGGTCTCGGCTGCGGCACGCCCGCCGAAGCAGGCCGGGCCGAAGATCGCCGACGACGGAACGGCCGCGGCGCAGCTGGCCGAGTTCCTGGTATCCAACCGGCTGGTCTGAACCGGCCCTCCCGCAGGACCCCCACGGTCCCGCACCCCCCGAACGACGTCACCCGACCTGTAGACCTGAAGGAATCATCCACCATGTCGAACACAGCAAATGCCGGAAACATTCTGGTCCTGATCGAAACCACCGCTGCCGGTGCGCCGAAGTCCACGGCTGCCGGCCTGCTGGGCGCGGCAGCCGGAATCGGCACCCCCGTGGCCGTGGCAGTTACCACCCCCGGCCAGGGCGAAAACCTCTCCGCCGAACTCGGTGCCCTGGGCGCGGCCCAGGTGTACCTGGCCGAGGCCGGGAACGTCGCCACCGAGTTGGGCTCCGCCCAGGTCGGTGCGTTGGCCGATGCCGTCCAGGTGTATTCGGCGCCCGTGGTGCTGGTCTCGGCCACGAACGACTCGAAGGCCGTGGCCGGCCGGCTGGCGATCGTGGCCGGAGGTTCGGTGGCCGCCGATGTAGTGGGCATCGAATACGACGCGGAGGGCCAGGAGGTCATCGCCTCCCATGCCGTCTTCGGTGGGGACTTCACCACCGAATCCACCGTCGAGGGCGGCTTGATGATCGCCACCGTGCGCCCCGGCTCGATCGAGGCCCGCGCCGAGGCCGTGGCCTCCCCGGAGGCGACCACCGCCGCCGTGGCGACGAAGACCGCCAAGGGGGCGGTCATCACCGGGGCCAGCGAGGCCCCTGCCGCCACCGATCGTCCGGCCCTGCGCGGGGCGAAAACCGTGGTCTCCGGAGGCCGCGGTGTTGGGTCGAAGGAGGCCTTCTCCGTGGTCAATGACCTTGCAGACGTTCTCGGTGCCGCGGTAGGTGCCTCGCGCGCAGCCGTGGATGCCGGCTATGTGCCGCAGTCCTACCAAGTCGGCCAGACCGGTGTGACGGTAACCCCGCAGCTGTACGTGGCATTGGGGATCTCCGGGGCCATCCAGCACCGTGCCGGGATGCAGACCTCCAAGACGATCGTGGCGATCAACAAGGACGAGGACGCCCCCATCTTCGAGGTCGCGGACTTCGGCGTGGTCGGTGACGTGTTCACCGTGGTCCCGCAGCTCATCGAGGAAATCAACAACCGCCGTAACTGAGCCCTGCCGGCCGCTCCCATCCCGACGACAAGACCGAAGGACCGACACCCACCATGACCAGCGAACTGGATCCGGACCGCACCCCGGCTCGACGCCGCATGGCCGGCTACACGCCGCTGGCCACCGGCCACCCAGTGGGAGAACCGCCAGCCGAAAGCGCTTCCCCCCAAGCCGAAGCCTCCCTGCCTGACGCCGCAGCAGCCGGCCCCGCCGCGACCGGGCCCGGGCAGCCCCAGCCCCCGGCAGCGGATACAACGTCCGCTGTACCCTCGGACCCGCAGAGCCACAACCCGCCCGCGAGCCACGGCGTGTCCCCGGCATCGGCTGCCCCAGAAGATGGACCGGTCCCGGGGCCGGGCGCCGTGCCCCAGGTCCCGCCGTCTTCTGCCGCTCCGGCGCGTAAGCGCCGAATGGCCGGAGCCCCGGCAGCACTGCCGGCAACCGGAGGAGCCAGCACTCAGGACAAGGGCCAGGATTCCACCGCCAACACGCCGCCAGCCGGCCGGATTGAGGCGGCCACTGGTTCCGATGCGACCGCCCGACCGGGAACCGACACCGGCGCGGCAACCACCGACGCGGCAACCGCGGGCGCGCCGACGAAGCGGCGCATGGGCGGTGCCCCCACCTCGGCGGCCACACCCCAGAAAGCAGCGTCCACGGCACCGGTCTCCACGCCGGAGAACCAGATACCAGAAGCGGCGGTACCCGAGAACCAACCCCCAGCGGCGCCCAAGCGGCGCATGGGCACTGGCTCTGCCACCCAGCGGATCGCTCCGGTATCGACGACCGGCGTCGAAGAAGCCCCGGCCCCAAACCAGGAAACTGCGTCGCACACGCCGGAAGCGGCCACAACGGCTGGTCCCAGGAAGCGCATGGGTGGTGCCCCGACGACCGGAACACCCACCACTGACGCCGGCGGGAACGCGCCCACCCCACCAGCTTCCGAGACCAGCGTTCCGGCGGCAGCAGAGCCGGCTGAAGCCTTGACGTCACCGGCCGGCGCGCAGCATTCCGCACCGACCACGCGACCGGCAGCACAGTCCGCGCCGGCGGCCGCCGGACCGCAGGCAGCCGCAAAGAACTCGAAGTCCTCGACGGGCGCGACATCGCGGGAACGTCCCGCATGGGTCAAACCCGCGGCGATCATCGGCGGGCTCGTCATCGTCGCACTCCTGGTCGTGCTGGGGGCCCGCGGGCTCCGGACCCTGGAGGGCGTCCAGCAGTTCATCGCCACCTACGATGGGCACGCCTCGCAACCGGACACCACGCCGGTGGGCATGCCGTGGTGGATGGGATGGCAGCACTTCCTGAACATGTTCTTCATCGTGCTGATCATCCGCACCGGCCTCCAGGTGCGCACCGAGCGCAAGCCCCCGGGCTACTGGACGGCGAAGAAGGGCTCGTTCTTCTCCCCGAAGTCCAATACCCCGAAGAAGGTCTCGCTGACCCAGTGGCTCCACCAGTCCCTGGACGTGCTCTGGGTAGCCAACGGCATCATCTTCATCGTCTTGCTGTTCGCCACCGGCCACTGGCTGCGGATCGTGCCCACCAGTTGGGACATCTTCCCGAACATGGTCTCCGGGGCCATCCAGTACGCCTCGCTGGACTGGCCGACCGAGCACGGTTGGGTGCATTACAACGCCCTGCAGGTGATGTCCTACTTCCTGACCGTGTTCATCGCTGCCCCGCTGGCGATCCTCTCCGGGATCCGGTTCTCCACCTGGTGGCCAGCGAACGCCGCGCGGCTGAACAAGATCTACCCGGTCGAGTGGGCCCGGGCCGTGCACTTTCCGGTGATGCTCTACTTCGTCGCGTTCACGATCGTGCACGTGTTCCTGGTGTTCTTCACCGGCGCCCTGCGGAACCTGAACCACATGTTCACCTCGAGGGACGCCGCGGACTGGTGGGGCCTGGTCATCTTCCTGGTCTCCCTGGTCGTCATCGCCGCTGCCTGGTTCCTGTCCAAACCCCTGTTCACCACCCCCATCGCGGGACGTATGGGCAAGGTCTCCAAATAACTCCGGCCGACGCGCCAACATTCCGGTAGGCCCGGAGGAAGGACTGCATTCATGTACCAGATCACCGAGGACCAGCAGGCACTCGTGGAGGCCGTTCGCGACTTCTCCACCGAACGGATCGCCCCGAACGCCCTCCAGTGGGACGCCGAGAAACACTTCCCCATCGATGTCCTGGCCGAGGCGGGTGAACTCGGGTTGGGTGGTATCTACGTGGACGAGAACTACGGTGGTGCCGGCCTCGATCGCAAGGATGCCGTCCTCATCTTCGAGGAGCTCGCGAAGGCCGATCCCGCGCTGGCCGCCTACATCTCCATCCACAACATGGTCGTGTGGATGATCGACTCCTTCGGCACGGACGACCAGCGCTCCCAATGGGTCCCGAAGCTCGCCAGCATGGAGCACCTGGGCAGCTATTGCCTCACCGAACCCGGCGCCGGCTCGGACGCAGCCGCCCTCAGTACCAGGGCGGTCCGGGATGGTGACGAATACGTCCTCAACGGCGTCAAGCAGTTCATCTCCGGCGCCGGCTCATCCGAGTACTACGTGGTGATGTGCCGGACGGCGGATACGGGCTCCAAGGGCATCTCCACGCTGGTGGTGCACAAGGACACCCCCGGCCTGTCATTCGGCCCGAACGAGAAGAAGATGGGGTGGAACACCCAACCAACCCGCCAGGTGATCTTCGAGGATGCCCGCGTGCCAGTCGGCAATCGGCTCGGCGCCGAAGGCGACGGGTTCCGCATCGCCATGAAGGGGCTCAACGGTGGGCGCATCAACATGGGTGCCTGCTCCCTCGGTGGAGGGCAGGCGGCCCTGGACAAGGCGACCGGCTACCTCAAGGAACGCCACGCCTTCGGTGCGCCCCTGACGACCAAGCAGGCCCTCGTCTTCGATCTGGCCGAAATGTCGACGAACCTCGAAGCGGCGCGCACCTTGCTGATGCGGGCGGCTGATGCCCTGGACCGGAAGGACCCGGACACCGTCCGCTTGTGCGCCATGGCCAAGCTCCTGGCCACCGACTCCGGATTCGAGGCCGCCAATAAGGCCCTCCAACTCCACGGCGGCTACGGCTACCTCCACGAATACGGGGTGGAGAAGATCGTCCGCGACCTGAGGGTCCACCAGATCCTCGAGGGGTCCAACGAGATCATGCGGCTGATCGTCGGCCGGATGCTGGTCGAGGGCTGAGGGCAACCATGGGAACACCAGCAACAACCCAGGCCAGCGAACCCGAGGTCATCGTCCGACGCGCCGGCCAGCTCGGACACCTCATCCTCAACCGCCCACAGGCCCTGAACTCACTCAACCACCAGATGGTGCAGATCGTCAGGGCCACCTTGGAACGATGGCGGGATGACGACGACGTCGCGACCGTCCTCGTTTCGGGCGCAGGGGCGAAGGGGCTGTGTGCCGGAGGCGACGTCGTGTCCCTCTACCGAGCAGCCGTGGACGGACGCCCGGAGGTCGGCGACGCCTTCTTCGCCGACGAATACGCCATGAATGCGCTGATCGCGGACTTCCCCAAGCCCTATGTCGCCTTCATGGACGGCATTGTCTTGGGCGGTGGCGTGGGGATCTCCGCACACGGTTCACACCGCATCGTCACCGAACGCACACGCCTGGGCATGCCCGAGACCGGCATCGGCTTCTTTCCCGACGTCGGCGGCGCCTGGCTGCTCTCCCGTGCGCCATCCGGATTCGGCCTGCACATGGCCCTGACCTCCGGCCACGTGACCGGCGCCGATGCCGTGGCACTCGGCTTCGCCGATCGTTTCGTCCCCTCCGGGAACTTGGCAGCTCTCGCCACTGCGTTGGAGACCACCGACGCGCAGACGGCCATCGACGCCGTCTCCACCACGCCACCGGACTCTCCACTGATGGGGGACCGGCGGTGGATCCAGTCCTGTTATGCCGGCGGGACCGCCGAAGGAATCGTGGAGGCACTGCAGGCGGACGGGGACCCGGCGGCTGCCGATGCCGCCACGCAGATCCTGGCCAAGTCGCCGACATCGGTCAAGGCCACCCTGGAACTGCTGCGCCGCGCCGGGGACATGACCAGCGTGCAGGACGTCCTGGCGATGGATGCCCGCCTGGCGCACCACCTGCTCCGCGGGCACGACATGCGCGAGGGGATCCGCGCCCAGCTCGTGGACAAGGACCGCAATCCGCAATGGAACCCCGCCACCCTCGAGGACGTCACCGCGCAGGATGTCGCCGCGCTTTTCGCGGCAGTTGACCGCCACGGCGACACCGTAAAACCGAGCAAGCCAGCAAACACCTCTCCGGGTTCAGCACCGGACCATAGCGCAACCAAGGAGTACCAGCCATGAGCAAGACCACGAACGCAGAAGCCAACGGCGCGACCACCGGCTCCGCGCAGCCGATCGACGTCGCCTTCATCGGCTTGGGAAATATGGGCGGGCCGATGGCTGCCAACCTCGTCAAGGCCGGCCATCAGGTCGCGGGCTTCGACCTGGTGCCAGAGGCGCTGGAAAAGGCCCGGGCCGCAGGCGTGCAGATTGCCGCCACGGCCGCCGACGCCGTCCGCACCGCGGGGCTGGTCATCACCATGCTGCCCGCAGGACGCCACGTGATCGGCGCCTACCAAGGCGGCGACGGTGCCGACGGGCGTGAGCCGGTCGAGGGCCTCCTGGGTGCCGCGGCACCGGGCACCTTGTTCATGGACTGCTCCACCATTGCCGTGGAGGACGCCCGCACAGTCCACGAGATCACGACGGCGGCGGGGCACCGCAGTTTGGATGCCCCGGTCTCGGGCGGAACCGTCGGCGCCGAAGCCGGGACGCTCGCAATGATGGTCGGCGGCTCCGACGCTGATTTCGCAGAGGCCCGTCCCGTCTTGGATGTGGTCGGCCAGCGGGTGGTCCACTGTGGTGGTGCGGGAGCCGGTCAGGCCGCAAAGGTCTGCAACAACATGATCCTCGGCGTCTCGATGATCGCGGTCAGTGAGGCCTTCGTCCTAGGTGAGAAGCTGGGCCTGTCCAACGAGGCGTTGTATGACGTGGCCTCCGCGGCGTCCGGTCAATGCTGGGCGCTGACCACCAACTGTCCCGTCCCGGGGCCGGTCCCGACCAGCCCCGCGAACCGCGACTACCAACCGGGATTTGCCGGAGCGCTCATGGCCAAGGACCTCGGCCTCGCGGCGCGGGCCCTGGAGTCAACCGGCGTCGAGGCGCGGCTTGGTTCCGCGGCTGAGGAGATCTACCGCGGTTTCGCTGCCGGCGACGGCGGCGGCCAGGACTTCTCGGCGATCATCAACGAGATCCGGTCGGCGTCCAAGACCACCACGGCCGCGGCATGAGCGACTACCAGACCATCCTCGTCAAGCGGCAGGAACGCGTCGGGACCATCACGCTGAACCGGCCGGAGGCCCTGAACGCGCTCAACGACCAGCTCGCCCACGAGGTCGTTGACGCCGCCCGTGCCCTCGACCGGGACGAAGGCATAGGCTCCATCCTGATCACCGGTTCCGACCGGGCCTTCGCGGCGGGGGCCGACATCAAGGAGATGGCCGAGCGGTCCTTCACCGACATGTACATGGCGGACTGGTTCTCGGTGTGGGACGAGCTGGCGCGCGTGCGTACGCCCATGATTGCCGCCGTCGCCGGCCACGCCCTGGGCGGCGGATGCGAACTCGCGATGCTCTGCGACCTCATCATCGCGGCGGACAACGCCAAATTCGGCCAGCCCGAGATCAAGCTGGGGGTCATCCCGGGCATGGGCGGATCCCAGCGCCTGACCCGGGCCGTCGGCAAGTCCAAGGCCATGGACATGGTCCTCACCGGACGGACCATCGGGGCGGAGGAGGCAGAACGCGCGGGCCTCGTGGCCAGGGTGGTCCCCGTCGCCGACCTCTTGGAGGAGGCGCTCACGGTGGCCGCTACCATCGCCGGCATGTCCAAACCAGTGGCGTTGATGGCCAAGGAAGCCGTCAACGCGGCCTTCGAATCGCCGCTCGCCGAGGGCATCCGGCTGGAGCGCCGTCTGAACCACGCCTCCTTCGCCACCGAGGACCAGAAAGAGGGCATGGGTGCATTCATCGAAAAGCGGAAGCCCCGATTCACCCACCGCTAGTCCCGGTCGTCGACTTACCACCCACTGTCCTCCCGGTTTCGGGCGGACCACCCGAAACGAGGAACCATGACCCAGGTAGCCACAGATCCCCGAACCGATTCCATCTTCGAGGACCTCGAGCAACTGATGTGGATCGGTGGACGGCCGACGGAGGCCGCCACCGGTGAGTGGCGCGAGGTGAAGAATCCCGCCAAACGCGGTTCGGTCATCGGGCGCGTTCCCGCGGCTGGCATCGAGGACGTCGAGCGCGCGGTTACCGCGGCACGCGGTGCCTTCGACCCCTGGCGTGCGCGCCATTTCACGGAGCGCGCCCGCGCGCTGGCGAAGATCGCGGACGAGATCGAGGAGCGCGCCGAGGACTTCGCCCGGCTCACGGCTCTGGACACCGGCAACGCGCTGCGCACCCAGGCGCGTCCGGAAGTCACCACGCTGGTCGCGCTGTTCCGCTACTTCGCCGGCATCGCGGGTGAGGTCAAGGGTGCCACCCTGCCCGCCGGCGACGCACAACTGCAGTACACCCGGCTTGAGCCGCTCGGCGTCGTAGCCTGCATCCTGCCGTGGAACTCCCCGCTGATGATTGCCGGGTTCAAGGTCCCGGCCGCCCTGGCCGCCGGGAACACCGTCATCCTCAAGGCAGCCGACGATGCACCGCTGACCATCCTGCTCCTCGCCCAGATCTGCAACAGGCACCTCCCGCCCGGCGTCGTGAATGCGCTGACCGGACGTGGCAGCATCATCGGTGACGCGCTCTCCCGCCACCCCGGCGTCGACAAGGTCTCGTTCACCGGTTCAACGGACGTCGGGCGCGGCGTCGCCCGCCAGGCCGGCGAGCGGCTTGCCCACGTTTCACTCGAGCTGGGCGGCAAGAACCCCTCGATCGTCTTCCCCGACGCCGTCGACGACGAGCTGATCGACGGACTCCTGGCCGCCTCGCGCTTCACCCGCCAGGGCCAGAGTTGCACCGCCGGTTCCCGGCTGTTCCTGCATGAGGACGTGTACGACGACGTCTTGGATCGGCTGGTCACCAAACTCGGATCGCTGAAGGTCGGTGATCCGCTGGACGAGGCGACGGATATGGGCGCCATCATCAACGAAAGCCAGCACCGCCAGATCGGCGAGTACCTGGACGAGGGCCGCAACGACCCCCGTCTCGACGTGCTGCTGGGCGGTTCCACTCCCACGGAGGCCCGCCTGACCGAGGGGTTCTTCCACCAGCCGACCGTTTTCGGCGGAGCCGGCAATGATTTCCGCCTATCCCAGGAGGAGATCTTCGGTCCAGTCCTCATGGCCATCCGATGGAAGGACACCGACGACGTCATCCGCATGGCCAACGACTCGCACTATGGCCTGGCCGCCTACGTGTGGAGCCACAACCTCGACAACGCGCTGAACACCGCACACCGGCTGGAGGCCGGATGGGTGCAGGTCAACCAGGGCGGTGGACAGCTGGTCGGACAGTCTTACGGCGGCTACAAGCAAAGCGGCATCGGCCGCGAGGTGTCTCTTGAGGGCATGCTGGCCGGCTTCACGCAGACCAAGCAGATCAACGTGAAGCTGCGCGGCTGAACAATGGCCCCCGACACCCCACCCGCGACCGGTGCCTCGGCCGGACTGCTGTCCGGCATCACGGTCCTGGACCTCAGCCGCGCACTCGCCGGCCCGTACGCCACGGCGATGCTCGCCGACATGGGCGCCCACGTCATCAAGGTGGAGGGGGCCAACGGCGGCGATTCCTCCCGGTCCTGGCCCCCCTTCGAGAACGAGCACAGCCTCTACTTCGATTCCGCCAACCGCAACAAGTCCTCCATCTCGGTGGATTTCTATACCGATGAGGGGAAGTCCCTGCTGCGGCGTCTCGCACTGCAGGCCGATGTCCTGGTCGAGAACTTCAGGCCCGGGGTGCTGGGCGCCATGGGCCTCGACCCGGACGAACTGCGCACGTCAAACCCCGGTCTGGTGGTCGCGTCCATCTCCGGGTTCGGACGCACCGGACCGCTGGCCCAGACTGCCGGGCTGGACCAGGTGGCGCAGGCGATGACCGGCCTGATGTCGGTCACGGGGCTGGACGCCGAGAACACCTACCGCTTTGGCGTCCCCATCGTGGACATGAGCGCGGGGATGTTCACGGCCTTCGGGATCGTGTCCGCGCTCCTCGAACGGCACGGCAGCGGCATTGGCAGGGACGTCTCCACGTCGCTGCTCGAATCGGGACTGTCCTTGTCGGCGTTCCAGGGGCAGCGCTACCTCAGCAACGGCGAGGTTCCGCAGCCCCAGGGCAATGACCACCCGGTGCTCGCGCCCTACGGCGTCTTCAAGACCGCCGACATCACGGTGATCATCGCCGTGGGCAACGACAAGCAATGGATCCAGCTGTGCGACTTGCTCGGGGCTCCGTCAATGGCGGCGGAGCCGGAATACGTGACCGGGCGGGCCCGCTCGGCCCACCGGAAACAGTTGGGCGTGCGCCTCGAGGTGTTGCTGGCGGCCCACACCGGAGAAGAATGGTTGGCAAAATTCCGGGCAGCAAAGATCCCCTGCGGACCCATCTACACCTACGCCCAGGCGTTCGCGGACCCGCAGGTCCACGCCGTGGACATGGTCCGAACCATCAACCGCTCCGACGGCTCCGAGCTGCCACTGCTGCGGGGGCCCCTGTCCGTCGACGGCGTACCCACCCCGGTCCGGAAGGCGCCACCGGCACTGGGCGAGGACACCCGGCAGGTGCTCGAGGAACTGGATCTGACGGGGGAC
This sequence comes from Arthrobacter rhombi, assembly GCF_039526245.1. NCBI lineage: Bacteria > Bacillati > Actinomycetota > Actinomycetes > Micrococcales > Micrococcaceae > Arthrobacter > Arthrobacter rhombi. The sequence continues at coordinate 65,370 of NZ_BAAAIV010000019.1, forward strand.
CAGATCGCCGGGCTCATCGATGCTGGCGTCGTCCGCGAGGCGGCAAACCAGCAAGAGGTCCTGACATGAGTTCCGTGGCACCGGTGCCGGCAACGGCCGAACTCCGTGTCGAGCGGAGCGGGCCAGTCGCGACGATCGTCATCGACCATCCGGACCGGCGGAACGCCCTGACCCGGTCAATGTGGGCCCAATTCGAGCCGGTCCTGGCTGATCTTGCCGAAGACGACCGTGTGCGGGTTGTCGTTGTCAGGGGAGCAGGTTCCGATTTCTCCGCCGGGGCGGACATCGGCGACCTGCGCGCCATCCTCCACGATCCCGAGACGGGGCGGCACGACGGCGGGCACGTCAGCGCGGGCGAAAACGCCATCGCCCGATTCCACAAGCCCACGATTGCGGCCGTGGACGGATACTGCCTGGGTGGGGGCTGGCAGATCGCCGGGGCTTGCGACATCCGCATCGCCAGCGCGCGGGCCACCTTCGGGATCACACCAGCCAAGATCGGCATCGTCTACCCGCTGTCCGGCATCGAACGGCTGGTCCGTATCGCCGGCCCCGCGGTGGCCAAGCAGCTGCTTTTCTCCGGGGACTTCGTCGACGCTTCGGAAGCCAAATCCCTGGGACTCGTATCCCGTGTGGTGGCCTCGGACGAGTTCGACGGCGAAGTGGAGCGCTTCGCACGGCATCTGGCGACCCGCTCGCAGCTGTCCATCCAGGCGATGAAGGACATCGTGGACACGATCGCGGACGGGAGCGCCGGCCTCGGGGGCGTCAATGCCCGGTGGCAGCAGCGCATGGCCGGGAGCGGCGATCCCGAGGAGGGCATCGGTGCGTTCCTCGAGAAGCGCCGGCCCGAGTTCACGTGGAATGGCGGTGCCGGCAGCGGCCGCTGAGCACAGCCGAAAGGGCGGTGGCTTCTCCGGAAGCCACCGCCCTTTCGGCGGGGATCAGTCGTTCGGCTGGTCCAGATAGATGGTCTTGAGCTGCTGGAATGCGGTCATGCCTTCCGGACCCAACTCCCGACCCATGCCGCTGGACTTGACGCCCCCAAAGGGGGAAGTCGGGTCGTTGGAATATGCGTTGACCCCGATGGTCCCCGTGCGCACACGCCGAGCGAAATCGGCGCCGCGCTGCGGATCTGAGGTCCACACGGAACCGCCCAGGCCGTATTGGGAATCGTTGGCGATATCCACCGCGTCCTGGTCGTCCTCGTAGGCGATGACCGAGAGCACCGGACCGAAGATCTCCTCCTGCGCGATCGTGGCCTTGCGGTCGACGTCCGCGAAGATCGTCGGCTCGACGAACCAGCCACGGTCAAACCCTTCCGGTCGCCCGCCGCCGGTGGTCAGTCGTGCGCCCTCGGCCCGTCCCTTGGCGATATAGCCCTCAACGCGGTCGCGCTGGCGGGCAGACACGAGCGGACCCAACTTCGTGGCTGGATCCAGCGGATCGCCGATCGTCAGCGACCGGGCCAGATCGGTCACCATGTCCACGACCTCCTCGTATCGTGAACGCGGCGCCAGAACCCGCGTACCCAGCCAGCAGATCTGTCCGTTGTTGAGCAGGGTGGAGGCGAAGAAGGACTCCAGGTTCGCGCCGAGGTCCGCGTCGTCCAGGACGATGGCTGCGGATTTGCCGCCCAGCTCCAGAGTCACCGGGCGCAGCAGGCGGCCGCACGTGGAGGCGATGGAACGGCCGGCAGCCGTGGAACCGGTGAAGGAGACCTTGTCGATCCCCGGGTGCTCGACCAGGTAGGCGCCGACCTCCCGACCGGCGGGAACAACGTTCAGGACCCCCTCCGGTAGACCGGCTGCATGCGCCGCCTCGGCCATCAGAAACGCGTCGAGGACGGTTTCCGGGGCGGGCTTGAGCACGATGGTGCATCCCGCTGCCAGAGCCGGGGCGAGCTTCAGGAAGGTGATGGCTTGCGGTACGTTCCAGGGAACGATCGCGGCAACCACGCCGATGGGTTCGCGGAGCACCAGGGCTTGCTTGCCCAGCATGCCTTGGCGGATCTCTTCTTGTCCCGCGGCGGCCAGCTCGGAGTAGTACCTCAGCAGCACGGGCGGGAATCCGGCCTCGAACTGTTCCGCGAGCCAGATCGGCATGCCGTTCTGCGACGACACGCGGAGCGCCATGTCAGCGCCGCGCCCCTCCAATTCGACGGCGAACCGCTCCAGGACCTCGCGTCGCCGGTCGGGGGACCAGTGGGCCCATCCGCCGGGCTCGTCGAAGGCCCGGCGGGCGGCGGCCACTGCGGCGTCGATGTCGCCCTCGCGGGCCTCGGGGACGCCTCCGATCACTGCCTCCGTCGTGGGCGACTTCACGATGATGCGGTCTGCGGTGGTCGGGGCCGACCACCGCCCGTCGATATAGAGGTTCTCGTAGTCCACCAAGGCGGTGTTGGTCGTTGAATCGGCGATGGTCATGGCTGCTCCTAGGGTGGTTGCTCGGTGGATGGATGCGCTCGTGGGTGGATCGGCGGTCACTCGTGGACGAGGACGACTTTCACCGCGCTTCCCGAGGCCTGCGCGGCGATGGCCTCGTTGATGCGGTCGAATGGGAAACGGGTGATCATCTTCTCGAAGGGGAACCGGCCCGCATGGTGCAGCGCGAACAGCTCCGGGATGAAGGAGGCCGGGTTGCTGTTCCCCTCGACGATGCTGGTGAAGGAGAGCCCGCGTGCCTGGGCTTCCAGCAGGCTGAAGGAGAATGTGGCTTCGGGATCGCTGGGAACGCCCACCATGCCGAGATGCCCGCGCTGGCTGAGAGCCGAGACCACACCCGCCAAGACGCCCAGGTGTGCCGTCGTATCCAGCGCGTAGTTGACGCCTTCGGGAAGAATTCCCCGGACCTGCTCCTGGAGCGGCCCGTCCGCCGGGTCGAGCGCATGGGTGGCCCCGAGCTCCAGTGCCAGTTCGCGCCGCGCGGCCACCGGCTCGAGGACGATGATGGTGCCCACCCCCTGGACGACGGCACCGAGGACGGCGGCGAGCCCGACGCTGCCTCCTCCGGTCACCAGCAGCGACGAACCTGGTTCGCAGGCCAGCGCGTTCATGATGGCCCCCGCCCCGGTCTGGATGCCACATCCCAAGGGGCCGACGATGTCCAGTGGCATGTCTTCGGGAACGCGCACGACGTTGCGTTCACGGGCGATCGCCGCCGTGGCGAAGGTAGATTGTCCGAAGAAGTTGCCACCCAGAGCCCCGTCGTCGTTCTGGAGGGGACTGGTGCCGTCGGGGCGTGCGCCGGAGAAGTTCCGCTGCATGAATTCCTGGCAGTACGACGGAGTTCCGGCAGTGCATTCGGTGCAGGAACCGCAACTGTTGAAGCTGGCGCAGATGCGGTCTCCGACGGCGACAGCCGTCACGTCCGACCCCACGGCCCGCACGATTCCGCTGCCCTCGTGCCCGACGATTCCGGGCAGGGGGAAGGGCAGGTGGCCCTCGCGCACCGCAAGGTCGGTGTGGCACAGGCCGACTCCGACGACGTCGAACAAGACCTCGTCCGGGGCCGGATCTCCCAGGGTGACTTCCGCCAGGGCGAAATTGCCGCCGATCTGGTCGAGGATCGCTGCCGTGGTGTTCATGGGGTATGTCCTTTGATGGGGTGCTGGGCGGGTGGATGGAAAGGGTTAGCCGTTGGAGCCCGCGACGACGATGCGGGCACCGTCTGTCTCCGGGGCGATGACGAGCTGGCAGGAGAGCCGTGAGCATTCCGTGGCATCGTCCAGGAATTCCAGGAGGTCGTTCTCCTCGGGGGCGGCCTCCTCGAAGTCGCCCTGCTGCAGGAAGACGTGGCAGGTGGCGCAGGAGCAGCTTCCGCCACATTCGGCGACGATGCCGGGGAGGTTGTTGCGGACCGCGCCTTCCATGACCGTGCGGCCCAGGGGCACGTCGATGACTCGCTCGGTTCCGTCGTTCAGGACATAGGTGATGTTCGGCATGGGTTCTCCTGGTACTGGTGTGGGGGTGGGATGGGCCTAGGCGACGGCCTGGGCGCGTACATCGAGGCTCGGATCGGCAAGGACCCGTGGATCCACGCGGTCGCCCGAGGCCAGCAGGGCCTTGGCAGCCATGAAGTCACGCGGGGAATTGACGGTCTCGGCCGCGACCAGGACCCCGTCCCGATGGTGGAACAGCGCGAAGGAGCGCGATTCCGGGTCCCCGCGGAGCACCGACGCGTATTCGCCGCCGACGATTCCGGCGATCTTGATTTTCAGGTCGAACTGATCCGACCAGAACCAGGGGATCGTCGCCCCGCCAGGTGTTTGGCCGACGATGGCCGCGGCTGCCCGCTTGGCTTGGTCTACGGCCCCCGGAATGCTCTCCAAACGCATGCGGCCGTTGGCGGTAGGAGCGCCGGGCACCGGGCGGGATGTGACATCGCCGAGGGCGAAGATCGCCGGGTCGGACGTTCGCCCGTCCTCGTCGACGACGATTCCGCCCTCGCAGGTGAGTCCGGCATGCCGGGCCAGGCCGTCGCGGGGGACAGCGCCGACGCCGACGAGCGCCGCGCCGCAGGGTATCCGGGTCCCGTCGGCAAGGACAACGGCACCGACACGGCCCATGTCGCAGGAGAAGGAACCCAGCTCCGCGCCGGTCAGGATGGTGGTGCCGGCCGCCCGGTGGGTGGCCGCGATCAGGTCGGAAAATCCGGGGCTCGCGACCCTCGCCAGAACGCGTTCCTCGCGCTCTATGACGGTAACCCCCACGTCCCGCGCACGTGCGGCAGCGGCCACCTCGAGGCCTACATATCCGCCGCCGACGATGGCCAAGGGCTTGCCGCGCCCGAGGGATGCGCGCAGGCCGGCCGCGTCCTCCACCGTCCTCAGGGTGTGGACCCCTTCGAGCGTTGCACCCGGGACGTCCACCATGCGGGGGGCCGCGCCGGTGGCCAGGACCAGGACGTCGTAGTCCAGCTGGTCCCCGGTGTCCAGGTGCACCGCCTGCCGGACGGGGTCGATCTCCCGCACGGTCCGGCTCAGATGCAACGAGACGGCGTTGTCGTGGTAGAAGTCCGCGCCCCTCAACTCGTCATGTTTTCCGTCGCCATCGACGGACTTGGAGAGCGGGGGCCGGTGGTAGGGAAGGTGCGGCTCGGAGCCGACGAGATCGATGCCGCCGTCGTACCCCTGTTGGCGGAGCATGGCCACGAAGGTGCCTCCCGCGTGACCCGCGCCGACCACCACCACGCGACGGGTGGTCATTTCAGCACCAGCTTCATCGGGCGGTTCTTGATACCTCCGACGAAGTTCGTCTGGATGACCTTGCGCTCGCCGGTCAGCTCCAGGCTCTCGATCCGGGGGAGGAGCTCCTCGAGCATGACGCGCAGTTCGAGCTTGGCCAGGTGTTGGCCGATGCACATGTGCGGGCCGTAGCCGAAGGCGATGTGCTTGTTGGGTTTGCGGTCGAACCGGAACTCGTAGGGGTCCTCGAAAACATCTGCGTCACGGTTGGCCGACTGGTAGAGCAGCATCATGCGGTCCCCGGCCTTGATCTGCTGGCCGTTGAGCTCGTAGTCCTGAAGCGCCTGGCGCGTGAACTGCTTGACGGGGGAGGCCCACCGCAGCGACTCGTTGACCAGGTCGGGGACCCGGGAAAGGTCCGCCTGCACTGCCGCGAGCTGGTCCGGATGCTGGGCGAGGGCCTCGAGACAGCTGGACAGCGTGCTGGACGTCGTATCGTGGCCGGCCGTGGCGATCGCAATGAACCAGCCGTAGGCCACATTGCGGGCGAAGTACTCACCGTCCTCCATGCGGGCGTTGGCAATGAGGCTGGCGAGGTCATCCTGTGGTTTGGCCCGCCGCGATTCGACCAGCTCGTCGAAGTAGGCATAGAAGTCCTGGATGGTGGCAGCCCACTGCTCGGCCGCAGCGGTCGGCGAGAGCTCCTCGACGTCGCCACGGTGTGCGTCCGGATCCGCGGTCCCGAAGAATTCCTGGGTCAGCTGCATCATCCGGGGTTCGTCTTCTGCGGGAACACCGAACAGGGTCATGATCACGTGCAGGGGGTAGTACAGGGCAAAGTCCCGTGAGAAGTCCAGTTCGTTGGCCCCCTGGGACAGCCGGGTTTCGACGGCCTCGCGGGCCAGGGTACGGATCCGGTCCTCCCATTTCTTGAGTTCGGTCGGCCGGAACCACTCCGAGGCGATGTCCTTGACCATGCTGTGCTCCGGCGGGTCCAGGTAGGTCAACGTCTCCAGGACGCGCAGGCTGTCGCCGTTCATGGACTTGGTGAATTCGTCGCCGGCCTGGTTGGCGAGCACGGGGTTGTGGGAGCCCGGCTTGTCCCCACCGCCACTGGTGAACACGTGTGGCTGGCGCTCGATTTCCATGATGTCGGCGTGTTTCACCACCAGCCAGAGCGGGTCGTAGCCCTCGACCTTCACTTGGGCCAGGGGGGCGTTTTCCCGCATCCAGCGGTACGCCTCGAAGACGGCATCGTCGTCGCGGTGGCCTTCGGGCAGTACGATCTGCCGGGCGATTGAATCGGGAACGGCAACGATATCTTGCTGCTGATCGGTGACAGTCATTGGTCCTCCTTGATCGGGTGGTTCCACCGTACGATCGAGGTGACGTGGCTCACATCTCCCTTAAGGGGTGTCTTTCCACCCCCTGGCGAGGGCCGATGTGCCTAGGTCCCGGGGTGTCCCTCGCGATACAGGGCGGCCGCTTCCGTGCGGTTGGAAGCGCCGAGCTTGTGCAGGACGTTCTTCACGTGGGACTTGGCGGTGCCTTCGGTGATGAAGAGGCGTCCACCGATTTGGGAGTTGGTCAATCCGTGGGCGATGAGCTCGAGCACCTGTTCCTCGCGGCGGGTGAGCGCCGTTGCGGCGTCGTCGGCCGGCGTCGAACTCGACACGGCATGCCCCGGCGGCAGGTGGAGGGTTGCGGGCCGCGCCACCGGCCCTGCAGTGCCCAGTCCTTGCAGCAAGCCCTCCAGTGCGGTCGCGTTGTTGCGTATGCCGGCCTCCAGGGCAGCCACGTCCTCAAGCGCCTGCGCCCGTTCGAGTGCGTAGCTGGCCCCTTCGCAGAACAAGGAGGTGATCTTGCGGTCGAGCTCGGTGACAGGGTCTCCGTTGGCATCGGCGTCCAGGTGCACGAAGCCCATGGTCCCCCTTCGGTTCACGAGGGGGGCAGCGATGTAGGAACGCGAGTGGGTGACCTTCATCAGCTCGGGGTGGACTTGGTCGCTGTCGCGGATGTCCTCTCGGAGGATGGCTTCCCGTGTGATGACCACCTCGTGCTCGAAGAGGTGCCGGATGTGCTGGAACGGGCGGCGGTGGCCGGCTTCGATCAGTTCCCGGCCCTCGGCGGGACCGGCGAGCGAATGGGCGGAGTGGGCGATCCAGCGCATGTTCTCGACCCAGGAAAAGAGGGCGCGGGCGTAGCCAAGTCCCACCACCTCACCGGGAATCATCGAGGCCAGCTCGTCGACCGACTGGACGGACCGCAACCGCTTGAGGGCCGTGTCCACTCGCTGCATGGCTTCGTGCTGCTGGGCCAGTTGCGCGGTGGCCAGTGAATTGCGGACGACCGCTATTTCGCTTGAGAGTCGGGCCGCGAAGGTGGGTAGCTCTGCCTCCTGGCTCCTGGAGTCCGGCCGCTGGCGAGACTGTGAGGTGCTGAGCCCCTCGATATGCTTTTCGGCCGTTGCGAGGCTTGTGCCTAGCGCGTCGTCCGTCCTTCCGCCCGTTCTGGAATCCACATGCGTGAGTTCCTCGACTAGTTCGAGGAGCTCACGCGCGCGGGCTACCAGCGACGGATCGGGTTCCTGCAATCGATTCTTCTCCGTTCGGTGCAAATACTCCACGGCCAGGGGTGTGGTCCAAAGGCCCAATTTGATGGGTCTGACCGATAGTACAGTTTTACGGCGATGATCATAAGGGGCAGGCTGCCTCTTCCGTGGGACCTCGACCCGGCCACCGGGACCTGCGGCCAACACTGCCGTCGGGCCCGCGGGTCTCCAGCCGCGGGCCCGATGCACTGGACCAGCAGGAACGCCCGGTGTCGCCGGACACTGCGCGTGCCCGGTTTACTGCCCATGCCCGGCCACGGTGGCCATCACGCAGGGCCTGCCGTCAGCAAGTGCGAGAACGACGTGGGCGAGACCGAGGGTGCGACCGCGGTGCCCGGGCGTGGCCGTCATCCGGATGGTCGACCCAAGCTTCGCAGGGCGCAGGTAGGTCACGTGGACGGAAGCGGTCGTGAGCGGTGGCCCGCCATTCCGCAAGGCTGCGGCGCCCGCCATTTCGGCAAGGCAGAGCGAGACACCGCCATGCAGATTGTCCAGCTGGTTCGTCAGCGCAGAGGTAACCTCCAGGGTGATGACTGTCTCCGCAGTGCCTTGTCGGGCGCCGTGTACACCCAGCAGAGTGTGGAGGTCCTCGGGTGGGGCCAGGTTCCTTTCGGCGTCGGTCACGACTAGGGGTGGCTCCGGTATCCCCGGAATGAACCGTCCCCGTTGACGCCCCCGGGCAATTACCCGCCCCGAATCGTCCACGAAAGTCCCCTCCGAGAACCCGCCGGAGAGATCGCTGTCGAGGAGTGAGGCCCGGCCATGGACATTCCCGCCGTCCCGTGGGAGGCCTCCGACGATGTCGAGGGACATCTCCGTTGTCACGGCCCAGCTTCCGGTCGGTGCTCCCCCGATGACGGAGTAGCCGAGGACGTTGTCCGCAAGCACCCCCAGGATGCCTGGTCGGGGGAGGCCTTCGGGGTCGCACATCGATGGACGTGTCGCCATCTGCGCCACCATCGCGTTCTGGCCCCTTGCGATCCCGTCAACCTCGAATAGCGACTCGGGTGCGCCCTTGAGAATCGGAAACGTCATGGGGCGTCCTGAACCACACGGTACGCCGTGCGCAGTTCGCCCTTCATGATTTTGCCGCTGCCGGTCATCGGCAGGCTCTTGACGAACCGGATCTCCTTGGGCACCTTGTAACCTGCGATGAGCTCGCGGCACTTGGCGATGATCTCCTGCTCGGTCAGGGACGTGGAGGGTTCGAGGACCACCGCGACCACGCGTTCGCCCCATTTCTCGTCCGGAACGCCGAAGACCGCGCACATCTGGACTCCGGCGATCTGTTGAATCGCCTGCTCGACCTCCGTGGAGTACACGTTTTCGCCGCCGGTGATGATCATGTCCTTGACCCGGTCAACGAGGTAGAAGAAGCCATCGGCGTCGCGGTACCCGGCGTCCCCGGACCGATACCAGCCGTTAGGGAATGCGGTCGACGTCATCTCGGGTTGGTTGAAGTAACCGGTGGCGAGTGAAGGGGACCGAATGAGGAACTCTCCCACATCGCCGTCGGGCACCTCGTCGCCCATCGGATCGACGATTTTGATCTCGATGAGGGGCAATGGGCTGCCGATTGAATTGAGCTTGATTCCCTGTCGGTGCTGCTCGGGGCGCAGGAAGGTCACTCCTCTTCCTGTCTCGGTGGCGCCGTAGAACTGGATGAAGTCGCAGTCCATCGCTGCGAGGGCGCGCTTGAGCAGATGGGGTGGCATCGGTGCTCCGGCGTAGACGACGAGACGAAGGGTGGAAAAGACCTCCGGGCTGGCTTTGGGATGGTCGAGCATCGTCTGGATCACGGTGGGGATCAGCGGCAGAATGGTGGGCCGGTCCCGTTCGATGATGTCAATCAGGCCCCCCGCGTCGGGCATCGAGTACACGCCGACTGCGGCACCGTTGTAGAGAGCCTGGAGCGATAGACCAAGACCCATCGCATGGAACAGCGGCATCACGGTGAGCATCGAGTCCTCGGATGTGTAGCTGAACGAGGGGTCAAGGTGCTCGCACAGGCACAGGTAGACATAGCCCTGGTGCGAAAGCCGAACGCCCTTCGGTTTGCCCGTGGTGCCGGAAGTGTACATGAGGATCGCGGTGCTCCACGGGTTGACGTCGATGCCCGGATCGTTCTGGTCGGCTCCTTCCCTGAGGGTGTCGAGTTCTCCGGCGGTGGAAGAGGAATCGAACCCGATGATCCGGCATGGGAGACCCGTGATCTTGATGACCTCCTTCGCCACCTCGAGGAATTCCGCGTCCGCAATGAGCACCTTCGGCATCGCGTCCTCGACGACGCCTGCCAGCTCGCGAACCGCGAGCCGCCAATTAAGGGGCAGAAGCGCGGCTGCGGCCTTGTTGGCACCGAAGAGGATTTCGAAGAACTTCGACGAATTCTTCCCCAGAAAAGCGATCCGGTCATCCGTGGTGACACCCAGGTCGATCAGGGCATTGGCCATCGCGTTGGAGCGGACGTCAAGCTCCGCCCACGACAGCGGTCCGTTGGCATCGATGACGGCCGGCCGGTCGGGCAGCGTGAGGGCGTAGTGGCGGGGGAAGTCTCCAAGGGTCCTGATTTCACGGTAAAGCCACATGATGGGCTCGCTTTCTGGGAGGAGGGGTGGTGCCGGGTGTGTCCTGGGTATGGGGTGACGGGCTGGCCGGGCTGGGAGACGGCTGTGCTCACCGTCCCCGGAAGACGGGGGGACGCCGCTCGGTGAAGGCAGTGATTCCTTCACGGGCGTCTGCGGTGCCGGCGGCACGTGCAAGGGACTGTGCTTCGTCTTCAAGCTGGGACTCCAGCGGTGTGGCCAGTGCTCGGGAGACGAGACGCCGGACGTCGCCGTAAGCCCGGGTGGGTCCGTTCCGCAGGACCTCTGCTGTCGCGGTCGCCTCGACCAGCACCTTGTCGTCCTCGACGACATGGTCGACCAGCCCCGCCTGCAGGGCCTCGTTGGCGTCGAGCGATTCGTTCAGCAACAGGAATCGCCTGGCCCGCGCGAGGCCCATGCGGGACGCCAGACCGAACGTCGCGCCGAGGTCGCCGGTAAAGCCGAGCTGGGCGTAAGCGGCGGTGAACCGGGCAGATCGTGAAGCGTAGACGAGGTCGCAATGCGAGATCAGTGAGACGGCGCCGCCGGCTGCGGGTCCTTGGACACAGCCAATCAGGGGTGCATCCATGCGCAGCAACCTTGTCAGCCCCATATGGAGGTCATAGGTTCCGTTGAGCACCTCCGCCGGAGCAGCGTCGAGGTCTCGTGAGAAGAGCCCGACGTCGCCGCCGACGCTGAAGAAGCGTCCTCTCGCGTGGAGCAGTATGGCGCGGACATCACCTCGTCTCGCGAGTTCATTTGCCGCTTGACCGAACTCGCGGCAAAAGGTCTCGCCCATGGGATTACCGTCATCGGGGTGGTCCAACAGGAAGGAAGCGAGGCCGTCCTCGACCGTCACATCGAGAGTTTCAAAGCACATGGCGCTTGTCCCCTTCGTTCGTTGAGTGATTCACGCAACGGAAATTCCGCCGTTGATGCTGATCGCCTGGCCGGTGATTCGTCCGGCCGCCGGGCTCGAAAGATAGACCGCCATCGACGCGAGGTCTGCGGAATCGGCGACACCGAGATGGGCCATAGCTGCCGCCTTCTCGAACATCCGGGCGCTGAACGATTCGCCGTGGATGAGTGCGGCGCCGGGGGTGCCGGAGATGAGTGAGGGGGTGAGCAGATTGATGCGCACACCCTCACGCTTGACCTCCAAGGCCGCGGCCTTGGAGAACATGACGATGGCCGCCATGGCGGCCCCGATCGCCGTTTCGCCGGGGGTGGCGACCTTCGCGGCGTCCGAGGCGACGTTCACGATCGCTCCGCTGCGTTGGTTCCGCATCCCCGGCAGCACGGCGTGCATCATGTGGAGCGGAGGCAGGATGATTTCCTCAATGCGGGGCTGGATGTTCTCGATGGGGATCTTGTGCATGAGCCGAGGAGGCTCGCTGGGACCAGTGGTGGACACCAAGACGTCTATCGCCCCCAGATGTCTGCGGCATTCCTCCTCGGCTCGGACCGCGTCCGTTGGATCAGACGCGTCCACCTTCACAAAGTGCACGTCCGAACCCGTGCGCTCGCGTATCGAAGCGATGGCAGCGGAGCCTCTCTCGTGGTTGCGTCCGAGGACCACCACGCGGGCTCCCTGGGAGGCGAACTGTGTGGCGGTCTCGAGCCCGACGCCGGCGGTTCCCCCCAGGACCACGACTCCACATTTTTCGATGGGCTTGCTGGTCATCTCGTCTCCTTGTTGCCTGCTGCGGAGAGGATGGCCGGCTCTGTGGCACGGTGGAAGCCGTTGAAGGGCTCATTGTTCTTCGAGGGCTGCAGGTCCCACCAGCCGCGGCGCGCATTGGGGGCGCCGCCGTCTATTCGGATGCAGGACCCGGTGATGAAGCTGGCGCCGGGAGACAACAGGAAGACAATGGCCGCAGAGACCTCCGATTCGGTTCCAAAGCGCTGTAGCGGAATGTGGGGGGATACTCCCTTTTGGATGAACTCGGTGTCTTTGGCGTCGTAGGTGTCCAGCCCGCTGGAGGCGATTGAACCGGGAGCGACCGTGTTGACCCGGACCCCGGACTCGGCGAATTCGGTGGCTGCCGATTCACTGAGGGTGAGCATTCCGCCGCGGGCGGCCGCCGAGTGAGAGAAATTGGGCCAGCCGTGCCAAATATCGGCGATCATGTTGACGATGGAGCCGCCGTTGTCCGCCATCCATTGGTTGTAGACCTCTCGCATCACGATGAATCCGCCGGTGAGGTTGCTGCGGACGACGGCTTCGAACCCCTTGGTGGCGATGTCCTTGATGGGCGCGCGATACTGGCCCCCTGCGTTGTTGACCAGTCCGTCAATTCTGCCGTGGTCGGCCAACACTGTGGCAATGGTGGCGACGACTGTCTGCTCGTCGCGGATGTCGGAAACGTGGGTGGAGACCGAGCCGCCGTCCGTCTCGATTTCGACGCGCACCCTATCTAGCTTTTCCTGATTTCTGCCGACGATGGCCACATGGGCGCCCAAAGATGCCAGCTCGTGGGCGGTGCATCTGCCGATTCCGCTGCCGCCTCCCGTGACGACGAAGACCTTGCCGTCAAAGAGTCCGGGCCCGTAAATGGACTGGTAATTCATGAGTGATTCCTTCGTTGGAGGCTTGGGGCTGCTATCAGCTTGCGGATGTTCGGGTGGTGGCCCGGTCTTCGTCGCGCCGGTCGAGGAACTGTTGTTTCCGATCGTTGATCTCCGGGTTGCCCATCGTCGAATAGCCGTAGAGGCACTCCAGACGGAGCTGGTCGTCCAAGGGCCGGCCAACGACTTCCAGGATCGTCTCCTTGGCGGACTCAACGGCCACCCGTGGATTTCGCAGAATCTTTGAGGCGATGTGCTCGGCCGTGGACATCAGTTCCGACTGCGGAACGACCCGGTTGACGAGGTGGACCTCCCTGGCTCGCTCCGCGTCGATGGGCTCACCCATCAACTCGAGCTCCATAGCGATGCCTACACCGCAGGTGTTGACGAGGCGGACAATGCCACCGTCGGCGAAGTGCATGCCACGGCGCATGTGGAAGAACCCGAAGTTCGCGTTGTCGGAGGCGACGCGGATGTCGCAAGCAAGAGCAAGCTCGATGCCGCCGCCGATAACCCAACCGTTGAGTGCGGCAATGATCGGCTTTCGGATGTGATGCAGACCGCGGGTGATCCCGCCTGCGAAGCCGCGGTCCAGCAGGCTTCGTCCCAGTTCGGGGCCCGCCTCCAGCCAGGGGTCGACGTGCGACTTGAGATCGGCTCCGGCGCAGAAGGACCTGTCTCCGGAGCCGGTGAGAATGGCGACCCGCATCTCGGGATCGCTTCCGAAGTCCGTCCACGCCTCGAACAGTAGATCGTCGGTTTCCGTGTCGATCGCATTGTGGACCTCCGGTCGGTTCAGGGTGATGTAGGCGATTCCATCGCGCTTTTCGTAGATGACCTTGCTCATGCTTTTCTCCTCATAGGGGTATTGGGCCTAGACGGCCTTGCGGCCGGCTTTCTGGCGTGCGATGACGAGCTTCATGATCTGCGCGGTTCCATCACCGATTTGTAATCCGAGGACGTCACGCAGACGTTGCTCGTACGGCATTTCCTCCGTGTATGCCCCATGCCCGTTGATCAACAGGCAGGTCTGTACTGTTTCGAAGGCGAGCTTGGGGGCCCACCACTTGCACATCGCGGCTTCTGTCGTGTGCGGGAGCCCCTGGTCATTGAGCCAGAGGGTCTTCAAGCAAAGCAGGCGGGCTGCCTCGACGTGTGTCTCGGCTTCGGCCAACGGAAAGGAGACGCCCTGGTGGGCTGTCAGGGGCTTGCCCATGCTCTGCCGGCCGGCAGCCGAAAGCCAGGTCTCGTCCAGCGATTGCCGCGCCACAGCGAGGCACTGCAGGCCGATGAGTGCCCTGCTGTAGTCGAACCCCTGCATGACCTGGATGAATCCTTGGTTCTCGTCACCGATGAGGTGCGAGGCTGGCACACTGACGCGGTCGAAGTGCATGGCGCCTCGCCCGGCCGCGCGGCCACCGAGGTCGTCGAACGCGCTGGTGGTGATACCGGGCTGATCGACGGGGACGAGGAATGCGCTGATCCCCTTCGGTCCGGCGCCGCCAGTCCGTGCCCAGACCACCGCGAAGTCCGCCTGAGTCGCGAAGCTCGTGGACGTTTTTTCCCCGTCGAGAATGTAATGGTCACCCTCACGATGTGCCTTCAGCGAGAGGTTTGCGGCGTCTGAGCCCCCGCTTGGTTCGGTGAGTGCAATTGCAGGAATGAGTTTTCCGGCGGCCATGCCGGTTAGCCACGGCTTAACGACATCGGGATGTCCATGTCCAGAGAGTATGACTCCGGTCAAGGACATGGTCACCATGAGCTGGCCGATGTTGTAGTCCGACCGGCACAGTGCTTCCAGCACTAGTCCGGAGGTGACGCAGTCCAGGCCGAGTCCGCCGTATTCCTCGGCCAGCTCAATGCCGAAGAGCCCGAGGCGTCCCATCTCCAGCAGGGTTTCGCTGTCGAACGCGCCTTCCTTCTCGCGCTGCTTGTAGAACGGGGCCAGCCGCTGCTCGCCGAACCGCCGCGCCATGTCGACCAGGGCCTGCTGGTCAGAACTGATCGAGAAATTCAGTGGTGCCGACATATTCAAGGTCTCCTTAGGCGAGTGGTGCACATCACACAGACTAGGAGGAAGATGACATTTAAACTTCGCACCAAAGGATGAGATGCTTCCCCTATCGGGCGGGGATCCGTAGGGTGAGATCATGCCGACGGTGGAAAGCAGGATCGCTAGGGTGCGCCAGTCGCGGCTGCAGGCTCGCGAGGACAACGCCTTCATTGGACGGGCCGAACGAGACTCCCTTGACGGCCTGTATCTCGAATTGCGTGCCGTGTATGGGGCGCGGGGAGACGATCAAGACATAATTGCGCTGCTGGCATCCAGTGCCGAAGAAATGCACGCCGTCGCCAAGCTCGACTTCGACGTTCGCCGTGAAGCCGATGCACGGATCTCGGAGGCCCTCGACCGGTTGCACGCCCTTGCGTCGAGCGGGGAGATCTCTCGTCGCGCACCGGCCGAACTGCGCCAAGCGTGTGGGTTTACCCGAGTGATGATCTCCTCGGCGCGTGGCTCGAAGTGGTTGCCGGACACGATCCTTCCAGAGAACCCCGCAGATTCGGAATCCGCTGAGTTCGAGCGGTTCGCACAGGGCCGAAACGAGATCCCCTTGGCGCGGATGATGCTGGAGACAGAGATGATGCGCCGCCGAGTTCCGATAATGGTCGAAGACGCCGAGGCGGATCCCCGTACCTACAAGCCGCTAATCCGCGTGACCGGGAGCCACTCTTACGTTGCAGCTCCGATCACGACCAACCGCCGAGTGATCGGCTTCCTCCACGCCGATCGGCATGGGCAAAAGAGCCCGGTCACGTCGGGCGATCTGGAAAGTCTTAAGAGGTTCGCGGCCGGCTTCAGCGTCCTCTTCGAATGCGCGGTGCTGAGGGAACGGATCGAGGCGCAGAGAGCGCGGATGGCTGACTTGTTGGCCAAGACTAGCGTCGAATTGTCGGCATTGGCCCAGTCTCCGTTGAGCCTGGTTCCCGAGGTGGGCGAGTCGATATCTGACATGGGCTCATCCGATGTCCGCTCTGGGGCAGGACGCCAATATCTTCTCACCAGACGAGAACAAGATGTGCTCACGCTGTTGTCCGCTGGGGCAACGAACCGGGCTATTGCACGGGAGCTCGTGCTCTCGCCAGATACAGTCAAGAGCCACGTCGCCAACCTGATGCGGAAGCTGCGCGTTTCCTCCCGCTCCGCTGCGGTGGCCAAATACCTCCAGATGCGTCCAATGGCCAAGGATCAGGACGCGGAGTGACGTCAGCGGAGAATACGCGGTACCGGACAACGCGCGAGCTTCGTGCCGACATTCGAGATCTGGCCGATCTGCTTGACGATCTAGCGGACGCCGACCCCGTCAGCGTCCAAGGACTTCGCGGCCGGCCGGATGAGATATTCGAGGCTTTGGGCATGATCGTCCGCACGCTTACGTCCAGGCGCCTCACCGATGGCGACAAACGCCTTTCTGCCGTCATGTTGGACGCGCTCGATCTCCTGGGCGAGTGGGGCCGTCATCGGATCAGGGCTCTGGCCGTTCTTGACGAGCTGGTCTCTGACGCTCTCGAGGAACTAGGTAGCTGCAATGATCAGGCCGGGCTTTTCGAGGGGATCTGCCCGGTGGCAACTCGCGCCCTCGGGAGCCGGAGCGTATTGATCTCGCGAGTGACAGAGGAAACTTGGTCGGCGTGGCGTGGTTATTCGCACGATGCGAGGGGCAGAAGCCAAGAGTGGGCAAATGCCGAGGAGATCCCGTTAATGGGGTTGTCCGTGGAGATCGACGTCATCCGGGCCGGTCGTGCTGTGATCTTGGACGCCGGATCTCAAGGTGGCGCGGATCTTCCGAGCCCCTTTCGGCGGATGACCGAGTCGGCTCCGTACATTCTGGCACCGGTCTTTGTGGGTCCGGATGCCGTGGCGCTCCTCTATCTGCCCCAATTGTCGAGATCCGCGGTTTCTCCCTCCGAGTACGTCGAGCGTGTGCAGCGCTTCGCCTCTGGCCTCGGTCTCATCCTCGAGCGTGAACTGCTTCATGACCGATTCCGGGCCCAGCGGAGGACGATACGCGCAACGACGGGCTCCATGGAGCGGATCATGAGTTCGCTTGACACTGGCGTGGATCTCGTTCGCCTCGCCGGACGTACCCAGACAGATGCAGTTTCCGCCATCGAGCTTCCCCTCAATGAGTTGACGTCGACCTGGGACAAGACTTTGACGACCCGCGAGAGCGATGTGGTGCGGCTGCTGGTTCTCGGCCATGACAACACGGCGATCGCAACTCAGCTCGCAGTCACCGCGAGCACTGTCAAATCGCATGTGCGTCATGCCATGAGAAAGCTTGGAGCAGTAAACCGGACAGAACTGATTGCCCGATACCACGGAGGGACCGACGACCAGGGATGGCGCAGCGGGCACAGGCAGACATGAGGCCGTCGTCGTGATCCCCCGCGCGGCCAGTGATAAGGCACCATCGGCCGGCTGCTCAGCCCTGAGATATCGATGGAATTACCTGGCGATAGAACTCAACTCGACGTGGCATGCACCAGGGAGTCCGCGACGTGGCTGAGGTGCGTCCCGGACACGATATTCAGTCGCTGCAGCCGAATGACGACTCCGGCATATCAGCGGTTCGCTAACGCCGGATGAACTGGTCGCGCATCTCATGGAGCTACTGCCCGCGTGGCACGTGAAGGGTCCCGGGGCCCCCAACTAGTCGGATAGCGTGAGAACTTGGGTAGGAAGGCCCTCTGGTATCCGGGGGTATGTCGGTGCCGTCCTCCAGTTGCCCGTGGCCGTTCCGGCGTAGACGGGACCGTGTCCTTCTGCACGGGGGCCGTCGGTATCGGCACGCACTCCGATAAGGGGTCCGTCGCCTATGCGCAGGATGCCGACGACGCCGGTGCCCCGCAGCGGAACACCTCCAGGCCCAGCTTTTCCAAGCACCCGGCCAGGTCATCGGCGGTCCGGCGCTCCTGCGTCGAGAGGTCGGGGTCGGCATGTAGGAACTGGTAGGTCTCGGCGAGCTCAGCCTCGCAGGCCTGACTCATCCGCAGGGACTGCGGAATGGTGCTGCTCACTGTCATGTCGCCGGATCGGAGAACACCAGGCTCGACGAGCCGTAGGGGAGCGCCGCCCCGAGGTGCTCTCATCCCAGTGGGGAAACGTAGCTGTCCGTGACCGGCCGGATCGATCGAGCAGGTGCCCCAGGCGCTTTGGGGTGCTGAGGATGACCTGCCGTCTGATCTTCACGCCGGTGTTGGAGAGCAGATCGAGCTTCGCCTCCAACGTGTGCAGCACACCCAGGTTGCGCAGCCAGACATCGAAAGTCAGGTTGGCCGATCCGGCCGCCGTGCCCACGTAGCGGATCTCCGGATGGGTGGTGAGCGCGGCGGCCACGGGGTCGAGGTGGTGCGGCGGGACGTCCACGAAGTACCAGATGTGCGCCGGCCACCCGGACCATGCGTTAACGACGTCGGTTCGAAGGTGGAATTGTCGGGTGTTCAAGAGCAACGCGATGGCATCATGGACCCGCTGTTCGCTGACCCCGAGTTCGCGGGCCAATTCCGACGCCGGCCGGCGACCGTCGCGCCCCAGCGCCGAGATGAGGGGGCGGCTGAACGCCGGTCCAACCCGCGGGCGGCCCGGGCTCGCGGCGGGCGGTGGCCCCCGATCCGGGCCGCCTGCTCGGGTTCAAGCGCCCGGAGGTTCCAGCGTTCGCCGGATTTCAGCCGCGAGGTGACCAGATGCGCCCGCACCTCCCGGACGCCGGGCAGGGAGGGCAAGCCGTCCGTAAGCAGCGCAGCCAACTCCAGATCGTCGGGGACCGTGATCGACACGATGAGAGTGCCCGAGGCGGTGGCATCCAGGGTCAATGCCATCGGGACCCCCGTGAGGATCGCCGTGGCTGCGGCCAACGATCCGGGCTCGACATCGATCTCGGCGAAGGCAGCGTTGTGTCTGGTCTCGATCCACGTGGGATGGCCGGTGATCCTGACGAGGCCGGAATCGCGCAACCTTGCGTAGCGCTGGGCGAGAGCCGTCGGGCTCACCGAGAGCACGCGTGA
This sequence comes from Arthrobacter rhombi, assembly GCF_039526245.1. Lineage (NCBI taxonomy): Bacteria > Bacillati > Actinomycetota > Actinomycetes > Micrococcales > Micrococcaceae > Arthrobacter > Arthrobacter rhombi. The sequence goes on from NZ_BAAAIV010000019.1 coordinate 84,382, forward strand.
AAGTTCACTCCACGGCGCACGTGGTGCGAGCTGCAGCGCGTGAATCAGCCGGGCATCTTCGTCTGAATTGGGCATATCTGGCATGGGAACAAAAAATCCTCACAGATTCCCCAGTATTGGCACAAAGGATGCATCGTGTTTTTAGGGTCACCACATCACCGGCCCGCCGACCGGGAAACGCAGGCAGGGCAGACACTTGGAGGCCACCCTCCGTTCGATGCCCAGACTCGCCCGGTCCGCCGACGAACAGGCGGCGGATGGCATCGGCGCTCTGCGGGTCGGCACGGACCGGACTGGCTCGCACCGATGCCGGGACGGGGGAGCCGCCCTATGAAAGGACAGTTATGACCACGAACAGCACCACGGACCCCGCTGGGGTCCTGGACGCCGAGCACCTGAACGAGCTGGCCGAGCGGGTGGCGGGCGCGGCCCCCGAGTTCACGTCGATGGCCGATGCCATCTGGGACGATCCGGAGATGCGCTGGGAGGAATTCCGTGCCCAGGACAAGCACCAGGCGGCAGCCCGGGCGCACGGGTTCACGGTCACCGAAAAGGTGGGGGTATTCCGACGGCATTCAGTATCCACGCCGCCACGTCGATGGCTGCTACGGCCGCGGCGATCGTCACGAACCGGGAGCTGCTGGTGGCGGCGCACAAGGAGCACGCGGATACCATCGCCGTGACCCCGTACCTCGATCCGATCCCCGAGTGTGTGGTGGCCCCGCCGCTGCGTATCGGGGGCCGCTCGGCCGGGCAGTAGCCCCGGATCACCATCGCGGTCGGCCTCGTGGATTTGTCCACGGGCGACCCGCTGGCGGGGGATGGCCTGCCGGCCGGTGTCCTGGCGAGATGCCGCCCCTCAGCCCTCCGGGACGAAGACCTTCCCGGGGTTCAGGATGCCGAGCGGATCGAAGAGCTCCTTGATTCCGCGTTGCAGCTCGTATTGGTCATCACCCAACTCATCGCGCAGCCAGGCGCGTTTCAGCAGGCCGATGCCATGCTCCCCGGAGAGCGTCCCCCCGAAGTCGAGTGCGGTGCGGAACAGTTCGCCGGCCGCCGCCCAGACCCGCTCCGGGACCTCGTCGCCGGTGTAGACGAAACTCGGGTGCAGGTTGCCGTCCCCGGCGTGGCAGGTGCTGGGGATGGCGACGTCGTATTTCTGCTCGATCCGCCGGATCGCCGCAAAGGCATCGGCCATGCGGTCGCGGGGAACCGCCATGTCCTCCACGAGCATCGTGCCCATGGCCTCCAGGGCGGGAAAGGCGTTGCGGCGCAGCCCCACCAACCGGTCCGACTCCTCGGGGTCGGTGGTGGTTTCGACCCGGCCCCCGGCGGCTGTCGCCAAGGCGGCCGTCCGGGACGCGGTGTCCTGCGCGGCGGGCCCGTCGCACTGGACCAGCAGGAACGCCCCGGCCCCGCCGAAGACCGCCTCCCCGGCGAAACGCTCCATCGCCGTGATGGTCCGTCCGTCCATGAGCTCCATGATGGACGGGACCAATCCCTCCGCGGTGATGGCGGAGGACGCTGCGGCGGCGTCCTCCACGGAGTCGAAGAACCCTCCCACGGTGGCGACCCCGCCGGTGACGACGGGCTGGAGTTTGAGCGTGGCTTCGACGATGATGCCCAGCGTGCCCTCCGAGCCGATCATCAGGGCGCAGACGTCGAAGCCGGTGACGCCCTTGACCGTGCGGTGTCCCACCGTGATCAGGCGCCCGTCGGCGAGGACCACCTTCAGCGCGAGCACCGCCTCCCGCGTCACCCCGTACTTCGCGCACAACAGGCCGCCGGCGTTCATGGCGATGTTGCCGCCGACGGTGGAGATGTCCTTGCTCGCGGGGTCAGGGGCCCACCAGAGGCCGTGCCCGGCCAGCACCCTGTTCAGGTCGCCGTTGAGGACACCGGGTTCGACGACGGCGAGGCGGTTTCCGCTGGAGACCTCCAGGATCCGTGTCATCCCGGCCAGCGACACCACGATTTCCCCGGGGCTGGCGATGGCACCGCCGGCCAGCCCGGTCCCAGCACCGCGGGTCACCACGGGAACCCGGTGCTCGGAGGCAATGCGGCACACGGCCTGCACGTCCTCGATGGTGCCGGCCTGGACCACGGCCAACGGGACACCGGCCGAACGGTGCCCGGAGCGGTCGGCCATCATCGTCTGCAGCAGCAGGGGGTCCGTGTCCACGCGGCCGGGCAGTGCCGACATCAATGCCTCGGTGACTGCTGGATGGCTCGTGGAATTCATGGGTCCGAGCCTAACCCGCCAGATAGGCCAGCGCGGCGACGGCTTGCGTCCGGGTGCCCGTCTCCAGGGTCGGGTCGATCGCCGGGGCGAAGAAGGGGGAGTGGTTCGCCGGGATGTCCTGCGCGACGGTTCCGGCGGCCTCGGCGGCCCGGAGCTTCTCTGCCTGCACGGAGCCCACGGTCCAGTAGGTGTAGGGGACACCGAACGCGTCGGGCACGCGGCTGAAGTCCTCCGAGGCCGTGTAGGGGGCGGTGTGGGAGACGCGGTCGGCACCGAAGTGCTCGGTGAAGGCCTCGGTGATGCGGGCGTTGGTGTCGGCGTCGTTGTCGGTCAGCGGGAACTGGTCGTAGTACTCGAACTCCGGCTCCCTCGGGGATCCCGCCGTCGTGCATTCGCCGCGGACGATCCTCTCGATCGATTCCATGATGTGCGTGCGGACGCCCTCATCGTAGGTGCGCAGGTTCAGCAGCAGTTCGGCGCGGTCGGGGATGATGTTGGACTTCGTGCCGGCGTTGGAGGCGCCGATGGTGACGACGGCGAACGTCCCGGGCTCGATCTCCCGGGACACGATGGTCTGCAGCCGCAGCACGATCGACGCGGCCAGCACCACGGGGTCCACCGAGTTGTGCGGCATGGACCCGTGGGCGCCGCGCCCGTACACGGTGATCTTCAGCGAGTCGCCGGCCGAGAGCACGGGGCCGGCGGTGGTGCCGATGGTGCCGGCCTCGGTGGTCATCACATGCTGGCCGAACGCGACGTCAGGGGCCGGCACCTTGGACACCAGGCCGTCGTCGACCATGGCCTGGGCGCCGGCAGCGGTTTCCTCGGCGGGCTGGAACAGGGCGATGTGCGTACCCGACCAGGCGTGGCGGTGCTCGGCCAGCAGGCGGGCGGCTCCGAGCAGGCAGGTGATGTGCAGGTCGTGACCGCAGGCGTGCATGACGCCGTCGTTCTCGGAGGAGTAGGCCAGCCCGGTGTCCTCGGTGACCGGCAGGGCGTCGATGTCGGCCCGGGAGAGCACGGTGGCCCCGGAACCGTTCTCCAGCACACCCACCACCCCGGTGCCGCCGATGCGCTGGACCGTGTACCCGATGCCGGTGAGCTCGGATTCGATGCGTTCGGCGGTCTGGTGCTCCTGCAGGCTCAGCTCCGGGTGGCGGTGCAGGTCCATGTAGAGTTCGCGCTGCCAGTCGAGCTGGGCATCGAGGGTGTCGAAGATGTCGGGAATGCTCATGGTCAACCTTCCGGTTCGTCTGCAGGCGTGGACGACGGCGGTCGTCGCCCGAATGCGGATCCTGAACCCAAGCTACTCCCGGCTTCCCCGGCGCCCAAGTGCAAAAGTGGGCGATGACCAGTCATGACGCCGACGGGGCGCATCGGTGTCAGGGAACGACGGGCAGCTCGAATCGGGAGCCGTTGGGGCCGGTATGCACGGTGACGGTCCCGTGGACGTCGGGGGAAGCGAGCTTGGGGGAGTCCCCGGCGGAGACGGCGATCCGGATCCGGTGCCCGGGCGGGACGATCCAATCGGTGGCCTGGAGCTCGACGGTGTGGTGGGTGCGGCGGCCCAGGGCGTCGGCGTCGACCCGCGTCCAGCCGGCCGCGGCTTCCATGGTCCGTCCGTCGGGGCCCACATCCAGCACCCTGACCGCCAACGGGTGGGCAGCGGTGGCATGGCTGGTGATGGACAGCCGGGCGCGCACCCTGCCGAGCAGGTGCAGCGGCTCCTCGACGGGTTCCGCGGTGAAGCCGGCGATTCCGGCGGTGCCGGGGAGGTCGCTGGCCGGGGAGGGGGACGTCTCGGGGGTCGTGCAGCGCAGCAGGCAGGTGGTCGAGTGGCCCACCGTGGTGTCCACGTCGAAGCCAACGGACGATGCCGGCGCGGCCTCGTCGCGCAGGACCCCGCCGGCGGCAGGGAACACGGTCGACGTCGTCGTCCTCGGCCAGGTGTCGTACGACTCCCAGCCGGGGGAGCCGGTGGTGGGCATGGCGAAGCTGGAGATGTGCTGCTCGGGGAGCCGGCCGGCTGCGTCGTCGGAGAGCCAGTGGTCCCACCAGGCGAGCTGGCCCCCGAGCGGCAGCGGCTGTTCCCCCTGCAGGTGGGCCTGCCCGTGGGCCCACGGGCCCATCACCAGGTAGGAGGTGTCGGCGCGGCCGGCTCGCACCAGATCCGCATGGTTCTCGACGGGGCCGGCGCGGAAGACGTCGTACCAACCACCCGTGCTCATGACAGGGACCTCGACGCGCTGCATCCGGCCCGAGAGGTCCAGGTCCGCCCAGTAGGCGTCCTCCTTCGGGTGCGCGCGCCAGGTCTTGACCTGCCGGGCGGCGTAGCCGGGGTCGGATGACGTCACCGCTCCGGGCCAGGCCACGTCGGCACCGGCCAGGTTCCCACCGGGGTAGAAGAACTGTTCATACATGTTCGACGGCGCAACGTTCGTCAGCACGGCGGCCAGGTGTTCCGGCCGTTCGGAGGCGGCGCGCAGGGCGGTCCAGCCGCCGTAGCTCCGGCCGCTGGCACCGACCTTGCCGGTGGACCACTCCTGGCTGCCCAGCCAGTCGATCGCGTCCCGCGCCGCGATGTCCTGCACCGGCCAGTCCAGGTCGTACCCGTGGCCGGCGCTGGCCCCGGTGCCCGGGATGTCGCAGTGCAGGACGTTGTAGCCGTGCTCCGCGAGATACTCTTCCTCGTTGTCCGGACGCAACGGCGCCTGCGCGAGGCCGTAGGGGGCGAACTGGTAGAAGATGCCGGGGAACCTGCCGGGCGCCGGTGCGCCATCGGTGGCCGGGCGGTGCAGCAGGCAGCTGAGGGTTCCCGGGGAACGCGGCCCCTCGTCGGTGACTGGAACGGTGATGCGGGTGGTGGCGACCGAGTATTCGGCGGGGCGGTCGTAGCCGAACCAGTCGGGCTGGTTGGCCGCTGCGGGATCTTCGGTGGGAGGTGCCGGAGTGCAGGCGGAGGTGCCCAGAAGAAGAAGGAGTACGACGGCGATGCCCGCCTTCCACGGGCTGCGCCGCTTCCGGCCGCGGTTCTCCAACCGAACCCCTTTCGTCGTCGCCCCCCGGAAAAACCATCTGGGAAAAACCCTAGTCGGCGGGCCGGTGCCGACAGCCTCCCGACATGGCGCCGTGAGGGCCCGCCCCGAAAACCCCTTGACGGATGTGTGCCGCATCACTACTGTGAGAAATGTGAATGAGGGTTCATTCACAACGAATTCAGATTCATAAACACGACATTGAAGGAGCGGCCGGATGAACGCGACGGACCTCGGCACCGGAACGGCTGCGGATGCCGCCCGCGCGGCGCGAACGGAATCGCGGCGGCAGCAGCTGTTCCGCGCGGCGGCACGGCTGATGGAGGACCGGGGATCCCACGACGTCTCCATGCAGGCCGTGGCCGACGAGGCCGGCGTCAGCGTCGGGCTGATCTACCGCTACTTCGGCAACAAGCAGGACCTGGTGCAGGCGGTGATCGTCAGCGTGCTCGAGGCCTTCACCCGCGAGGTCGAGGAGGCGATGGAGGACCAGGCCGATCCGGTACGCCGGATCGCCGCGGCCTTCGCCGGCTACTGCTCCGTGGTCCAGGAGCAGCGCGAGGCCGCAGTGCTGGCCTACCGCGAATCCAAGACCCTCGAGGCGGCCGGGCGGAAGACGATCATGGACCTCGAGGTCCAGACCGCAGCGCCGCTGATGACCGCCGTGGCGGACGCCGTCGACGCCGGGCTGATCCGGCCCGTCGACATCCGCCTCTTCGCCTACCAGCTGCTGATGACGGCCCACGGATGGGCGCTCAAGCACTGGTACTTCGGCGACTTCATCTCCCACGAGGGCTACGTCGCCGAACACACGGCGCTGGCCCTCTCCGCCGTCCTGCTGCCCGGCAACCGCTCCGACTACGCAGACCTGCTCGGTGCGCTGGCCTAGGGCCGCCACCGCCAACGAAAGGAATACCATGACCGCCCAGGCATCCACCCCCCGCGTCCCCGACTTCGACGACATCACCTACGAGGTCGACCAGGCCACCGCGGTGATCACCATCAACCGCCCGGAACGCCACAACGCCTTCCGCGGGCAGACCGTCGAGGAGCTCATCAAGGCCTTCCGCCTGGCCTGGGCCGACCGCACCGTGCAGGCGGTCATCCTGACCGGTGCCGGCGAGAAGGCCTTCTGCACCGGCGGCGACGTCAAGCAGCGCGCCGAGACCGGCGACTACGGCCCCACCGAATCGGGCATGTTCGAGATCGGCAACCTGCACAAGCTGATCCGCGACATCCCCAAACCCGTGATCGCCGCGGTCAACGGCATCGCCGTCGGCGGCGGACACGTGCTGCACGTGCTGTGCGACCTGACCATCGCCTCCTCCACGGCCCGCTTCGGGCAAGCCGGACCACGCGTCGGTTCCTTCGACGCCGGCTTCGGCTCCGCCTACCTGGCCCGCGTGGTCGGGGAGAAGCGGGCCCGGGAGATCTGGTACCTCTGCCGCCAGTACGACGCCGCCACCGCCGAGCGCTGGGGCCTCGCCAACGCCGTGGTCGAGCCCGGGCAGCTGATGGCCGAGGCGAAGGCGTGGGCAGCCGAAATCGCCGAGAAGAGCCCCACCGCCCTGCGGTTCCTCAAGCAGTCCTTCAACGCCGACACCGACCACCAAGCCGGCCTGAGCAACCTCGCCATGTCGGCCCTGGACCTGTTCGCCGTCTCCGACGAGGGCATGGAGGGCGCCCACGCCTTCGCCGAGAAGCGCAAGCCCGACTTCGCCAGCCACGTCCAGACGCACTAGCGGCGCCCCACCGCCCGCCACCCCGCCCCGGAAAGGGTCACCCATGGACTTCAATATCACGGAAACTCAGCAGGGCTTCGTCAAGGAAGCCCGGAGCGTCGCCGAGCAGATCGCGCCCGGCTACAAGCAGCGCGAGATCGACCGCCGGATCGAACCGGAGCTGCGCCGGGAGATCGGCGCACGCGGGCTCATCGCCCCCGAACTGCCCCGCGAACTCGGCGGCCGCGGTGAGCCCCGGCTCACCTCGGGGCTCATCACCGAGGAGATCGCCCGCGGGGACTTCAACGTGGCCTACCTGCAGGTCGTCGGATCCCTGGTCGGCCAGATCCTGGCCGCCAACGCCGTACCGGACGTGGCCCGGCACTGGGTCCCACGCATCACCTCCGGCGAAGGCATCGTCGCGATCGGCCTGTCGGAGCCGGCAGCGGGCTCGGACGCGGGGAACCCGTCCTTGTCCGCCCGCCCGGAACGCGGGGGGTGGGTCCTGAACGGGACCAAGTCCATGTCCTTCGCGCTCCAGGCCGAGGCCGCCGTCGTCTTCGCCAAGACCGATGCCGCACAACGCCGCGGACGGGGCATCAGCGCCTTCGTCGTGGACCTGTCCGCGCCGGGCATCGAGATGGAGGGCATCGAGGACATGGGCACCCGCGCCGTGACCCGGGGGATGGCCCACTTCACCGAGGCATGGATCCCCGCAACGAACCTGCTCGGTGCCCAGGACCAGGGGTTCACCCAGGTCATGCAGGGCTTCGACTTCTCGCGGGCCCTCATCGGGCTCCAGTGCATCGGCGCGGCCGCCGTCACGGTCGAGGAAACGTGGGAGTACGTCAAGGGCCGCGAGGCCTTCGACCAGCCGCTGAGCCGCTTCCAGGGGGTGGCCTTCCCGCTGGCCGAAAGCGAGACGCTGCTGACCGCCGCCCGGCTGATGTGCCAGCAGACCCTCTGGCTCAAGGACGAGGGGCTGCCGCACACTTCCCAAGCCGCCATGTGCAAATGGTGGGCCCCCAAGACCGCCTACGACGTCATCAACCAGTGCCTGTTGCTGCACGGCCAGTTCGGCTACAAGACCGACCGCCCCATCGAGCAGCGGATGCGCGATGTCCTGGGCCTGCAGATCGGCGACGGAACCGCCCAGATCATGAAGACGATCATCGCCCGGCAGTCGGCCGGCCGGGCGTACGCACCCTGACCCCTGCGTACACGCCAGCGGACAACATCACCCAGACACCCACAACAGACGTTCCACCCCACAGTTCAAGGAGAACCCCCATGGGCAAGCTCGACCACAAGATCGCGATCGTCACCGGCGCCGGCAGCGGCATCGGCAGGGGCATCGCCACCAAACTCGCCGCCGAGGGCGCCACCATCATCGTCGGCGACATCAACGAGTCAGCCGCCCAGGAAACCGCGGCGGCCCTGGGCAACGACTCGATGGGGGTGCACACCGACGTCACCTCGCGAGCATCCGTCGACGCGGCCTTCGCCGCGGTCGTGGAGAAATACGGGCGGATCGACGTGCTGGTCAACAATGCCGGCTGGGACAAGGTCGGCCCGTTCGTCGACAGCGAGACCGCCGACTGGGACCGCGTGATCGCCATCAACCTCTACGGCACACTGAACTGCTGCCAGTCGGCACTGCGGGCCATGCAGGGCCAGGAACGCGCCACGATCGTGAACATCGGTTCGGACGCCGGACGCGTCGGCTCCTCCGGGGAGGCCGTGTACTCGGCGGCCAAGGGCGGCATCATCTCCTTCAGCAAGACCCTGGCCCGCGAAACCGCCCGGCAGAACATCACGGTGAACTGCGTCTGCCCCGGCCCGGCCGACACCCCGCTCTTCGCCGGCATCAGCGCGGAGAACCCGAAGCTGCGCGCCGCCCTGGAGAAGTCCATCCCGCTGCGCCGGCTGGCCCAACCGGAGGACCTGGCCAACGCCGTCGCCTTCCTCGCCTCCGACGAGGCCTCCTACATCACCGGCCAAACCCTGTCCGTCTCCGGCGGACTCACGATGTCCTAGCACCTCCCCCCGAGCCGAATGGATCAGGACCATGAGCGCCTCGCACGACCTGCTTGAAATGCCCGCCAACGCCGCGGACTTCCGGACCCACGGGTACTGGAAGGACCGCCTGCTCCTCGATTACTTCGACGAGGCGGTGAACACCCGCCCCCAGGCGACGGCCAATATCGACGTGGCCGGTGCCCGGACCTACGCCGAGATGGCCGCCCTCGTCGACGACGTTGCCGCCGGCCTCCTCGCCCTCGGCGTCGAAGCCGGGGACACGGTCTCCATCCAGCTGCCCAACCGGCACGAATGGATCGTCGCCCACCTGGCCGCCCAGCGCGTCGGCGCCGTGACGAATCCGCTGGTGCCGATCTTCCGGGACCGCGAGATCGGCTACATGGCCGCCAAGGCACGCACCAAGGTCATCTTCGTCCCGGACGAGTTCCGCAAATTCGACTACGCGGCCATGATCGGGCGGCTGCGCCCGGACCTGCCGGATTTGGAGCACTGCGTGGTCATCGGGGCCACCGAACCACGTGACGGGTTCTCGACCTGGGATGCGTTGATCGAGCGCGGCCGCGCCCGCGGCATCACCGCCGAGGAGGTGGCCGCACGGCGCCCGTCCCCGGACGACCTGGCGCTGATCATGTTCACCTCGGGGACCACCGGCAGCCCCAAGGGCGTCATGCACTCCCACAACTCGGTGTTGGCGGGCTCCCTGCCCTGGCCGGACCGGCTGGGCATGGACGCCGACGCGGTCATCCACATGGCCTCGACCTTCTCGCACCTGACCGGCTACCTGTATGGCGTCGCCCTGCCGCTGATGCTCGGATGCAAGGGCGTGTTCCAGGAGGTGTGGAACGCCCGCGAATTCCTCGGGCTCGTCCAGGAGCACGGCATCCAGCACACCTCCGGCGCCACGCCCTTCCTGCAGGACCTGCTCGACCAGGATGAACTGGCGCAGCACGACATGTCCTCACTGGCCCGCTTCTGCTGCATGGGCGCCCCGATTCCGCACGCCCTGTTGCAACGCGCCCGGCAGGAACTGCCGCAGCTGAACGTCTTCGGCGGCTGGGGGCAAACCGAGTGTTGCCTGGTGACCATGGGCAGCCCCGCCGACCCCGTGGAGAAGGTCTTGACCTCCGACGGGCGGACCCTGCCCGGCATGGAGCTGCGCATCGTCGACCCGCTGGGCGGTCCGGCGGAAGCCGGACACGAGGGGAAGATCCAGGTCCGCGGAGCCTTCCTGTTCCGCGGCTACCTGGACCAGCTGGAGAAGACGCTGGAGGAATTCGACGGCGACTGGTTCGACACCGGGGACCTCGGCACCATGGACGACGACGGCTATGTCCGGCTCGCGGGGCGGACCAAGGACATCATCGTCCGTGGCGGCGAGAACATCCCCGTCGCGTACGTGGAGAACATCCTCTACGAGCACCCCCGGATCGCCGGCGTGGCACTCGTCGCGGTCCCGCATCCCCGCCTTCAGGAAGTGGGCGGCGTCGTCATCCAGCTCAAGGACGACCAGCCCTTCACGCTCGAGGATCTGCGCGCCTTCCTGGAGGCCAAGGGGCTCGCCAAGCCCTACTGGCCGGAGATCCTGGAAGTCGTCGGCGACTTCCCCCGCACGCCGAGCGGAAAAATCCAGAAATTCAAGATCCGCCAGCAGTTCACCCAGGCCCAGGAGGCAACCCCATGACCACAGCAGCAACCCGTAGGCCCGGACCCTCCACGGAATCGGTCTTCGGCCCGGTCGACCTCACCGGCCTGGACGCGCAGTTCAGCGCCGGGGAAAAGCAGACCACGCTCGCCGTCCGGGCCCTGGTCGACGAGCACATCCGGCCGAACATCGCCCGGTGGTACGAACAGGCAGTGTTCCCCCGCGAAATCATCCCCGAGATGGCCAAGCTCGGACTGCTCGGCATGCACCTGACAGGCCACGGCTGCCCCGGCCGCAGTTCCGTGGAATACGGGTTGGCCGCCTCCGAACTCGAGGCGGGGGACTCGGGCCTGCGGACCTTCGTCTCCGTCCAGGGCTCGCTGGCCATGTCGGCCATCCACAAGCACGGCTCCGAGGAGCAGAAGCAGCAGTGGCTCCCGCGCATGGCCGCCGGAGAGGCCATCGGCTGCTTCGGCCTCACCGAACCGACCGCCGGGTCGGATCCGGCCTCGATGCGCACCACCGCGGTACGGCAGCCGGGAGGGGACTGGGTGCTCAACGGCGCCAAGCGGTGGATCGGGCTCGCCACCCTGGCCGACGTCGCCATCATCTGGGCGCAGACCGGGGAACCGGGTGACGCGCGCGGCATCCGCGGATTCGTCGTCCCCACGGACACTCCGGGTTTTCGGGCCGAGGCCATCCCGTCCAAGCTCTCGATGCGCGCCTCCGTGCAGTGCGACATCACCCTGGCGGACCTGCGGCTACCCGCCGAGGCGATCCTGCCCGCCGACTCCGCCATCGGTCTGAAGGGGCCGTTCTCCTGCCTCAACGAGGCCCGCTACGGCATCGTCTGGGGAGTCATGGGTGCCGCCCGGGACAGCTTCGAGGAGGTCCTGCGCTATAGCGGGGAACGACTCCAGTTCGGGACCCCGCTGTCCGGCTTCCAGCTGACCCAGGCCAAACTCGCCGACATGGCACTGGAAATCAACAAGGGCTACCTGCTGGCACTGCAGATCGGCCGGGCAAAGGACGCCGGCACGCTGAACCCGACGATGATCTCGGTGGGAAAGCTCAACAACAGCCGGGAGGCCATCAAGATCGCCCGCGAGGCGCGCGAGATGCTCGGCGGCAACGGGATCACGCTGGACCACTCGCCGCTGCGGCACGCGAACAACCTGGAATCGGTGCGGACCTACGAGGGAACCGACGAGGTCCACACGCTGATCCTCGGCCGCGCACTCACCGGCATCGGCGCCTTCACGGCGTCGGGGAAGTAGGAGGACATGACAGCCCAGCAGGCCACGGAACAGACCCACGAGACGATCACGACGAGCATCGACGGCGCCATCGGCACCATCACCATCAACCGGCCGACGGTGCGCAACGCCCTGTCCAACAAGGTGCTGGAAGAGGTCGGCGAGGTCCTGGACGCCTGGGAAGACGACGACGCCATCGGCGCCGTCGTGTTCACCGGCACCGGCGAAAAGGCGTTCATCGCCGGTGCCGACATCGGCCAACTGGCCGGCTACGACATGGCCCACGGGCTGGCCGCACATATGCAGAGGCTCTACGACCGCATCGAGGACTACCCCAAACCCACGATCGCCGCCCTGAACGGGGTCGCCCTGGGCGGGGGACTGGAACTGGCCATGAGCTGCGACATCCGCATCGCCGCCGACACTGCGCGGATGGGACTGCCGGAAGCCACCCTGGGCGTGCTGCCCGGGGCCGGTGGTACCCAGCGGCTCTCCCGCCTGGTCGGGACGGGCCGCGCCGTCGAGATGATCCTCACCAGCAGGATCATCACGGCGGCGGAGGCCGAGCGCTACGGTCTGGTGACCGCCGTCGTCCCCGCCGGGGAATTGCCGGGCAACGCAGCGGCGACGGCGCAGACGATCCTTTCCAAGGGGCCGCTGGCCGTGAGATTGGGCAAGGTCGTCATCCGACAGGGTGCCGAAACCGACCAGAAGACGGGCCTGCTGCTCGAACGCCTGGCCCAGACCCTGCTGTACACGACCGGGGACAAGGCGGAGGGAGCCGCGGCCTTCCTCGGCAAGCGCCCGGCCGAGTTCAGGGGACGGTGAAGCCGGCATGGACACCACAGTGCAGAACATCCTCGTCATCGGTTCCGGGGCCATGGGCCGTCAAATCGGCATGGCGGCCGCCGTCGCCGGTTTCTCGACCACGGTCCGGGACGTGGACTCCGACGCCGTGGCCGCAGCCGAGGCCGACATGCGCCGCTGGATCGACGGCCGGGTGACGAAGGCCCGCCTCACCGCCGAACAGGCGGCGGACGCCTGGGAACGCATCGCCTTCACCACGGACCTTGCGGGCCCGGCTTCGACGGCAGACCTCGTCATCGAGGCGGCCACGGAACGCCTGGAGATCAAGCGCGCGATCTTCGCCGAGCTGGATTCGCTGGCACCGGCCCATGCCATCCTCGCCACCAACTCCTCCACCCTGGGCTCCTCGACGGTCGCCGACGCCACCGGGCGGCCGGACCAGGTGTGCAACATGCACTTCTTCAACCCCGCCCTGGTGATGCGGGCCGTGGAGATCGTGCGCAACGACCAGACCTCGTCCGAAACGGTGGACACGGTGACCGAGGTGGCGCGTGCCATGGGCAAGGCCCCGGTGCTGCTCAACCAGGAGATCCCGGGCTTCATCGCCAACCGGCTCATGGGTGCCGTCCGGGACGAGGCGCTGGCACTGCTTGCGGACGGTGTCTCGTCGTTGGAGGACATCGACACCGCGGCCAAGGACGCGCTCGGCCACCCCATGGGGCCGTTCGAACTGATGGACCTGGTCGGCCTGGACGTCAGCTACCTCATCCGGCAGGCAACCTACGAACAGACCGGCGACCCGCAGGACCTGCCGCATCCGCTGCTGGCGGAGAAATTCGAGGCAGGGGACTTCGGACGCAAGAGCGGCAGGGGATGGTACGACTATGAGTGACATGCACCCCTTCCAGACCGGGTTCGAGGACACCGACGGCTATCTGGACACCCTGCGCGAACGCCTGTCCGTCCCGCGCGAAACGGATTACCTCCTGCTGGCCCGCGACCTGCCGCCCGATGCGGCCGACGCCCGGCTGCGCATGCGCTCCTACGTCGACGACGAGGTCCTGCCGGTCATCAACGGATACTGGGAACGCGCCGAGTTCCCCTGGGAACTGCTGCCCGGCCTCGCCGCGACCGGCCTGGTCGGAGGAGTCATCCAGGGGCATGGCGCGGCCGGGCTGTCCCGTTTGGCCGCGGGCCTGGCCACCGTCGAACTGGCCCGCGGCGACGGCTCGATGAACACCTTCCTGGGCGTGCAGGCCAACCTGACCATGGGGACCATCAACCTGCTCGGGTCTGAGGAGCAGAAGCAGCGCTGGCTGCCCGGCATGGTCCGGCTCGAGAAGATCGGGGCCTTCGCCCTCACCGAGCCACGCCGCGGCTCCGACTCCGCGCAACTGGAAACCAGCGCGCGCCGCGAGGGGGACACCTGGGTGCTCAACGGGGCCAAGCGCTGGATCGGCAACGGCTCCATGGCGCACCTCGTGGTCATCTGGGCCCGTGACGAGGCCGACGGGAACGTGAAGGCATTCGTCATGGAACGCGACGACCCCCGCAACCCCGAGGACCGCCCCGCCGGGTTCAGCGCCCGGACCATCGACGGGAAGATCGGCAAGCGCGCCGTCCTGCAGGCGGACCTCGCCTTCGACGGGCTGCGCATCCCGGAGGCCAACCGCCTCCCCGGGGCCAACAGCTTCCGGGACACCTCACGGGTCCTGGCCACCACCCGCGGTGGCGCCAGCTGGGAATCGCTGGGGCACGCCGTCGCCTGCTTCGAGGCGGCCGTGGCCTATGCCGACGTCCGCGAGCAGTTCGGCCATCCGATCGGCGGATACCAGCTGGTCCAGAACACGCTGGCGTCGATGCTCTCGGAACTCACGGCCATGCAGCTGATCTGCTTCCGCATGGCCGAGCTGCAGGAAGAGGGCACCTGGACGGGGACGATGGCATCCATCGCCAAAATGCACACCGCCAACAAGGCCCGGACCATCGCCCAGCAGGCCCGCGATCTGCTGGGCGGCAACGGCCTGCTGCTCGACTTCCACGTGGCCCGGCACCTGACCGACATGGAAGTCGTCCATACCTACGAGGGGACCGAATTCGTCCAGTCCCTGCTCATCGGCCGCAAGATCACCGGGCGCTCCGCCTTCTGAGCCCCGGAAGCCCCACGGAAGGACCAGCATGGATGACGACCAGACCCCACCCGGCGGCACCACCGCCCCACGGGCCGGGGGCGCCTTCGCCGGCCGCCGGGTCCTGCTGGTCGGCACCGGAGGGATCGGCGCGGCCGTTGCCCAGCGCCTCGCTGCCGGAGGCGCCCGGATCCACGGCACGCACCACGGCGACTGCTCCGGTGCCACGGCACTCGGCGCCGGGCTGCCCACCGGCTCCTGGGCCGGCACGAGCCGGCTCGACGCCAGGGACCCCGGCGCGGTCGACCGGATCGCCGGGCCGGCCGGTGCGGCTACGCAAGCACTGGGCGGCATCGACACGCTCGTGGTCACCACCGGGCATCGCCACCCGTTGAGTCTCCTGAAGGACACCGACGTGGAGGCGCTGCACGACATCCTGGACACCGAACTCTACGGGCCCACCCTGCTGGTCCGGGCAGTGTTGCCGGGCATGCTGGAAGCGGGCTTCGGGCGCATCGTCCTGATCGGCTCCGACAGCGGCAAGGCCGGGACCCTGGGCGATGCGGCATCCTCGGCGGCCCGCGCCGGCCTGGCCGGGCTGGCCCGCTCCGTCGCCCGCGAAACCGCGCGATCCGACGTCTCCATCAATGTCGTCTCCCCGGGCCCGACCGACACCCACCTGCTCGCCGGAATGCTGGCGGAGGACGGCCTGACCGGCAAGGTCATGGCCGGCACCGTCAAGGCCATTCCCAAGGGCCGCCCGGCCCGGGCCACCGAGATCGCCGCGGCCGTCGCCCACCTCGCCTCGGCCGACGCCGGTTACACCACGGGCCAGGTTCTTTCGGTCTCCGGAGGGCTGACGATGTGAACGCGCCCCACCAGCCGGTCCGACCCGGCGACACGACCGAATTCCGCAAGACCCTCACCGAAACCGACATGGTGCTCTTCGCCGGCATCACCGGCGACTTCGCGGCCAACCACACCGACGAGGAGTACATGCGCGGCACCGCGTACGGGACCCGCCACGTCCACGGTGCGCTGGTCGTCGGGTTCATGTCGACCGTCGCCGGAAAGGCCCTCGAAAGCGCGCGTCCCGAGGGGCTGGTCCCGGTGTCGCTGGGCTACGACCGCATCCGCTTCATCCGGGCCGTCTTCCCGGGACAGACCCTGCGCGTGCGCCACGAATTCACCTCCTACGCCGCCGATACCCGACGCGCCGAGGCGACGGTCGAGGCCTTCGTGGGCAACGAGCTCGTCGCCATCGCCACCCACATCGTCAAATGGGTCCCCTCGGAGTCGCCGACGGCCGTTTGATCCCCAGGACGAGTTCACGGCCAATCTCCCAATACGTTTGAATGTGTTCTCGGCTGACCTTGGAAACCGTTTGGGTATGTCCCAACTGAATGCGGTCGGACACAGTCGCCGAGAGCTCCGGGTACCAGCCCGGGGCCGTTGATGGCGGCGGCATGCTGGCGAACCGGGCGACGGATCTCCGTCCGGTTCCTTCCCGGATTCCCTTGGGGCCATGACTCCGCCTGCCGGCGTCTGCTGCTCCGAATCTATCGGCCGCCCCCGGCAGATTCCCGCCTCCGGTGGGCAGCGGATGACGGGCGAGACGGGTACCGAGTTTGGCCGGGGCCCCAGTGATGGGGCCACCCGGCCAGTCTCGGTTCAATCTTGCGGCAGTGCCGCCCGCATCACGTCGTGACGAGCGGGGTCACGCCATCGAGGAAAGCGGCCCTGATCGCTGCGGCATCCATACCCTCCAGTCCCAAAGCGTCCGCCGTTCGGCCGTCGGCCTCGAAGTCCGTGCCGCAGATGACGCCGCTGAGCTTGATGAACGAGTCCGTCAGCGGCAGGGAGAGGCCGATCTGCTTGGCGAGTGAATTCCAGATCACCAGGCCGAACGGAATGTCCTCCGTGAAGTAGCGGTGTGTCAGGGAGTCGGGTTCGGGGAAGGCCTGGCGTCCGTAGCCTTCAACGATCCGCTCGACGTAGGATCCTTCGGTGACGCCATAGGCGCTGGCCAGGAATTCCCAGAAGCTGATGGTTTTAACCCCGAGTGCCGCCGCCAGGGCGAGCCGTTCCTCATCGAGCGCATTGATGACTTCCGCGACCCTGGGGGTGACTAGCGTGTGCTGGGGGAGCTTGTCGCCGTCTTCGACGGTCTTGATGTTCAGCACTGCCGGCGGGACGTGGTAGATCGCATTGCAATTGGCGAGGCCAACCGAAAGCGTGTCGCTGCCGGGTACGTAGCGGTCCCCGAAGAAGGGGCGCAGCCGTTCCAGGGTCGACTGGGTTTCCGTGTGGGGGATGCTTGCCAGATGAACCGCCTGTTTGATGGCGCCGATGTAAACCTGCGCCGGGCCGCGTAGGCGGCACGTGTACAGGCTCGTCGCGGTTTCGGCAATCACGCAGGGAGTGCGCTGCACCAAGGCGAAGTGCCGGGCAAGCTCGACCGCGCTGCCGAGCACACTGGGCTGGAAGATGATGAGCTGTTCTGACTCCAACAGTGGAGCGAGTTGCTCCGACAGATATGCGTGGGCGAAGGCCGGGGCGGCCACGATGACCACGTCTGCACCGACAACCGCTTGTTCCAAATCCGTGGTCAACAGGGGGGTGGCAGCATGACCTTCGACCTCGCCGGTGAGATCGATACCGTCGTTGGCAATGATGGCATCAAAATCCTTCTGCCAGCGCGAAAACATCCGCACTTCGTGTCCCACGAGGACCATGTGGCCGGCGATGGCCTGGCCGACGTTTCCGGCTCCGACAATTGCAATACTTCCCATGGTGGTGTTCCTTCTTTTGTAGGGTGCGCGCCACGGACAACGCGGCGTGAATCAGGGGGCAGGAGGGTTAGCGGACGGGAACGCCGGGACCGAGGGGGATGCCGAGCGCGTACCAGAGCACGAAGAACGCGGTCCAGACCACGAGGACCCCGACGGCAAGTGGAAGCGTGAACGACAGCATGGTGCCGATGCCGGCGCCTTTGCGGAATTGCTGCACGTATCCGAGGGCTAGCACGAAGTAGCCGTTGAGGGGCGTGATGCAGTTGGTCACGGAGTCCCCGATCATGAACGCAACCATCGAGGCCTCCGGCTTGAGGCCGACATACATGACCATCGGGATCACGACCGGCGCCAGGATGGCCCACATCGCCGAACCGCTGGTGATGAGGATATTCAGGAAGGTGATGGCCAGCACGATGACGAGCAGGATCACCAGGTGCGGTGCATCGAGTGACTTCAGCGCTTGGGCGCCATTGACGCTGATGACGGAGCCGATATTTGTCCACTTGAAGTAGGCCAGGAACTGGGCGACGACGAAGAAGAGGACAAGTACGGGGGCGAGGGTGCGGATGCCTTCTGCCATGGCCGGAGGAACATCTCCGAGCGTCGGAATGGATCCGGTGATCCGTCCGTAGACGATGCCGAGCAGGGCGAAGATGACGCAGATGAAGATGGCGATGTTCTTCACGACGACGGACTGGACAATGCTGCCGCCTTCGCCCAGGAAGGGTGAGCCCGGCAGGAGCATCACCGCGATGACCGCCACGCAGAGCACGAAGACCACGGCCGTGATCTTGAGCGCCCGGGCTTCGATGGCCGTGAGCTTCACCGCTGCGGTGTCCGGAGTATCCACGATGTTGAAGACCTTGTCGGCCTTCAGCAGGTCCGCATCGAGCGTGCTCGCCCCGAATTCCGGCCGACGGGCAAGGAACTTGTCGACGATCAGGGCGATGGTCGCGGCCAGCACCACGGACGAGGCGGCCGTGAAGAAGTAGGTGGCCACGGGGGTGATGACGTAGTCCTTGTCGACGATGCCCGCGGCAGCAGTCGACAGGGACGAGCGGATGGCATCTTGTGGTGTCACCAATGGGCTGGCATTGAAACCGACAGCAGTTGCTGCATAGGCGACCATGAGACCCAGGACAGGGCTGCGGCCGACGGTGCGGAAGGCCAAGGCCCCGAGCGGAATCATGACCAAGTAGGCCGAATCGCTCATGATGTGGGCGATCATCGAGCTGAAGGCGATCGCGAAGGTCAGCATCGGTGCTGGAAGCCGCCCGATGGTGCCCCTGAGGAGGGCGGTCAGCAGGCCGCTGCGCTCGGCGACTGCGACGCCCAGGAGCACGACGACGATCATCACCAAAGGTGGGAACGTGGCGTAGTTGGTCAGGGCCGACTCGATGGCGAATTTCACCCCTTCCAGCGAGAAGAGGCTGTTAACGGAAACGACCTCGCCATTGGTCGGAAGGGTGACCGTTATGCCAAGGCCGGCGAGAGCCGCACTTGCGACGCCCAGTAGCAGGCACAGGATGACGAAGAGCCAGAAAGGGTGTGGGAGTTTATTGCCGGCACGTTCGATCGCGCTCAGTGCTCGGTACAGGCGGTTGGTGGGGGTGCCGGTCGTTGTATCGACGGGAGCTTGTGTCATCTCTCGAGGCCTTGTCTGATCCAGTGGGATCACGTGGAAGTGGGCAAACGGGGCGGTATGGCTGAACGCTATGCGTTCGAGGCCTGAACAGTGGCTGCTAGCCGAATGTTATGGGCTGGAAGACGGCTTGAAGGGTGATTCATCCGTCTGTCATTCGTGTTATATATCACGGAACGTTAGACTGGTCACATAAGCATGTCAAGCTAGTGCGGATAGGATTCTTTTAGATCAGTGGCCGTCGAAGCCGTGTCCGCTCCGAAAGTTGAGTGAATGAACAAGCCAGTATCCATGGCGGATCGTGCATACGAGATGCTCAAGCGCGACATTCTCCGCTGTCGTTTCCGACCGGGGTCCGCCATCGTGGATACGTATCTGGCAGCAGAGTACGGAATGAGCCGCACGCCGATCCGGGAAGCCGTCAACTTGCTGCGTCGCGAAGGACTCGTCGTCGTGATTCCCCGGCGGGGGACGCTGGTGAAGCCCATCGACTTCGGGGAGCTCCAGGACACCTACCGCATGCGCGAGTTGCTGGAACCCGAGGCTGCGGTTCTTGCTTCCCGGCGTGCGAGCACCGAGGAGTTGGAGGAGCTCGCCGAGCTCAGCAATGCCAGCATCCGCCCCGACGCCGACGGGGCAACTCGCAATGAGTTGAACCGCCTGCTGCACGTCCGCATTGCCGAGCTGGCGCGCATTCCCGTCCTTGCGCAGACGGTGAACGCCCTCCACGAGGAGATCGAGCGTTTCCTTAATTTCAGGGGCACACAAGGGCAGCCCTACACTGCGAAGAACCACGGAAAGCTCGCCGACGTCATTCGCACCGGGTCTGAGGAGGAAATCCGCGAGACAGTGTCCGCGGGCATCGAGCGTGCCCGCACGCACATGCTTGAAGGGCTCCTGGCGAACCAGAACGTGAGGGAAGGACAAAACTCCTAGGACCGAGGAGGGATCCCGAACGAAGGCCCTACAACGATGCGCCACCGCAGATCGTCAGCGTCTGGCCGGTGATCGAGGAGCCGTGTTGGCCGAGCAGGAAGGCCACGAGTGCTGCGACATCGGCGGGATCCACGAGCTTGCCCAGCGCCGGCACCTTTGGCGGCACGCCGGCCCGTCCGGGATCGGTGAGCATGGGAGTGTCGGTGGGCCCCGGGGCCACGACATTGCAGGTGATCGCCCGCGGCGCCAGCTCGATGGCCCAACTGCGGCTCAGCCCGGCCAACGCCGACTTGGTGGCCGCGTAGTGGCTCTTGCCGGCGACACCGCTCATGGTCCGGCTGCCGACGAGGACCACGCGCCCGCCGTCGGTGATGCGGGTGCTGAGGGTGTCCACCAACGCCGAGGCCGCCTCCACGTGCACGGCAAACATCCCGCGCAGTGCCGCCGGATCCAGCGACCCGAGCGGCGCCGTCGTCATGAATCCCGCGGCATGGACCACCGCGTCGACTGTATCCAGATGACTCAGCAGGCCAGGCAGGGCCTCCGGTGCGGAGAGGTCGGCGCGTAGCCATTCGAAGGTGCCCTCGTCTGCATCTCCCGTCTGTGGGTTTGCATGCGGAGCGAAGCCGGGCTCGCGGCGGCTGAGCCCGGTGACCTTCCACCCGCCGGCCAGCAGGGTGGCGGTGATGGCGTGCCCTATGCCGGAGCTGCACCCGGTGACGACGGCGTGCGGTGCCGCCATCAGTCGGTGCCCCCGGCGTAGACCCACTCGGGGGAGACCCGGACGTATTTGATGGCCTGGCGGAAGTACGTGTACGCCAGCTGCAGCTGCCCGTCGGCGGTCTGGTGGATCGAGGGATAGGAGAACTCCCGGTTGAGGCCGTCGCGGGAATTGTTGGACAGGCAGTAGCCGTCGCCGACCTCGAGGTCGCGGCGGATGGGCCACGTGTGCCCGCCATCCTCCGAGATCGCGACGGTCAACGGCGCACGGGGAGTGCCCCAGAAGGCCTTCGGACCGTCGTCGGGCGCGCCGGCCGCGGGGGCCGGCGGTTCGGAGAGGGTCTCCTGGGTGTCCGCCAGACCGTCGTCGTCGATCTCGTCGTACAGCGAGGCCCGGCGTTCGGTGTTGGCCTGCGCCTGGCTGTGGTTGTAGATCAGCGCCAGCCGGCCGTCGGCCAGCGGGGTGAACTGGATGGAGGAGTTGTTGTTCGGCAGTTCGGTGGGTACCGGTTCGTTCCAGGTGGCCCCGTCGTCGGTGGAGCGCGAGGAGTAGATCCAGTCGGCCCAGCGGCTGCGGTAGAGCGCCAGCAGGGTGCCATCGGCGAGCGGGTGGATGTTCATGTGGACGCAGCCCAGCGATCCGGGGACGATCTGCCGGGTCCAGGTGGCGCCGCCGTCCGGGGAGACCATGACGGCGCTGTCGTCCTGGTTGCCGACCCATTTCTGACCTGGAATGGTGACGCAGCGGAAGATCGGCACCAGCAGCCGGGATCCGACGACGACCGGGGGCTGGCGGACGAAGACCCCGCCCTCCTCGGTGGCCGGAAACAAGGTTTGTGGCTCGCCCCAGGAGGCACCGCCGTCGTGCGAGATGCGGCGGCGGACCTCGGAGGTGTCCTGGTTCCCGGCATGCTGGGCGGTGTAGAGCAGCCAGGTCTCGTCGCCGTGGACGAAGAGGATGGGATTCTGCTCGGAGCGGGTGCCGTCCGAGCTCAGCCGGACCGGCTCCGACCAGGTGGTGTCCCAGCCGGTGGCGGTGCGGCCCAGGGTGGAGAACCAGACGCTGATGTCCGGGACGCCCTCCTGGGTGCCGCCGAACCAGACGCAGCCGAGCCGGCCGTCGGGCAGGGTGGCGAGGTTGGCTGCGTGTGATTGCACGGTGGGTGCCGGCAGGTAGGCGAAGGCGAGGCCGTCGGTGGTGGTGCCGGGCGCATCGTGCACGCGGCCGTCGGGGGTGATGGCGTCGTAGGCGGTGGTGGTCATGCTCTCTCCCGGAGTGGTCGTGGAATCCGCCCGATGGCCAGGGTGCGGGCTCGGTGGGTCAGGCGATGGAGTCGGCGGTGACCCGGGCGGCCTCCAGATGGGCCTGCGCGGTGATCTCCAGGTGGGTGAGGTCGGAGGCGACGGTGGCGAACGTGTAGCCGGACGCCAGGCGCTGCGCGGCCAGTTCACCGGTGGCGTTGTGGATGCCGGCGGCCACACCTGCGGCCTCGGCGGCTGCCGCGACGCGGACCAGGGCGGTATCGAAGACCTCGGCGACGTCGGGGTCGCCCGGGAACCTGGCGCCGACGGCCAGGGCCAGGTCGGACGGGCCGACGTAGACGCCGTCGAGTCCGGGGGTGGCGGCGATGGCCTCCACGTTCTCCAGCCCGTCAGGGGTCTCGATCATCGCGAAGACCAGGGTGGTGGCGTCGGCCTCGGCGGGGACGGGGCCCACCCGCAGTGCAGAGCGCATGGGCCCGTAGGATCGGTCGCCGTGCGGCGGGTACTTTGCCGCCCGGACCGCTGCGGCGGCGTCCTCCGCGGTGTTGACCAGCGGGACGATGATGCCCACCGCGCCGGCGTCGAGCGCCTTGCCGATGGCGGTGGGGTTGTTGGCCTCCACGCGGACCATGCCGGCGGCGGTCTGCCCGGCGTCGATGGCCATCAGCCCGTGGAGCATGCCGGAGTATCCGATCAGCCCGTGCTGGGCGTCCAGGGCGACGTAGTCGTAGCCGGCGCGGGCGATGCGTTCGGTGGAGACGGGGGAGTCCAGCACGATCCAGTAGCCCACGGCGCGTTCACGGGCTCGGATCTTGCGGGCAAATTCGGTGGCGACGGGAGAGGTCATGGTTCCTGCTTTCGGTTCGTGGGGAGTGATGGGTCCAGGAGGATCAGCGGTTGTAGGCGGGCATGGGGCCGCGCAGCGAGACGCCGACGGCCTCGCAGGCGGCGATGAGGTCCTCCGGCAGCGGACCGGCGGCGATGGCCGCGATGTTGGATTCGAGTTGGGCGGGCTTGGAGCCACCGAGCAGCAGCGAATCGACGCCGGGGTGGTGCGCGAGCCAGCGGAGCGAGAGCTCGATCAGGGTCAGTCCCGCGTCGGTGGCGAGGGAGGACAGCGCGTCGATCGCCTCGAAGAGCGTGGCGTCCCAGTAGCGCTGCGTATACATCGCGGCCAGCCGGGAGTCCCCGAACCGGCCCTCGGCGGGGCGCTCGCCGAAGCTGTGCCGGCCGGTGAGCAGGCCTCCGCCGAGTGGGTTGTAGACCATGGTGCGCACGCCGTGGGCGGCGGCGAAGGGCAGGTATTCGTCCTCGATCCGCCGGGCCACCAGGTTGTAGAGCTGCTGGGCGACCACGGGGGTGGGGGCGCCGACGGACGCGGCGACGCGCTGGACGTCGGCGATCTGCCAAGCCGCGTAGTTGGAGACGCCCAGGGCCAGGATCTTCCCCTCCGTGGCGAGCTCGGCCACGGCGGTCAGCGTCTCCTCCAGCGGGGTGGAATAGTCAGGCTGGTGCAGGTAGAACAGGTCCAGCCGGTCGGTGCCCAACCGGGCCAGTGATGCCTCCACACTGCGGCGCAGCGCTGCGGGGGAGAGCAGTGCGTCGTCCCCGGCGTCGGCGTGCGGCATACCGGCCTTGGAGGCCAGGAAGACCTCGTCCCGGCGGCCGGAGAGCAGGCGGGCGAGCATCGTCTCGGTCTCGCCGCCCACGTACGCGTTGGCGGTGTCGAGGTGGCGGATGCCGGCGTCGAGCGCCGTGTCGAGCATGCGGGCCGCGGTGGCCTCGTCGACGGTGTCGCCGAACGTCATGGTGCCCAGCACCAGTCCGCTGTAGGGGTCGGTGCTGGCGGTCGAGGCGGCGGGTGAAGTCTGCGGGGTGGTCATCGTGCTCCTGGGGCGGATCGGGAACGGTCGGTCGGGCAGGGGGCGGGGCTCAGGCCGGGGTCTTCAGTGCCAGCGAGGACACCAGATGGCGGGGTTTGACCCCCTCCATCGCGGCCGGATCCAGTGCGGCCCGGCGCAGGCGCCGGGTGTAGTCCTCGCGTGGGGTGGCCAGGACGTCGGCGGTGGTGCCGGCCTCCACGATCCGACCCTGGCGCATCACCACGATCTCATCACTGATCTCCTTCACCACTCCCAGGTTGTGGGAGATGAAGACGTAGGTGATGCCGGTGTCGGCCTGGATCTCGTGCAGCAGCTCCAGGACCTGGGCCTGCACGGAGACGTCGAGGGCGCTGGTCGCCTCGTCGCAGACCAGCAGGTCGGGCTTCGAGGCCAGGGCGCGGGCAATGCCGATGCGCTGGCGCTGTCCGCCGGAGAACTCGTTGGCCCGGCGTTCCAGCGAGGACTCGGGCAGCCCGACGCGGTCGAACAGCCGGCGGGCCTCGGCGCCGCGCTCGGCGGCGGAGCGGACGCCCTGGATCTTGAGCGGTTCGGTGACGATGTCCTCGGCGCTCAGATGCGGGTCCAGGGAACCGTAGGGGTCCTGGAAGACCATCTGGAAGCGCTTGCGCAGCGGCCGCAGCTTCGCATCGTTCAGCGGGACCAGGTCGGTTCCGTCGAGCACGATCCGCCCGGCGGTCGGCTGCAGCAGCCGCATGACCGCCTTGGCAATGGTCGATTTCCCGCAACCGGATTCGCCGACCACGGCCAGGGTGCTGCCGCGCCCGACGCTGAAGGAGACGTCGTCCACGGCCCGGAAGGGCCCGGCCTTGGTCGCATAGTCGACGGTGAGGTTTTCGACGGTGAGGAACGGCTCAGTCACGGTGTGCCTCCTGCGGCAAGTGGTCGACGGCGGGGTCCAGTGCGGTGGGCCCGGCACCTTCGGCGGGGCTTTCGTCCCAGGGCCCGAGTTGCGGGATGGCACCGAGCAGCTTGCGGGTGTAGTCCTCGCGGGGTGAATCCACGATGGTGGCGGCAGGCCCGGATTCGACGAATTGCCCGTTCTTCATCACGTGGATCGTATCGGAGACCAGGCGGGCGACGCCGATGTCGT
Source organism: Arthrobacter rhombi (assembly GCF_039526245.1). NCBI lineage: Bacteria > Bacillati > Actinomycetota > Actinomycetes > Micrococcales > Micrococcaceae > Arthrobacter > Arthrobacter rhombi. The sequence continues at coordinate 109,604 of NZ_BAAAIV010000019.1, forward strand.
GGGTGATCATCAGGATGCCGGTGCCGCGCTGTTCCTGGATCTCCATCAGCAGGTCCAGGATCCCGGCCTGCACGGTGACGTCCAGGGCAGAGGTCGGCTCGTCCGCGACCAGCAGTTCCGGTTCGCTGGCCAGCGCCATGGCGATCAGCACGCGTTGGAGCATGCCGCCGGAGAGCTGGTGCGGGTACTTCTTCAGCTGGGACGGCGGGTCGGGGATGTGGACGGAGGCCAGCAGTTCGGCGGCCCGTTCGGCGGTCTGGGCCCGGCCGGTGGTGTGTCCTGAGATCCGGATGGCCTCCACCAGCTGGCTGCCGATGGACAGCACCGGGCTGAGCGCTGTCATGGGGTCCTGGGGGATGAGGGCGACTTTTCGTCCGCGCACCTTGTTGATGGCCTTGCGGTTCCCCAGCACGTCCAGGCCGGTCACGCGCACGGTGCCGGAGAGTACCGCGAGGTCCTTCGGCAGCAGCTGCAGGATGCCCATCGCGGTGGTGGACTTGCCGGACCCGGATTCGCCGATGATGGTCACGGTCTCGCCGCGGCCCACCCGGAAGGTCGCCCCGTCCACGGCCCGGACAATGCCGTTATCGGTCATCAGCTCGACGACCAGGTCCTCGACCTCGAGCAGCGGGGGTGCCGCGGCCGCTTCTTGCTGTGCGTTCATCGGGTCGCTCCTTTCGTGCGTTTGGCGCGGGGTTTGCGGTCACGCAGGCCGTCGCCGAGCAGGTTAACGCCGATGACCAGCAGGGCGATCATCAGGCCGGGCAGGGTCACCATCCACCAGGAGGTGGTGACGTAGTCCTGGCCGTCGGAGATGATCCGGCCCCAGGTGGCGAACGGTCGCTGCGGGCCGGCGCCGAGGAAGCTAAGTGCGCTCTCGAGCAGCACTGCCTGGGCCAGCAGCAGCAGGACCACCAGGGAGGCCTGCTTGAACACGTTCGGGATGACGTGGCGGATCAGGATCTGGATCTTGTGCAGGCCCAGGATGCGGGCCGCGGACACGTACGGCTTCTCGCGTTCAACCAGCACCAGTGAGCGGGTCAGGCGGGCGACTTCGGGCCATTGGGCGATGGCGATGACGAACGTGATGACGGGGATGGACGGGCCGAAGAGCGCGACGACCAACAGCAGCATCATCAGCAGGGGCAGTGACATCTGCGCCTCGAGGACGCGGGAGATGATGATGTCCACCCATTTGCCGTAGAAGCCGGCGGCCGCACCGAGGATGATGCCGATGGCACCGGAGACGACGACGGCGAGGACGCCGATGGTCAGGGAGACCTGTCCGCCGTGCAGGACCCGGGAGAGCAGGTCGCGGCCGAGCTGGTCGGTGCCGAAGAGGTGCCCGGCCACTAGCGGTGCGAGTCGGCGCTGGGAGAGGTCCTGCGCGTTCGGGTCGGCCAGTGGCAGGACCTGTGCCAGCACGATGGGCAGGAAGACCACCAGCGTGCAGATGGATCCGATCCAGAGCTTGATCCGGGTGGAGCGGGACCGCCGGGTGGCGGCCGAGGTGGCCAGGTCCCGGGCGGTGATGCCGCTGGGGCGCGCCCCGGTCGGGGCCGTGGTCCCGGCGGGGGGAGTGGTGGTGGTGCTCATGCTGTGGCCGCCTTTCCGAGTCGAACGCGGGGATCGAGGAGCGGGTAGGCCAGGTCGATCAGCAGCTGGACGCCGACGGCGAGCAGCGCGGTGATCAGGACGGCGGCCTGGATGAGGGGGTAGTCGCGGGTCTCGAGGGCCCGGACGATCAGCGAACCGACGCCGGGCCAGGCGAAGACGACCTCGACGACGACGACGCCGTTGAGCATCGCGGCGAAGCGGGTCCCCAGGGCGGTGAACACCGGGATCGCCGCGTTGCCCATGGCGTAGCGCCAGGTCAGCAGGCCCTCGCTGACCCCACGGGAGCGGGCCACCGTCAGGTAGGGGGCGGCGAAGTTCGTCGTCATCTCCCGGCGGACCATGCGCGAGACCAGGGCGACCTGCAGGATGGCGATGGTGATCGCCGGCAGGGCCAGACCGCTCCAGGTGGCGAACCCGGAGGAGGGGAAGATCGGCAGCAGCACGGAGAAGCCGGTGAGCAGCATGATGCCGGTCCAGAAGTCCGGCATGGACTGGCCGGTGATGGTCAGCATGTTCACGCCGAGCTCGCGGCCGGTATCGGTGCGCCGGGCCATCCACACGCCGAGCGGGATCGCGATGACCGCCGCCAGCACGATCGCCGCCGTGGCGAGCGTCAGCGTGTAGGGAAGCCGCTCGAGCACCACCTGGGCGGCGGGCGCCTGGAAGGAGTAGGACTCACCGAGGTTGCCGGTGAAGAGCTGCTGGAGGAAGACCCAGTATTGGGCCAGCAGCGGACGGTCCAGGCCGAACTGTTCGCGGACCGCTGCGAGTTGTTCGTTGGTCGCCAGCGGGCCGGCATACGCGGCCGCCGGATCGCCGGGGGCCATGCGGATCAGCAGGAACACCGTGGAGACCGTCAGGAACACGGTCAGCAGTCCTTGGCCAATGCGTTTGGGAAGGTAGGTCAGCATGGTCAGGCCCCCAACGTGACGGCGGAGAGAGGATAGGAGTTGGCCGAGGAGAGAGCCAGGTGGTCCACGCGTTCGCGCCGGGCCAGCACCGATTTGGGGACGAACGCCCACGCGCACGGCCAGGTATCCCAGACGGCCTTTTGGGCTTGGGCCAGCAGCTGGTTGCGCCTGGTCTCGTCCACCTCGGACGCCGCGCGGGCGATCTTCGCGGCCACCGCCTCGTTGACGTAGCCCTGATAGGTGTCGCGGGTCTTTTCCTTGGCAGGGGTCCCCGCGTACATGCCCTGGAGCATGGTGATGGCCAGGCCCGTGGGGCTGGAGAAACCGTTCCCAAGCAGGTCCCAGTCGCCGGTTTTCCCCTGGCGCCATTGCAGGATGTTTCCGCCGGGTTCGAATTGCTGCAGCTGGGTGCGTACCCCGATGTCCGCGTACATGTCGGACAGGGCCTCCATGATGGAGGTGTCCGCCGGGAACTCACCGGTCTCCCAGATGATCTTCAGTGTCAGCTTGTCGACCCCGAGCGACGTGAGCCGCTTTTTGGCCTCGGCGGGGTCGTAGACGTAGTCACCGGTCTTGGAGTAGCCGAACAGCGAGGACGGGGTCACGCCTTCGGCCTGGGTCACCGAGTCCATGAGGACGTCGCGGACCAGTGACTTGCCGTCGATCGCCATCGAGAGGGCCCGGCGCACCTTCGGGTCGGAGAGCGGGTGGGATTTCGGCTTGCGGAAGTTGTAGAAGATCTGGTTCAGCCGCAGGCTGGACGCCCGGTCGATCGCCACACCCGGCAACCCGGCGAGTTGCTCGCCGGAGTCGGGGGAGATGGAGTCGATGACGTCGACCTCGCCCGAGCGCAGGGAGATGACCCGGCTGGATTCCTCCGGCAGGAACCGGACGTTGACCCGCTCGATCGCCGGGCGTTCGCCCCAGTACTTCTCGTTGCGGACCAGGGAGTAGGTGCCGGCGCCGCGGTTGAAGCTCTCCACGGTGTAGGGCCCGGTGCCGACGCCCGTCTGCAGCTCCGCCGCCTTGTTGTCCTTGGCGGGGGTGATGAGGATCAACGCCATGAGCGCATCCATGATCGGCACGGGGCGTTCGGTGTCGAGGTAGAAGGTGCGTTCGTCCTTCGCGACCACTGTCGGGAATTCGGGGAAGAAGCTGGCGACGAAGGATCCCTGGACCTTTTCGTACATCTTCAGCGCGGTGGCGACGTCCTCGATGTGTACCGGGGTGCCGTCCGAATACTGGATGCCCTTGCGCAGGGTCACGGTCCACCGGGTCGGGGCGGTGAGTTCGAAGCGTTCGGCCAGCACGGGCACCGGCTTGATGTCCGGCCCGATCTCGGTCAGGCCCTGCCGGACCGCGCGCTGGACGGTGACTGCTGCATCGAATTGGTTGAGCTTGTTGTCCAGGCTGACCAGCGAACGGTTCAGTGCCAGGGTGAGGGTCGCCGGCCCCGGCAACCCGGTGGGGCCCGCGCAGGCGGTGGTGGAGCCCACGCCCAGCAGCAGTCCGCCTGCCGCGCCCCAACGCAGCAATTGACGGCGGGACACGGTGTGTCCGGTGAGTGGAACGGTCATCATCGACCTCTCGGTTCGTGAAGGGAAGTCCAGCGGGTGATGCGGGCAGTTGCGGCCGATGAAGCCGAGCGGCAACTGCCCAGAAGATGTTGTGCCCGTCACTCTGCCATATCTGCGCGTTGTGCGCAATACATGTAGCGTGATTCGCGCATTCCGTGTCATGATGGCTACCAGAAGCACATACAGACCACATGATGAGGGGAGGAGGAAACGTATATGCACCACGTTCTGGTCATCGCCGATGACTTCACCGGCGCCACCGAGGTCGCCGCACAATGGCACGATGCCGGTGCGCTCACTGTGATCCGGTTGAACGACGCGGACCCCGCCGCGGCGGCAGAAAGCGCGGCGGACGTCCTCGTCGTCGACACCCATTCGCGCCAGCTCCCTGCGCACGAGGCGCACCGGGCCGTGACCGCCCTGCTGCCCCCCGGCATTGCCGCGGGCACGGTGCTGTTCAAGAAGATCGACTCGCTCTGGCGCGGAAACATTGCCGCCGAACTCGAAGCCCTCCACTCCGCCGGCTACCGGTTGGTCGTCGCCGACGCGCTGCCCGAACACGGGCGGACGGTCGCCCAGGGGATCCCGCTGGTAGGCGGGCAGCCGCTCGCCGGCTCTGGGCTGTGGCACGTGGAGAACCGCCGCGCACCGGCCACCGTCCAGGAGGCGATCGGAGGGCTTTCCAGTGTGGGAATGGGCGTGGACCAGGTCCGGGGCGGGAACCTTCGCCGGGACCTGGCCGAGGCGCTGCAGGAAACCGATGCCGTCATCGTGGACTGCGAAACCATAGCCGACCTGGATGCCGTCGCCGGGGCCTTGACCGAAATCGCGGACGGAGGGAACCCCCGTCCGGTGGCCTTGGTGGGCACGGGCGCATTGGCCCGCTCGCTCGCGCAGGCCATGCTGTCGGCTACGAAGGCATTGCCGGCGATACTCCAGGCGGACTCCTCGGAACCACAACGGGCCATCCTTGCCGTCGTCGGCTCGGCCAGCACCACCGCCGCCGAACAAATCAGCCACCTGCGTGCAGCGGGCATTCCCGTGTTCCCGGCCGCAGAGGCGGACGCCGCAGCGCCCATCCTGGGCTCTGGTTCCACGGCGGCCCTCGTGGCGGACGCCACCACGCTCCACGACCCGGCTGACGCCCATGCCGAGATGCAGGCAGCCGTGGCCACCGCGTTGGCAGCTTCGCCCGACGCCGACCTGGTCCTCACCGGCGGCGAAACCGCCCGCGCCGTCCTGGAACGCCTGGGCATCAACGAACTCGCACCCCTGCAGCAAATCCAACACGGTGTCGTCATCTCCCGCGCCGACGACGGCCGAATGGTCGCCGCGAAGCCAGGCACGTTCGGCACCTCCACCGTCCTCACAGAAGCCATCCAAACGCTCCGCGCCCTGCGCGGGGCCCCCACCTCTCCGGGAGATCCCATGGAAGCAACCACCACCGATCCGCGACCCTTCATCGCCGTCACCATGGGCGACGGCGCCGGCGTTGGCCCGGAAGTTACCGTCGGCGCCCTGCTGGACGAGCGTGCCTACCGCGAATGCCGCCCCGTCGTCATTGGCGACACACACCGCCTCCGCCTCGGTGCCGCGGCCCTCGGTGTCACCGCCGACATCGTGGAAATCGAGAAGGTCTCCGAGGCGGTCTTCCTCCCCGGCACCATCAACGTCATCGACCCGCACTTGCTCTCGGAAGACCTGCCCTGGGGCCGCGAATCCCCAGAAGCAGGCAACGCTGCTTACCACTACATCCGCATCGCCTGCGAGCTCGGCATGGCAGGTGATGTCCAGGGCATCTGCACCGCACCGCTGAACAAGGCGGCCCTGCACAGTGCCGGGCACATCTACCCCGGACACACGGAGCTGCTCGCGCATTTCATGGGTGTCGAGGAGGTGTCCATGATGCTCTCCACCCCCAAGGTGAAGGTCATCCACGTGACCACCCACGTCGGTCTCATCGACGCCATCGCCCGCATCGAACCCGGCCTCGTGGAGCGCACCGTCCGGCGCGGGCACGAGGCCCTCGTCCGCTCCGGCGTTGCGAACCCCAAGATCGGGGTGTGCGCCATCAACCCGCATGCCGGGGAAAACGGCCTCTTCGGCTACGGCGAGGAAGAGGAAAAGATCATCCCGGCGCTGGAGGTGCTGACGGCGGACGGGATCAACGCCATCGGCCCGCTGCCTGCGGACACCGCCTTCTTCCTGGCCGGCCGGGGGGACTATGACCTCATCGTCGCCATGTACCACGACCAGGGGCACGGCCCCGTGAAGGTCCTCGGCATCGAAGCCGGCGTGAACATCACCGTCGGGCTTCCGGTCATCCGCACCTCGGTGGACCACGGCACCGCATTCGACATTGCCGGGACCGGGGTCGTGGAGGTGGGTAGCATGATCGAAGCACTTCACCAGGCCACCAACCTTTCGCCGAGCCCGGTCCACTGATGGCCGGCCGGCGCGGAACAGGAGCGACCATGTCCATCGGCGCACGCCAGCGCAGGGAAGACATCGTGCTCCTGGCCCACACCAGCGGCCTGACCAGCGTCGAGGAACTTTCGGCACGCTTCGACGTCACCGCCTCCACGATCCGACGCGACCTCGCCCGGCTGACGAGCGAGGGCAAGATCGCCAGGACCTACGGTGGCGCCATGGCGCTGACCGGCAACGGTGGGGAATCCACGTTCCGCCAGCGCAACCAGGAGGCCGCCGCCGCCAAGCGTGCCATGGCCCGTCTGGCCAGGACCCTGATCCACGACGGCGAATCCATCCTCCTCGACGCCGGCTCCTCGGTCGCAGCGCTGGCCACCGAGCTGCAACACGACATCTCCCTCACGGTCGCCACCACGTCCCTCGCTGTGCTCGAGGAACTGGCAGACGTCGACGCCATTCACGTCGAATGCCTGGGCGGAACCCTGCGCCATCCCAGCCAGGGGTTCGTCGGACCGTTGGCCGAGGCGGCGTTGGAGCGCATGACGTTCGACCGGGTGTTCCTTGGAGCCGACGGTGTGGCCGTGGATTCGATCTGCGAGGCCGACCTGCAACAGACACGGCTCAAGGAAATGATGTGCCGGCAGGCCCGCGAGGTCGTGGTGCTGGCCGACGCCTCCAAGCTCGGTGCTGCCCCGTTCCACGCGTGGGCGAAACTGCCGGAAGGGTGGACGCTCGTCACCGATGATTCGGCGACCGAGGAACAGCTGGAGCCGTTTTACCTGGCTGGCGTCGAGGTGGCCGTGGCGACGGTTACGCCGCTGGTGCAGGCGACACCCGAGGCGTAGCTAACCGATAGTAGGCGATCTCCATACCATTGGTTGGGTGCTTAACCGATGGTATGGAGCGGCGAAAGTAACCTCTTCAGACTGCGATGTCCCGATTGTCCCGTAAGAGAACGGAGCGGACCGGCCCGTCGTCGGTGAGCTACCTCCAGCAGACAGGCTGCACGAACGCCGCGGCAACCGTGGCCCGCAACGCCGAGAAGCCTGAGTCGGAGCTGGCATTCACGCGGCAGGCCAGATCCTTCGCAACGGTCGCCTACGTGCCAACCGTGCCGAAGCAGTAGCTGCAGGACGGCGGTCAGAAGTTCGGGCAGATCCTCCAAGGCGAGATGCTCTACGAGCTCGCGCTCGGGCTCGATGACCTACTGCTGAACGGCAGCATCGACGAGGACGGTGAGGAACTGGTCGGCCTGCTGGCGACGTCCGGGGTGCACCAGACCGCGTTTAGGAAGGACGCGGTGCGGACACTCCGACGTGGTATCCGCACTCGTGAGGCCGCTGGAATCGGTGCGTCCCACGTCGCGTTCACGGCCACCGATTGGGAAGATATCGGCACGCTGACTTATGAGGACGGCAAGTATGTCCTTCCCGATCACCCGGTGGGCAACGGTCAGGGCCGGCGGCTCTGGAACACTCCGCTAGCGCTGACTGAGTCCCTGAAGGACGGTATAGTCTTAGTTGGAGACTTCTCCTCCGCCTCGGTCGGGCTCGTCGCGCGTGGCTCAATCACGGCGCAGTGAAACCCGAATTCGACGGACACCATCAACGAAACGACGCTCCGTGTCGAGGGACGGTTCTGCCCTGTAGTCCTGGGTCCGTCGGCGTTTGCTGTAGCCCATCTGGCTGCTTCGGGACCTTATCGGTTACCCTGCCTTGAGCACTGATGCAGGGGAAACGATAAGCCGTCGGGTGATCTCCCTATTACCTGTCTTCGCCTTCCTGGTCATCCGGCACTCGTTCTACGACGATTTTGGCGTTCCCACCGCTGAGCATTTTGTATACGCGAAGTTCTTCGAGCAAGGGCCATTCGAGCCACGACATCTCCGATAGGAAGTCTGTACCCCGGATCCGTTCTAGCAATTTTAAAGTTTCGTCGAGATCGCCGAGGAGAGCCATCTTTGCCAACTGAAATTGCGGGCTCAAGTCATTGGTTTTCCATTGCATCACTTCGTTGTGGCATCTCTCGAATTTACCAAGCCGTTTCAGTGCCAGCCAGCCGTTCGTGCGCCACATGTGCCCCGCGGCTGGATCTTCGAATTTCCGAGGGTTGAGATCGCCAGTAAGGTCGCGAATAGGCTCGTAGCGGCCGTCGCGCAGCAATTCATACATAACTTTGGATGCACGGTTCTCAAGATAGATTTTCGCATCGGGATTCGTTACTTCAAGATGAGCGCTGACTAGGGCCAAACTGGTAGCGGCTACAAGGATTTTGTCCGCCGCCATGAGGAGATACGGCAGGTCTACACTCAACTGATCTCCGACTTGCGCGTTAGCAAACTGCTTAGGGACTCGCAACAAGTACTGATTCGAAACCTGGCCACCGTTGTGCACGATCACGTGACGCCGCTGTATCACTTCTAGTAGCTGTTCCGACCCGGTGCTCGCGGAGCTCCTCACACCAAATTGCTCGAATGCGTGGACCCAGTCCACATAAGAACCTCGCAACAGGCCCTCAACGTTCTTATCGAAAATGCTGGCTTTGAAATCTTCCAGTGAAGAGTGCTGGTTGATGTCGTTCCAAGAGAACTGCTGACCACCTTCGACCTTCTCCGGATGGCGTTCGAGCAGGAGACGATAGAGGTTCGCGATGAAAACTTCGAGATCGCTAACCAGAGATGTGAGCAAAGAAGCGAAGAGCCGGTTGGTGGGCGGTTCGCTTGGTTGCCGTAGTTCTTCCAGAACCCGCAAGACATATGCTGGTGATGCTTTCGAGTTCAGGCGCTCCATCGATTCATTCAGTACTTCCGAAATCTTCTTGCTGATATCTTCACCCGCGGGAGTGGAGGTGTCACTGCTGCTTTGGCTCTCAACGTCTCTCTCGCCGTCGGCGTCGAGTTCGACTTCCTCGGGCTCTCCCTCGGCCTCGTTTGAAGACAATTTCTCAGCCGCGATTTCGTCTGTCGCTGCATCCTCTGTATCGGCTGTGGCACTGTCATCTGTCCACGCAGCACGATCCGTAAGTTCGCTGAGCTTTTGCCAGACGTCTTCGAAAACGCTGTCATCGACGGCGGGGAAGGAGCGTTTGATGACTGATCTCGCGTGTTCTTTTCGTCCGGAAAAAGAAACGCTGTTTGCATCCACGTATTGCGCTAGACGTAGGACTTCCTGCTGCTGCTCTAGGTGGACTTCAATAACGCCCAGCACGGCAATGACAAATTCTTCGTCCGTCGATACGGCGGTTTCCTCAGCGCTCGTTCCATTTCCCACCTGTAAGCCCCCTGTGATTCGATCCTTGCTTTCAAGGGAGTCTAGCCCCCGACTTCCTGTGCCCTCACCCTCTCGCACTAGGCAGCCACTTCAGATAAAGTTCGCTTTTTCGGCTGGCGCCGGACAAGGCCTCCCTGGTCTTGCCCAATGCCGTGGTGCTGACGTCCTGGATGGTGATGTCGTAGCCGGCCAGTGCGCCGACGAGTCCGATCTGGGAGCCCATGGCGCCGGAGCCGATGACCAAAAGGTTCTCGATGTCCATGCTGGCGACCTACCGGAACGCGGGGGTGCCGGTGATGTGGTTGCCGAGGATCAGGGTGTGGACCTCGTCGGTGCCCTCATAGGTGCGCACGGATTCCAGGTTGTTCGCGTGGCGCAGGGGTGAGTAGTCCAGGGTGATGCCGTTGCCGCCGAGGATGGCGCGGGTGTCGCGGTAGATCTGGATGGCTTCGCGGCAGTTGTTGAGCTTGCCCACCGAGATCTGGACGGGCTCCAGGGTGCCGGCGTCCTTGAGGCGTCCGGTGTGGATGGCCAGCAGGGTGCCCTTCTGTATCTCCAGGAGCATGTCCACCAGTTTCTGCTGGGTGATCTGGTACGCCGCCAGCGGCTTGTCGAATTGCATCCGCTCCTTCGAGTACGCCAGTGCGGCCTCGAAGGAGTCGCGGGCGGCTCCCATGGCGCCCCAGATGATCCTGTAGCGGGCCTCGTTCAGGCAGGAGAACCGTCTGCGCGGCCCCTTGGCGCCGGGCAGGATCGCGGTGGCGGGCAGGCGGACATCTTCAAGGGCGATGTCACACTGGATGGAGGCGCGCATCGACAGCTTGGGCTCGATCGGCGTGGCGGTGAACCCCTCGGTGTCGGTGGGGACCAGGAAGCTGCGCACGCCCTGATCGGTCATGGCCCAGACGACGGCGATCTGCGCAATGGACGCCAGTCCGATCCAGCGCTTGTCCCCGGTGAGGACCCAGGACCCGTCGGCCTATTCGGTGGCGGTGGTGGCCATCGAGGACGGGTCGGAGCCGGCGGTGGGCTCGGTCAGGCCGAAGCAGCCAATGATGTCGCCAGCCGCCATTCCGGGCAGGTAGTTGTTCTTCTGCTCCTCGGACCCCCACTTGTGGATGGCGGACATGGCCGGCGAGCCCTGGACGGAGACGAACGTGCGCAGTCCGGACTCCCCGGCCTCGAGTTCCATGGCGACGATGCCGTATTCGACGGCGGTGCGGCCGGGGCAGCCGTAGCCCTCCAGGTGCATGCCGAGCAGGCCGAGCTCGCCCATTTCACGGGCGATCTCGACCGGGAAATGCGCGTCCTCGTACCAGGCGGCGATGTTCGGGCGGATCCGTGCATCGACGAATGCACGGACCTTGTCGCGCAGTTCGAGCTCGGGCGCACTCAGCAGTCCGTCGAGGTTCAGCACGTCGGAGCGGTCGTCGGCGGCTGGACGGGGATCTGTGGTGGTCGCGCTGCATGGCGATGCTATGGTGCTGAAACTGCATCGGTTGCACCATTCGCCGCATATTCACGCCGCAGGCGTCGAGAGGTGGTAGTCGAATTCCCGAATCCGTCGCCAGCTATCCAGGAGAATATGGAGCCCGGGAACCGGAGCGCTTCTTGCTGAACTTCGATAGCAAACCGTCAAGAGCATTGGCCCGAGCCATAGGCAGAACGCCACGACGTCCTCGGGATCGTTGCCGGCTCAACCAGGAACCCAGGCTGCGCTCGTGGTCGGTTGTCCCGTCCCGGTATGCCGGGAGCCGCCCATGTTTTTCGATGAACACCCTGCAGGCCGCGAGTCGTTCATCCCAGTGTTTGGCGTTGAGTTGGTCGCGTCCGAGAATGGTCCACCGGGGTATGGACTCCAGCTGGCGCTCCTGACGGGCCGTCAGGTCGCCAGCAGCGGATTGGCTGCGTTGAGCACGGGCCCAGTGGTACAGGAACACCTCCAGCGCTCCGGAGGTCGTGGTCGTGTCCGCAGACCGCCGAGGAAATCTTCCTCGTGTCTCGACGAAGACGGAGAGGGACAGTCGATTGCCTTCCCATCCCTGCATAGCGTCTTCGTTCCGGAAGACCGGCAGGGATGGCTCCCGGCACCGGGACAGCCGGGTGTCGAACAGAGTCGGGTCGCGTTTGAGCTGTTCCCGGATGAATGACTCCGCGGTCCATGGCAGTGTGTGGCAGATCCGTGCGATGTCTGTGGGCTCGAGTCCGCGCCGGTACAAGAGCATCCACTCGGCTCTGGAAGCATGATCACGCGCCATACCAGCAACCTATCCCATCCCCAAGGCCGCTCGGGAATCGTCTCTTCTGCGTGTGGAGGGCCGGGGTCCGTGTTGCCGGCAGTTCTGCCATATACCCCGTCATGAAAGACGCGGCATGAGTGGACGGTACGTAGAGGCGAGGGCTCTGGGATGCCTGGTCTTCTCCTGGGCTGACATATCAGGGAATTATCGGCGTTGGACGTAGCGGAGACCGAAACGTCTTAGTGAGGGGAGCCCGGCCCCCTGGACCGGCTAACCCGTTCACAGGACTGCGATCACCAGACATACCTGCCGCCAGCCACTCCTATCTGGCACCGCGGGGACGGCCGCTCCGACGGACCGGGTGGTAGTAAACGTCGGCTACAAGGCATTGTCCAGCGAAGCAAGGTAGAAGAGGTCATGTTCCTTCGCTTCCTGAGCTCCGCGGATAGCTTTGACAAATGGGCCTCCGAGGCCGCCAACTGCTGTTGCGGCCGCTGCCGCTGTTGCAGCTGCTGCTTCCAACCCCAGCACAGGACCTTGGAAGTGCAAGAGAGAGGCAGCTCCTTCTAGGCCCGCGAACTTCATGGACGCTGCAGCCTCCCAAAGGGTATTTTTTGCGATGGCCTTGCGGCCCGATTTTGCCTGGATTTCGCGAACTGCCGGTTGTATTTCTTCCAGCCACATGTCGTGCAGCTCATTCTGGAGTTCAGGAGTAAAGGGAGACGAGTCGAGTTTCTTTGCATACTCGCGTATCCCGCGTCGATACCTTGATAGCTCCCGATCCAAGTCGCTTCGCACTTCAAGGATTTTTCCTACTTCGGCCTGATGGAAAGCTGGCAGCTGAGCGATCATCGACGTTCCAGCGCTTGCTTTTATCGAGCGCGCCTCAGTCATAGGGGTAACCTCAACGACTCCTTCGCGGATCATTGCGCGAACGACCTTGCTGACCTGTTCATCCAGCAAGAGTGAGCGTCCATCCGTGAGGAGCTCGCGCAGCATCGCACCATAGGATTCACCGAAATCATCATCGCCGAACACCTGCGAAACACCGTGATTGACATGGAGCAATCCAGACTCAAGAGCCTCATCGATTTCCAGTAGGTCGGAGCTCGATGCCTGTCGTTCCAGCCCAGAAGTGTCAGACGAAGCCATGGCGGCCCTCAGGTGATCCAACATCGCCTCGTATTGCAAGCGGGTCTGTGGGGGCAAATTCCGCTTTTGCACGCGATTGAGACCCTGGTAATCGGCTATCCGTTGCATCAGCATTTGTAGCTGAGCCGGGTCTCCGCCGCCGAGTTGTGCCAAAGTGTCACCATCCAAAGTTGTGGCCAACGCAATCAACGCGTCAGGTCCACCCCTGTGGATTTGGCGCATGCCCTCGAGCATGGTCACGCTCGGGCTGATGAGTTCCACCTGGTCTGCATAAAGCAATGCCGAGCGGATGAGCTGGAGGTCGTGCGCCAAATCGACGCCTGTAGCGTGGGACGACGGCGTTGTGGCAATGACGATCCGCAACCCATCCCGGCTCGCTACGGCCTTCAACCGCTTCCGTTTGGCGCCTGATTTTCTTCCCACTGTTCCCCCTCCGATGACTGCGTATCCCCGATCCTACGGAGACAGGCCGCAGGTGCTGATAAAACGCCACACCGCTGATGATCGGAAGGCCGAACCAACGAGCCTGCTCGTCACCTCAATGACAGCCCCAGGGATACTCCCATGGTGCCGGTGCTGAGTGACTTTCCTGTACGCAAGAACTGCAGGACGTGTTCCTTGCGCTAGGGCCATGAACCTGGGTGAGGCGATCCGGGGCTCGCGTGTCAGGACAGTGGAATTCCGGGGTTCCAACTGCCCGAGGACCATATAATCAGCGGGCACACCGTAACCGACGATATATTTGCAGTTGAGCGAAGGAGTCTCATGAACGACGAGGTATTTGCGGTGGTGAAGGACGACTTTGTCGTATCGCTTGTATCCCTGCCCGACGGTCAACCGTGGACGTTCAGGGACAGCGGTGGATGGGACCTCATCACGCCCAAGAACTCGCCTTACGTTCTAGATGATGCTCTCCTTATGCGAGTACCCGAGGACGCCATCGAGGAGCTAATTGACCTCTGGGACGAGTCCGACGGGATCTCTACTGGAACGGGCTACGACTGGTCCGTCCGCGAACTTGAAGAGTACCTGAATTAGGATCTTCCGCCCATCATGGCTTGTTCCGCCTACCGTATATTCGACGTATCCTCTGGTACCTCAGCCGCCGGAGTCTGTCGATGAAGGTGGTGAACGCTTTACGCACGGATTCCCCCGCATTACCCGCTCTCGGCTTCGCGTACCGAGTCGGTGAAATTGAGTAATTCGATGGGATGCCAGCTTGAGCACCGTCGTCCGCGGCTTCAAGCCTTAGCGTCGGTCGGGGTTTTCTCGTGATCGTGTTTAAAGCATTCGACGATCGATCATCCTTCGGCCGACACCCAAGACGGTGCGTTGTAGTTCAATGGCAATTTCTTGGACCTGGACCCCTGCGTCAAAATAGCTTTCCATTTTCGAAATTTCCTCGTCGGTATAGCGTTTGCCGTTCCTGGGCGAGGCCCTGACATCGTCGATCTCGCCGGTGAAATTGAAGAGAGTCCGGATCAAGCAGATGGACACCTGCTTTTGGTCGATGCCCATGATGCCGGCAATCTGGATGATTGACTTGCCGGACCGATACAGTGCCACCGCCTGGCTTGCTTCCTCCGCCGGCCACCGCCGTTCCGCACTCTCATAAGGATCTCGGAGCTTTCCCTTGCCCGGGTTCACTCCTGTGCGGGTCCGTATAATGGCCCCTGCAGTGACGCTGGGGTCCAGCCCGGGCTCTGTCGCTTTGGGAGGCGGAACGGCATTTACTGCACTGGCGGGAGTTGTAGCCACGGGATGCAGAGGCACGGCGCTTGGCTTAAGTCCAGGTGGTTCATCGAGTCCTGGTTCTCGTTTGGGCTTCGGCGACGATGGCGGTGGCTCTGTCACGTTTTCAGCGGCCCGGGTTGAGGCAGGTGGTTTCTGGGCCGCTGTCCGGGACACAGCGCCGGTGTCTAGCCTATCGGTTCCCGGGTGGCTACGGGAAATAACGTGACCTAGGAAAAGTCCCAGGAGAAGGGCGAGCAGGACCAGTATTGCCACCACGGGATCTTGCATAAGGCTGGCGAGATGATTTGAGGAGGAATCCATGAACGGTCCTTCAATCAGTAGGTAGTAGCGATGGATCCAGCTGACCCCCTTGGCGCGCGATTAGAACGAGGCCGGGATTCGACCACTGCTAATGGCGTGGGAGATGCCCAGCCCAAGCTGGGCATCGGATCCTTTGCTTTTCTTCTTCCGTCCGAACTGCTTGAGGACCTTATGACGCAGGTCCGCCTTGGAGAGGCTTGAATCGGCGTTATAGAGCGCAGTCGCGGCGTTGGCGATCTCAATCGGGGAGATGTCTTCGAACCTGCGCTGCACCTCGGTACTGGTGCGGTGGATTAGCCACTTGTTAGTATCGATGCCTTCTGGCCAAACGAAACCGTAGTCGTCTACGAAGACCGCGGCATGAACGATTTGGTTGGTAATGCGGTTGATCCGGGCTGCGGAAAGCCGGGAGAAGCCGAAACCGTATCCAACCAACCTGGCCAGCCGTTCCTTGTGGATTGGTCCTTCGGTCTCTGCGACCTCCTCGATGAGGCTTCGAACCATTTCCTTCACCCTCGTGGGTCGCAGGGAATCAAGATCGGCTTGTTCTCCTATGACTGCGACATTCCATGGTTCCCACGCGGTGGCACCTGACAGCGGGGTTTCCTTTGCCGGTCCGGCAGGGGAACCACTTTCGGCCGGCCCGGCCGAAGCGGATTCTTCCGCCTTGCTGGAATCGGCAGGCTCAGGTCTTTCGTCTGCGGGTTCCACGAGTTCCGAGAGCAGGGAAGTTCGCAGCGCTGCGGCTTCAGCCGCCCGGGCTTCATCGCCTATGTGCACCAGGACGGTGCGCACGGTGTCCACCGCGGTGAGTGAGTCGAAGGTCCCGAAATCCTCGTTGTGGGCCCACCGTCTACGTACGATGCGCAGGACGGACCCGTAGGAGCTCAATGTGCGGCTCTTGTCCCCCGCATCGAAGGGGTATCCGAAATTGCCCAGGCGCTCTGTCAGCATTCGTAGCTGCAAGGCCACGTCTCTGCGTGTATAGGTCCATCCGACCTTGCCACGCATGCTGTCCAACTCGCGCAGCACGGACGGCCACTCGAGGTCCCCGATGAGCGGTCTAATCTTGTCGGTGATGAAGTCGTCCAGGCCCCCGCTGAGAAGGCCCATTGCTTGCTGGACATGGATGTTCGTCATTTTCCCCCCAGAGTCAATACATATCCTTGAATAATATGTTCCGGATGGCCCTTAACCGCGGAACCGGATATCGAGCCAACAAATATGCCGATTGTTGTCCGGCACGCCCAGTCGTGTGTCATCGACGGGTTCGAGCCGCCGGACTTGGTAAGAGGGTAGCGGTGGCATGAGTCGATTTGGAGCTAGGCCCATGTCATTACCCGCTTAGGCCTCTTCGCTAGGATGACAAGGCAGCAGCTTTCCTGTCGTTGAGTGGATCTTTGGTCCCCGCGTGAATGCCTGGTGCGGGTAATGCATTCGGGATCAAATACAACTGGGGGAGAGCATGCCGAAGATTTTGGACAACGCCGAGGGGCGCACCCTCGGTGGCAGCTTGTTGGAAGCCTTTCCGGAACACCAGCGCCTCGATGTGGCGACCGGGTATTTCGACTTGCGGGGATGGGGTGCTTTCACCCCACTCGTTGATGCCAAGGCCAGTAATGCGAACCCGCAGAACCCGGTGGCCAGGATCCTGGTGGGCATGGTTGCCCCCTCGGACGCCGCAGCGATGCTCACCACGTTGCAGGAGCAGGTGGCGCGCCCCGATCCGCATGCAGGGCTGCACGATTTCGAAACGGCGGGCAAGCGGGCGGCGCATCTGGTGAGTCACTTGAGGGACCAGCTGATGCGGGGGCTCTCCACCACGGCGGGACAGGAAGCGCTCCGGGGACTCAAGCGCCAGCTTGCTGCCGGGCTGGTGCAGATCAAGGTCTACACAACACGGCCGCTGCACGGCAAGGCCTACATCCTGCACAACCCGGGGCACTTCGCATATCCGGTCATGGGCTACCTGGGTTCCTCGAACCTGACATCGGCCGGGCTGTTCCGGAACCTGGAGCTGAACATCGACGTCCTCGAACAAGACGCGGCACACAAGCTGGCTGACTGGTTTGCCACGCACTGGGACGACGAATACACCGTGGACGTCACCGAGCAGGTCATCGAGCTCATCGAGGAGTCGTGGGCCGACGAGAAGCAACCGACCCCGTTCGAGGTCTTCCTCAAGGTCTGCCACTCTATGTCCCAAGACGTGCTCGGCGGCTACGGCTACGTGCTGCCGCCCTCGATGCAGAACCTGTTGCTGGGCTACCAGGAAAGCGCGGTGCGGATCCTGGCCCGCCGAATCGTCCGCCGCGGCGGCACGATGCTCGGCGACGTCGTGGGCCTGGGCAAGACCCTCACCGCCGTGGCCACGGCAATGATGCTCCAAACCGCCGAGGACTACTCGACCCTGGTGCTATGCCCGAAGAACCTCGAGAAAATGTGGCAGGAGCATCTGGATGCCTATGACATCAACGGGCGGGTCATCCCGTACTCCACCGCGGCACGGGACCTGCCGGAACTGCGGCGCTTCAACCTCGTGATCTGCGACGAGTCACACAACATGCGCAACAACGCCCGCAAGGACTACGAGGCGATCCACACCTACGTGCGGGACAACGACTCCAAGGTCCTGCTGCTGACAGCCACCCCCTACAACCTCGCCTTCGAGGACGTCGCCAACCAGATCGCCCTGTACCTGGCGGAAGACGACGACCTGGGCATCGAGCCAACCGCCGCGATGGCCAAGGACACCAAACTCGTGGAAAAGGTCGACGGCAAGACCAACACGCTGGCAGCGTTCCGCCTTTCCGAGGAAGCAGAGGACTGGCGCCGGCTGATGAGCGACCACCTCGTGCGGCGCACCCGGTCCTTCATCAAACGCTCCGCCAAGAAACAGCAAGTGAAGAACGCGGAAGGGGAAACCGTCGAGCGCGAATACCTCCAGTTCTCCGACGGCACCCACTTCTTCTTCCCCACCCGCATCTCCAAACCGGTCAGCCACGCCTTCAGCGACGACGATCCGGCCCGGCTGATGGAGGACGACCAGACACTGGACGCGATCAAGTCACTGCTGCTGCCGCGCTACGTGTTGGCCTCCTATGATTCACCACGCAAACGCCACAGCACCGAGGACAAGGAAATCCTCGAGGACATCAAGAAAGGCCGCGGCAACGTGGCCGGATTCGTGCGCACCGGCCTGTTCAAGCGGCTTTCCTCCTCCGGCCATTCCTTCATCCAGTCCCTGCAGCGCCAACGCGCCCGCAACCAGCTCTTCCTGCATGCCATCGACAACAAGCTGCCCCTCCCGCTGGGCAACTTCACCCAAGCCCAGCTGGGTGCCACCGACGAAGACATCGAAGGCGGCGCCGGGATGTTCGGCAGCGGGGACACCCACTATGCGCACCTGCAAAAAACGCTGCCCACGTCCACGAAATGGATCAACTCCACCATCTTCAGCAGCGACCTGCACGCCGACCTCACCCAGGACAACGACATCCTGACCTGGCTGCTGGAACGCTTCGGGGAGTGGGACCCGGCCAAGGACTCCAAGATCAAAGCGGTCATCGACCTGCTGCGGACCGAGCACCCCGGGGAAAAGGTCCTGCTCTTCACCGAATACAAGGACACCGCCGAATACATTGCCACCACCCTCGCCGAGGCCGGCATCGACAACGTCGGGCTCGCCACGGGCGACACCGACAACCCAGGGGCGGTCGCCCGCAGGTTCTCGCCCGGCTCGAACAAGCTGCCCGGGGAGTCGGAGGAAACGCGGATCGATGACCCGATCGACGTGCTGATCGCCACCGATGTGCTCTCCGAGGGCCAGAACCTGCAGGATTCACACATCGTGATCAACTACGACCTGCCATGGGCGATCATCCGGCTGATCCAGCGTGCCGGGCGCGTGGACCGCATCGGCCAGAAATCCGACACCGTCCACGTCTACCTCGTCTCCCACGAAAAGGTCGAGGAACAGATCAGCCTGCGCATCCGGATCAAGGCGCGCCTTGAAAGCTCCGCCCAGGCCTTCGGATCGGACGAGCAGTTCTTCGGAACGGACAAGGAAATCAAGCTCCTCGGAGACTTCTACAACGGCCAACTCACCGAAGACGAGGCCGAGGAGGAAGAAGCAGACGCCGTCAGCGAGGCCTGGCTGGTCTGGTCCAATGCCCTGGAAAACCACTCCGAGGCGGCACGCCGCGTCATGGGCATGCCCGACATGGTCCATTCGACCCGCAACCGGTATGTGCACGAAACCCAGGGAGGGGTCGTCTGCTACGTCAACACCGTCTCCGGGATTGACGCTTTCGCGCTCTCGCGCGGCGGCAACGACGGGCTGCGTGAACGCGAACGGCTCATCACCCCCTATGAGGCCTTCAAGCTGTTCCGGGCCGAACCGGAAACCCCCACCGTGCCCCAGCGCGTGGACCACTACGAGCGGCTCGAGCACCTGGTTCACGGCCCGCTATCCAGTGATGGAATAGCCGCGGGGAACCTCAAGGGAGTCCGCAAACGGATCTGGGAACGCTTCGTGGGCACCTTGTTCCTGCGCGGAGCCGAGGACGCACTCAACGCCCTCCATGAACGACCACTGCAGCGCCAGGCGGAACTGCGCCTGCGCGCAGTGCTGCGCAACCGGGCCTCCGACGAGGACCTGGTCGAAACACTGAACCAGCTGCACGAGGACGACAAGCTCGTCATCAAGACCACGGAAAACGATCCGGCCAGGATCGTCTGCTCACTAGGAGTCCAGGACTAATGCCCACCAACCTCCTCGACCTCGTCGAGGCCCACCAGTACCAGGACCTTTTCCTCAAGCACCTGCGCTGGTCCAAACCCGACCTGAACCCGCTGTCCATAGACGTCGACGGGCAGACGCATACCGCCACCAACGTCTCGACCTACAGGGGCCTGCGGGTGTGGGTCACCCCACAGCTGCCGAACTCCGCCGCCCAGGCGGCCGTCGACCGGGCCATTGCCAAGCAGAGCGTTGACCGCATCGTCATCTTCCACAACGACACCAAGCAGGTCTGGCGGTGGCCATCACGCACCGCCAAGGGCGGATCCACCACCACCCGACTGACCTCCCACACCCACGTGGCGGGACGGGATAACCCGAAGCTGCTGGACCGGCTGAACCTGATCGCCCTCAAGCCCGGGGAAAACCTCGGAGCGACCGAGATCATCGAGCGGGTCAAGCAGGCCTTCGACGTGGAAACCGAACGCGAAACCAAGCGCGCCTCGAAACTCATGGCCGCCATGTATGACGCGCTGGAAAAGGTCGACACCCCGGAGCACGACATCTCCGTCACCCTCGCCCGCATCCTGTTCCTCATGTTCGGCGACGACACCGGCATGTGGGATAAGGACGTCTTCCAGGACTTCATCCTCGACCACACCCGCCCCGACGGCAGCAACCTCGCCGAACACCTCACCGAACTTTTTGCCTACCTCGACCACAAACCGGCCAAAGGTGCGCGCATCCCTGCCCATTTGCAGGGATTCAAATACGTCAACGGCGGCATCTTCAAGGAAAAGATCACCCTCGCACCCGTCGGCAAAAACCTTCGTGCTGCCATCCTTGACGCCTGCTCGACGGATTGGTCCGGAATCTCCCCGGCCATTTTCGGTTCAATGTTCCAATCCGTCCGGGACGCCGAGGTGCGACGCGAATTCGGGGAACACTACACCTCAGAACGGGACATCCTCCGAACGCTCAACCCACTCTTCCTCGATGAACTACGCACCGAATTCACAGACGGGGCCGCGGACACCACGAATGCCCGAAGACGCCTGAGGGAACTGAGGAACCGCCTCGGGCGCATCAAATTCCTGGACCCGGCCTGTGGATGCGGAAACTTCATCATCCTCGCCTACCGGGAACTCCGACTGCTAGAAATCGCTATCGTGGAAAAACTCCGCGAACTCGGCACTGGTGTACCGGCGATCACCAACGGCCAACTGAGCGTCGCACTCCGCGAAGCACGCCCCGCCAGGGAACCCGACAACGTCGACCGCATCGATGACCCCACGCCCGTCGTGGAACTCGACCACTTCTATGGGATCGAGATCGATGAATGGCCGGCCAAGATCGCCGAAACCGCCATGTTCCTCATGGAACGCCAATGCGACCTCCAATTGGAAGCGCGGCTTGCCTACACCCCGCAACGGCTACCCATAGCCCACCAGGCCACCATCATCACCAAAACAGCCGAGAACGCGTCGAATGGCAATGCCCTGCGTTTCGGTTGGGAGACGCTGTTCGAAGCAGACAACGACACTGTGGTTGCCGGAAACCCGCCCTACGTTGGACCATCCCTACGCACCGATGACCAGACCGTGGACCTCCAACTCGCTTGGGGCCGTGACTACGACGGCTACCTCGACTACGTCACCGGATGGCACGCCAAAACCATGAGCTTCCTCGAACCGGCTCCAGGCGCCAGATTCGCATTCGTCACCACCAACTCAATCTCCCAAGGCCAGCCAGTTCCCGCGCTTTTCGGGCCTCTATTCCAGAATGGATGGCGTATCCGCTTCGCCCACCGAACGTTCCCCTGGGAATCAGAAGCATCGGGGAAAGCGGCAGTCCACTGTGTGATCGTCGGATTCGACAAGAGCGACTCAACACCCCAGCTGTGGGACTACAACGAAGGCCGCGGCCCTATCATTCACCATGAAGTGACATTCATCAATGCCTACTTGGTCGACGGCCCCAACGTTCTTGTTCGCAAACGTACCAAGCCGATTACTAGCTCACTTCCGGAAGTAACTTACGGTTCCAAACCGGTCGATGGCGGCCATTTGGTCGTCAAGAAAGAGTCCTATGACGAGGTTGGTGCCGACCCGATAGCCGCCAAGTACTTACGCTCCTTCATTGGGGCCGATGAACTTATAGGAGGCAAGGAACGCTGGTGCCTCTGGCTCACCGACGCGACGGAGATGGACCTCCAAAACTCTCCGGTCCTACGGGAGCGCATTGCAAAAGTCCGGACTATGCGCCTCAAGAGCTCCAAGATTCCCACTCAAAAACAAGCATCAACACCACACCTCTTCACTGAGATACGCCAACCAAAAGACTCCTACCTGTGCATTCCGTCGCATTTCACTGAGAACCGCCTATATGCCACAGTCCAGCGGTTCGATGTTGAAGTGATTGCGAGCAACGCGAACTTCACAGCCCTAGATCCTGATGGCTTCCTGTTCTCGCTGATTTCCTCTTCTATGTTCTTGGTGTGGCAACGAATGGTGGGGGGGCGAATCAAGTCGGACTATCGTTTCTCCAACACGATTGTCTGGAACAACTTTCCTTTAGGGAACACCGTTCCTGAAGCGAGGAACTCCATAGTTGAGGCCGGAAAGGGTGTACTAGCTGTCCGCGCAAACCACCCGGGGACAGCACTTGAAGACCTTTATGATTCGAACAGAATGCCAAAGGATCTCCTGGATGCTCACCGAGTTCTCGACAAGCGGGTCGAGCATTACTTCGGTGTGAAAGAGAACGCCCGCGAACTCGATCGACAGAGACTACTGCTTGAGCGGTACGCAGAGCATGTAAAGGCCTAAAAAGCTACCAACTGACCTATGGCCCTCATCATTCCCCTCGTCCTTTTACAGGACGGAGTGGCTGCCATCTCGGCGTCTCATCATATGTTCGTTTGATGAGAGACGCAGTCGAGTGAAATAGCAGTAATAGAGAAGTTGCCAACTCCTGCGACGGCCCAAAGATTTTTGGTCCTTCGCTTGTGCGTGCCGTGTCTCAATATCCTGTTTCATTTGGTATTTCTCAACTTGGCAGTACTAGGTGGGTATTTGAGAATTCCACTGTCATTTTCTTGATCGAATCATGGTGCTGTCAGGGTCCGGGCTGTATGCCGAGGGCTTCGCATAGAGGCCCGAGCTGCGCGGCGGAGGCTATGGCATCGATTGAACCGCGAACGATTTCTGTTCTGTCCTGTGTTGTAAGGTTTGGCGCCCTGGGCGCGGCGACTTTGATCCCGAGGAAGTCCAGTGTGTTGGGGTCACAGTGAGAAAGGGCGAGGACGATTTCGTGTTGCGTCAGCAGTGAGCCACACGCCGCTTCCTCGAAGCGTTCGCCTAACCCTGGGACGGCAGCTGGGGGAAGATGGGCATCGGCCCATGCCGGGCCATAGTGCGTATCTTCAGGGGAACACCCAGAGAAGACGATGCCAGCGAGGACTCCTGCGCTGTGGGCATTCTCGATGTGGGTTAGGACAGCTGAAGTCTGCCGTGCCTCGATAACCGACCGCGCCCAGTTCACGCTCACACCGATGTTGGCACCTGTTTGCTCGTTGGCTTCGAGCACTGCTTGTATCTCGGTTTGCTGAGACAAAAACCCTTTTGCCGGTTGATGCCGGTCGCTAAACGCGTCACAATGTTCGATTACAAGGCGGGCTCCCATCCAGTCCCATGAGGACATCTCGCACAATGAGTCCACGAGTGCCGCTTTGCTGCCGGCATCGTAGGCATGCACGACTGACGGTGCAGAGTGTATTTGTACAGCTACGACGGCATTTCGTCCAAGCGCCGCGTTGATACGGCCGATCGCGAGTCTGGCGCGACGGCAGAAGTCCAATGCGGAAGCGCGCGATTGGGCGGACTTCGACGCCAAGCCGAAACGCGCATTCTCCTTCATCCTCCGGACTGTGCCTGGGATCAGGGTGACCACTATGTCCCACTTCTGCGGGATCTGCTTTAGCAGCCAGTCTTCATCTACGGAATGTAGGGACATATCAAACGGCAGTTCCACGCCTTTGATTTTTTCGTGACTGGCAATCCCCCTCCAGTATCCCGCTTCCTGGGTGGCATCCCATGGCTGTGATGAAGGAGCGGCGTTATAGGCGGAGACAATGTAATTCATCCTGTGCTGTTCTCGCATTCTCCGGTTTCATTCATGGGGACTACAGCCGTTGTGCGTCAAGTGGGACGATTTTTCGTATCAACGATTTGGCTTCCGAGACCGCGGGCAATCCGCATGTATCTCCGGGAGCGGCTATTACTGCACCGGCGGTACGGGATCCAAGCTCCACTGACAGTTTTCGGTTCGCACCGGAGAGCCGGCCAGCTATGTAGCCTCCCAGGAAGGCATCTCCGGCGCCAACAGTGTCTACGATGGCCTCAGCGAGAGGTCCTTGGTGTGCTAGCACGCCATCTTCATCGAGATACCAGCACCCCCTAGATCCTCCCTTGAGGACTGTTTCGCCCACCCCGGCTTGGTCGGCGGAGGCCAGCACCAAGGTTGGGTCCGAGGAATCAAAGAGTGCTTCAGACTCATCGTCCCCTAAGACTAGAAGGTCGGTCAGAGGAAGTACGCTGTGCAGCATTTGGAGAGTCTCATCGAGATTCCCCAGCCCCGGGCGTAGGTTGGCGTCCACAATCACAGCGATGTTCTTGTTTGCCGCTTCATGTGCAAGCTGTTCCAGCAGCCTGCGCGGGCCGCGGCCCAAAGCTGCGGTGAGCCCTGAGAGCAGTAGCGCCCGCGGCGTCGGCAGCTCCGAGAGCCGGTGGGCATCGGACTCTGTCATTTGAGATGCGGCTGACCCCTTCCTGTAGTAGGTCACCTTCCTGCTGCCGTCCATTGGGGTCTCCCGGAGGAAGATGCCGGAGGGGTTAACCGGGTCGACTGCGCAGAGGTTGGTTGAGATGCCCATGTTGCTCATCTCGCTGAGGATCCTGCGACCGGGAGGGTCATCGCCAACACGGGTCAGCAGTGCGGTGTTCCCCCCGAACCGTGCCACAGCTGCGCAGGTATTAAACTCGGCACCGGCGACATGTACTTCTAGCGCTTCGGCGCTGGATAGTTCTTGTGGTGGCGGAGCCTGTAGGAGCAACATCGCTTCGCCTACACCAACCACATCGAGGGTTTGGCCTAGCGGGCGGACATGCGGGGCCCAGGTCATTGATCGGCATCCCGGTGTAGCACGCCTTCGGCCCAAGCTCTTTGGTAGTCCTTGGCGCGGGCAGCGAGGGCTTCCCAATCCCGGGTTTCCAACGTGTGCTGCGAGACGAGGTTGCTACCGACCCCAACTCCCCAACATCCCGCCGCTGCATAGCTGGCGGCGTCATCAACACTGACTCCACCGGTGGGGGAAAGCCGGATTTCGGGCAGGGGGCCCTTGAGCGACTTGACGTAGGAGACTTTGCCCAGCGAATCGGCCGGAAAGATCTTTACGCTGGCGGCACCCTGCTGCCAAGCGGAATCGATCTCGGTCGGTGACATCGCCCCGCAAACCACGGGTGTCCCGGCTTCGGTGGAGACTTTCAATATGGCATCCTGCGTAGTCGGGGTAACCAGGAATTGGGCTCCGGCCTCTATAGCCTGCTTGGCATCCGCCAGGGTACGAATGCTGCCCACGCCTACGCTGGCACCACCGAAATCCAGCCAGCGGGCGATTGTCTCCAAGCACTGCGGAGTCCCAAGTGTGATTTCTATCAGTCTGATACCTCCTTCGACCAGAGCGCCAAAGACCTGGTCAGGAACGGGATGGTTGGTGCGAATGATGGCGATGGGGCCGGGGCTGACGCTAAGGCGTTCCAACGGTCCTCCTTATAATTTCAGGACGATTCATGCGGGGTTGGGGCGTCTGTGATCTGGCGTCGCGGGTGGAACTCAGCCCTTGACTGACCCTGCCGTCATTCCTCGGGCCAGGAACGGTTCGAGGAAGATGAACAGGATTACCATCGGGATTGTGGACATCAGTCCCACTGCCATCAGCCCCGACCAGTCGACACTGAATTCCCCAATGAACGATGCGATTCCGACGGTAATGGTCCAGCCATCGGGGTTGGACATCAATGTGCGGGCGAACAGGAAGTCTCCCCAGGTGAGGATGGACGCGTAGGTGAAGGTTGCAGCAAGGCCGGGCAACAGTACGGGCAACACCACGTGCCAAAGGGCACGTAGACGTGAGCATCCATCTATCATCGCGGCCTGTTCAATCTCCACCGGCACGCTGTCGATGAATCCCCTCATGAGCCAGGTCGTGAACGGCACTGTGGCTGCGACATTGACGAGTACCACGGACCAGAGATTGTTGGACAACCCGATTGAGGAAAACAAGACGAAGATTGGGATGATCAGCAACGTACCGGGAAGCATTCGGCTGAAGAGCAATGTAAAGCCCATCGCTTGTTGGCCGCGCGAACGGAAGCGCGAGAGACTATAGCCTCCAAGTACGCTCACGATGGTGGAGATGATCGCCGCGCCTACAGTGGAGAGAGCCGAGTTTCCCAGCCAAGTCAGGATGGGACGGCCTTGGATCACGCTGGCGTACGCATCTAGTGATGCAGTATCTAAGGGGGGTAGCAAGGGCGGGTTCTCCGTCAGGAGTGTTCTGGAGGGCACTATGGAGGTCATGACCATCCAATAGAGGGGAAAAAGCAGAATGGCGGCCGTCACCAGTGCGATAGCCAGGAATCCGATCTGGCGGCGCTTTGATACTTCTCTCATCGGAGATACCTTTCTAGTCGGTTTGGCGAATGAACCGTTGCGCTGCGAGAAGAACTGATCCTGCAATTGCCATGGTTATGACACCGAGTGCGGCAGCGAGACCCAGTTCGAAGAATTGGAATGCTTCGTTGTAGATGCGGATAGCCAATGTTTGTGTGGCCTCGTTTGGGCCGCCGCCTGTGAGCGGGAAGATGAAATCGAATTCTCGAAAAATTCCAATTCCGGTGATGACGATTGCGAGGGAAGAAGCGGTACGGACCGCTGGCCAGGTGACGTGCTGGAATTGTTTCCAAGTGCCGGCTCCGTCCAACTGCGCTGCTTCGTATTGTTCTCCGGGGATTGCCTGCAGGGCAGCCAGGAGGACAAGGGTGAAGAATGGGTAGTACTTCCAGATCGTGGGAACGATGACAGCAAACATTGCTGTATCTGCGTCGGCCAGCCAGGCAATGTTTTCGTCTATGAGGCCCACGGTGCGCAATAGATAGTTGACCACGCCGTAGGAGGCGTCGAACATCCACACGAACGCGGCGCTGACAGCAACGCCGGGAACTGCCCAGGGGATCAGGACCAGGGGACGAAAAATCCGTCGGCCTGGAAACTTCTGGTTCAGCAATAGGGCCAGAAGCAATCCAAGGAAGAACGCTGGTGCCAGTACACCCAATGTATATACTGCTGACCGCCAGATATCGGCCAACAGCCCGGAATCAGTGAGCACGGCAACGTAGTTTCCCCAGGACAGCGGCAGGTCCGTTACCCCTGCAAGGCTCCTTACATTGCCGCCGCGAAGACTGAGGTCGATGGCAATGTAGAACGGATAGGCCATCAACAGACCCACCACAACCAAAGTCGGGGACAGCATCACATACGCGAACCGCCGGTCCCTCTTCCGTGCTGTGTTCTTTGTTGGGCTTCTTTTTGGTGGTGGCTTCTGTTCTATTTGTTCCGTGGCGTCAGGAAGTATGGTGGTCACTGGACTCATTTGCTGCTGCCCACGGATTTCTCGAGCTCCGCCTGAAGGTCGGCAGCGATCGATTCCGTGGAATCCTCGGAGGAGATGAGACGCACCGCTGCCTGCGATACTGCTTGGCTGATTCGACTGAACGACTCACGGTGTTCCGGAGCGGTTGGAAAAATGGTGTTTGCTTCTTCGGCAATTTCTTGAAAGAGCTCGAGGTCGGGGTTGTCCTCCAACGCTTTCGCCGAGATCGACCCCTCTCGAGGAGCCGGTACGCTGGCGAGCTCGGAGTAGCGTTCCTGCCAGTCGGGGCTGGCAGCGAGTTCGATGAACCCCCACGCCGCATCTTCTTCGGCCTCATCCAGCCCCGCTGGAAGGTGGATGCTGTTACTCACCCCGCCGGGAACGTTTTCGAAAGGTGGAGCGGCAATCTTCAGGTTATCCGCCACTCCTTCTGCTGCGCCCTCAAGCTCGGACTTGAAGAAGGGGCCATCCAGGAGCATTGCGATGTTTCCATTGAGGAACAGCTCATTGCGCTGTTGGGATTGCATTCCTGCAGGGGCTTCTTCCAGCACCTCGCGGTACTGGTTCATTGCCTCGATAAATTCCGGGGAATCCACTTGAAAGTTTCCCTGGTCGTCGCTGAGTGCTCCGCCGTTTCCTACAACAAATGCCATCAGTTCCGTATAGTTGTCCGGACTCTGCTGGGTGGTGGCTCCGAAGCCGAAGTTTCCGTTCCCGGTTACGGCCTGCGCTGCCGACGCCAACTCCTCGGGCGATGTGGGGACCTTTACGCCCGCATCGTCCAAGAGTTTTTCGTTGTAATAGAGCGTGTATCCATACCCCAACAGCAAGACTCCATAAGGCTGCCCGTCCCAGTCCATTTCCTCCTGAAGTGGCGTCCAGGTCTCAGGGATGTCGGTCTTGGAGAGCCTGTCGGATAGCGGCTCCAGCCAGCCGCGGCTTGCGAATTCGGTGGCGTTTCGGGCCGGCAATTGAACGATTTCCGGCTGATCGTTGGCCGCGAAACGCGTAGTCATTTGGTCTACGTAGCTTCCAAACGGAAGCTGGTAAAAATCAATAGATACGTCAGGGTTCTCTTTTTCGTAGGCGGCGATCACTTCCTTCCACCAGGGGCCGAAGGCTGGATCCTCCGCTTGCCAGCTCGGAAACTCCAACTCAATCCCGTTGGCCTCGGCGTCTCCAGATCCGCCACCGCATGCCGTGAGCAGTAGCCCCGAGGCAGTGACGGCCGCAACCAAGGGGAGCTTGAAATGCTTACTCATCATCGAACAAGTCCTTCGTCGTAGGTGTCCGACGGTTTCACGCGGGAAGGCTATGCCCCGCTAACCGTCGCGTTCTCTTGGTCAGAAGCTGGGCCCATGTAGCCCAGGCCACTGCTTATCGAATCGGCGACTTCAATGGCGATTCGAGAGATCTCCGATTCCCTGTTTGGCAAGTCGAGAGCCGATAGGGGGCCTGATATCGAAATGGCTGCAGCTACCGAACCGTTCTGGTCAAAGATTGGTGCCGCCAAGCACGTCCTGCCCAAAGCGAGTTCCTCGCGCTCGGTCGAATACCCCGTTTCGGCAATCAGGTTGATTGCTTCGTCGAGTTCTTCGTGGGTCGTCAGGGTGTTGGGAGTGAAGCGCCGCAATTCGGGAAGAAGCGCGCGTCGCTGTCCACTGTTTAGCCCCACCAGTAGGCACTTCCCCATGGCAGTGGCGTGCAAAGGGTTGCGCTGCCCCATCAAGCTGAAAAACTTCGGGGAAAGTCTGCCCTCGAAATTGCATAGGTAGAACAATTCGTCGCCACGCAGGATTGCGACGTTGGCACCGAGCCCAAGAGTTGCTGCCAGATTTTGTGCGGGTTGCCGAGCATAGCGGTGGACCGGGTGGGCATTTAGTGCCGCACCGGCGAAGGAAAGCAAAGTCATGCCCAGCTCATAGAGGCCGGTGTCGGGGTTACGCTCGACATACCCCAGATGTTCCAGCGCCGATAGCATGCGCGAGGTTGTCGACTGGCCGATTCCGGCACTTTGCGAAATCTCGGAAACCCGCATGGGGCGCCCTTTGGACAGGGCATTCAAAACGGCGTCGGCGCGGTCGAGGCTCTGATTATTTGTTAGTTCGTTAGTCATGAGCTCACTCTCGCATATCGACATTCCACTAGTGGACTTAAGATGCCTGTAGTGGATACGCTAATCCATGTAGCGGATGATCACAACCATTAATTGGATGGAATATGCGGATCGTAGGTATTGAGACCTTTTCTTTGCGGGTGCGCTCTTCCGAGGCGTACCTTGGACGGCTCCCCGATGGCACGACTCCACCGGCTGAGTATCATGTGCGAAGCCCCTGGCGAAGCCTCTATTCGGAGCACTTTGAAACCGTGATCGTTAAGATCACCGCCGAGGATGGGACGGCCGGCTGGGGAGAAGCCCTGGCCCCTGTAGCTCCCGAGGTGCCAGCTGCCATCATCGATCTGTTGCTGGGTCCTCTTCTGAAGGGGGCCGACGCGACGACCCCGCGTCCCAATTGGAGCATGCTGAGTCAGCTCATGCGGGAGAGGGGGCACTTGGTGGGGCACCAGGCCGACGCCTTGGCCGCCGTCGACATCGCCCTTTGGGATTTGGCGGGGAAATTGGCCAACCGGTCCATTGCCGCCCTTCTCGGCGGAGCTTTCAGATCATTCATTCCAACTTATGTTTCTGGTTTGCCACGACCGGACAACAGCCAGCGCGCGGAACTGGCCGTCGAGTGGCAGCAGCAGGGTGCCACTGCGGTGAAACTTCATCTCGGACACGGCGTCGATAGCGACCTTGAAACTGTCGATGCCATCCGTCAGGCTGCCCCCGGTCTCCGAATCGCCGTCGATGCGCACTGGGCCTACTCCTTGTCCGATGCGCTCCGCCTTTCAGGCGAACTGGCCGATCGCAGAGCCTGGTTCCTGGAAGCACCTTTGGCGCCGGAAGATGAGGAAGGGCATGCCGAGCTCCGCGCACGGAGCCGGATTCCAATTGCGGTCGGCGAGACCCTGCGCAACCGTTATCAGTTCTCACGCTGGCTTCGGAACCGCACGCTGGACATCGCGCAGCCAGATGTTGGTCGCACCGGTATTACCGAAGCCATGGTTATCAGTGAATTATCGGCTGCGCAGCATGTTCCCGTAGCACCACACCATTCGGTAGGGCTTGGAATCGTCTTGGCTGCGGGGCTACATGTGAGTGCGGCGATACAAGATTTCCTCGTCTTCGAATACCAGCCAACGTCAACAAAAGTCGGAGAGGCAGTCCTGCATCGACCTCTGGACACCATGTCCAACGGATTCAACCTTCCCTCGGGACCGGGACTGGGCATCGAAGTAGACGAAACCAAGATCAGAAGCCTCGCAAAGGAGTCCTAACCAATGACACATACAATCCGTGGACTTGTTCCAATCCTTGCCACACCCTTTACCTCGGAAGGACAGCTCGATATCCCCAGCCTTCGTCGACTTGCGACCTTCACTGTCGAGTCTGGAGCCAGTGGTGTAGCCGTATCCGGCATGGCGAGCGAGGCCTTTGCACTCACCGCCGGAGAACGGGAAAAGGTCCTGAGGACTGTAGTAGAGGTAGTCGATGGGGCCTGCCCCGTTGTATGCGGCATCAATGCCACTTCCACCGTGACCGCGATCGAGCAGGCCCAAGAAGCGGCAGAAGCAGGAGCATCCTGCCTCATGGTCTTGCCTCCCTACATGGTGAAACCCACTGCAGCACAGATCCTTGAATTCTATGCTGACGTAGCAGCGTCCACCCCTGCCGAGATCATGATTCAAGACGCCCCTGGCCCGACAGGTGTGCAGATGTCGGTTCAAACGATCACTGAATTGAGCAAGATACCCGGCGTCACTTCCGTCAAGGTTGAAGCTCCACCGACAGCGGAGAAAGTCACCGCAGTGGTTCAAGCCTCAGCGAGTGAAGAGTTCGCTGTACTCGGGGGAAACAATGCGCAGCTCTGCCTTGAGGAATATGCAGGGGGCGCCATTGGCACCATGCCCGCATGCGAATTCACGGATCTCCTGGCGCCCATTCTCGAGAGCTGGCATGCGGGAGAGGAGAGGTCGGCACGGCGGGACTTCGCAGCGCTCATGCCGCTACTGCTGTTCGGTGTGCAACCCGGGCTCGCGTGGGCGGTGCACAAGGAAATCCTGGTTAAACGCGGAATCATTGCGACCTCGACCGTCCGCAGCCCGGCAGGTCCTCTCCAAGCCACTACCCGAACGGCACTACTTAGCATGATCGAGAATCTGGACTGTGAGATGCCTGCATTCAGGCCCTAGTTCTGGGCCAATACGTTTCTCATTCTTGCGTTGTCAGCCACGCTTTTGCATCGAGATCGGCGATCCTGCGGTACAGCGTGGCCCGGGACATACCCAGATCGCGGGCGACTTCGATGGCTGGTTGGCCGGCGTCGATCAGGCGGCGTGCATTTTCGACCTGCCTATCAGTGAAGGTGGGGCGGCGGCCGCCGAGGTCGCGGCCGGCGGCGCGGCGTTTGGCGACAGAGTCGGTGATGCGTTCGCGTTTGATCTCCAGTTCCATCTGGGCCAACGCGGCGGTGAGGGTGAAGAGCATGGAACCCATGGGGGTGCCGGTGTCCACGTCGCCTCCACCGAGGTTCAACACCCGCAGGTTCACGCCCTGCGCTTTGAGGTGTTCGGCGAGGGTGAGCATGTTGGTGGTGGAACGCCCGAGCCGGTCCAGGGTGGTGATCACCAGGGTGTCGCCGGCATGCAGTGCATCCAGTGCCCGGTCCAGGGCCGGCCGAGCGGCACGGGCACCGCTGACTCCGCGGTCAGCATAGAGGTCATCGCGGCGGACACCTGCTGCCAGCAAGTCGGTGGTTTGGCGGTCGGTGTCCTGTCCTCGGGTGGAGACCCGTGCGTATCCGATGAGTTTTCCCATTCGAGTCCCTGAATCTGTCTCGCAACATTGGTTTGGCACCTGTTCTCAGGTGATTACTTGCGAGACATGGTAGCAGGACTGCTGATTCTGCGGATTGCCGCGGGCGGGGGAGTGTCTCGACCTGGCGTCTTGCATCCCATGGGTTGTGAGACGGTCGCGCCGGTCCCTGCGGCTCTCATTGTCGGCGTGTGTTTACGTCGGTCTGGGGTTCAACCACGGCTTATGCCGGTGTCGAGCCTCCCATCCGATGCGGGCCGCACCGATGCCCATTAGCGCGGTGAGGGTGAGCCAAGCCGGGGTGAGCAGGGCGGGATCGATGAGGGCAGCCGAGGCGGCGGCGGCGACGAGTCGATCGGCGGCTATCCGGTGGTGGTCGCGCCAGCGGTAGGCGACGTCGCCGGCGTAGGCGAGGGCCACTCCACCGGCCAGGGCGATAGCGGGCAGCAGGTGGAGCGGGTCGAGGATCCTGTCGATGGCCAGATGAACTCCGAGTGCGAAGAACACGATGCCGGCAACGATGAGCAGATGCAGGTAGCTGTAGGCGTCGCGGGCCAGCCGGTTCCGCTCTGGCCCGCGGGTGGACATCAGACGTGCCTGGGCAGCGTCGGTGAGGCCGAAGTAGGACCACCAGAGCTCGCCGGCGATGAGCAATGCCAGGACCACCGCTGTGAGTACGCCCGGTTGGCTTAGGTGTAGGTTAGCGCCGGTCCCGACCTGGACGAGGGTCTCGCCTAGGGCGATGATGATGATCAAGCCGTGCCGGTCGACGAAGTAGCGGGGTAGCACGCGGAGTCCCCCGACTCCGACGACCAGCGGGCCACCGAGGTCGACCAGGGCGGCGAGGATCCATACCAGCTCCCTGTACGGCGCGCTGAGGAACGCGGCGATCAGGACGAGGCAGGGTCCGGCCAGCAGGCTGGGCGCGAGGTGGATTGCCGTTGATCGCTGTTCGCGACTGTGCCAGGTCTCGAGTGCCAGGAGCACAAGATGCACGAGCCGAACACACAGGAAGGCCACCGCGAAGAGCAGGGCCCGATCGCCGAACGCATCGGGTAGCGCGATGGCGGCGACCAGCATCGCCGCCATAGCGGCCAGGGTCAGGATCCGTGTTGTCATCCCGGCATCGGCGGTGGTGTTGGTCAGCCAAGCAAAGCAGACCCAGGCCCACCACACCGCGGTCAACGCCAACGCGCCTCGTCCGAGTCCCAGCCACGTGCCCTCGGCAAGCATCAACTGGGTGACCTGGGACATCGCGAACACGAAGACCAAGTCGAAGAACAGCTCGAGAGGGTCCGTGGTCCGGTCGTCGGTCTCGGTGCCCGGCTCGGAGGCATTCACATCCATTGGTGCCTCCTAAGGGATCGGACGACGCACAGCGGCGGTGGCCCTCTAGATGAGTGAGTCCGATTGGTTAGTGGTCGTAGGCGATGAGGGATCGTTTGGTGGTGGCTCCGGTTTTCCAGTTGTGCCAGATCGCGGTGGCCAGGGCCAGGAGGCGGGCGGCGATGCGGGCGAGGAGTCCGGCCAGGGTGCGTGCGCCGTGGGTTTCGAGGGCGAGTTGTCCTTTGAGGGTGTCGAAGATCGCTTCGATCCACTGCCGGTAGCGGGCGACCTTGCCGAACCTGGGTTTCTCGTCCTTGCGGTCGGGACGGATCAGGTGCGCGCCGAGCTCATCGGTGATGAAGGTCTCGAAGTCCGCGCCGGCGAAACCCTTGTCGCCGATGATGACCTGTCCGGCACGGATGAGGTGGTGGTCGCGTTCCAGGAGTGCTTGGGTGACCTCGCATTCACCGAGCTTGGCCCCCGCCAGTCCCCAGATGATCGGCATCCCCTCGGCGGTGGCGATCAGGTACAGGCGCATGCCCCAGAAGAACCGGGAGTGGGAGGCGCAGTAGCCGTAGGCAGCGTGGCCGGCCAGGTCCGAGCGTTTGACCTTCTCCCGGGAAGTCCCGCAGGGGATGGGGGTGGAGTCCACCGGCCGCAACAAGTCGTGCCAGGAATCCACATCGCGGACCAACTCGGTGATCACCGCCGAGATCAGCCCGGACTGGGCCCGTAGCCGCTTGCCGTAGCCGGATTGGTCCAGCAGGTTGGGAAACATGCCGTGGAAGTGGGCGCGCACGTAGCGGATCCAGCGCCGGTCAGAGGCGACCTGGAGCAGCTGCTGGGCCACCACCAGGCAAACCAGCTCGGCATCACTGAGCGTGGGCTTGGCCCCGGGCCGGTGAGCCCGCGACCACCCCAGAACAGGGAAGACGCGATCTTCCAAGTCAACGTAGAGTGCGGCCAAGAGGGTGTTGAGGTCGGTTTTCACACACAGGGCTTAACACCCTCCGCCACCGGTTCACAGCCCCCACGCCGCCCACACCAATCGGACTCACTCATCTAGTCGTTCTCGCCGGGCAGTTTGTACGCGAGCACGTCGATGTTCTGGATGCTCGGTTCCGCGCTGAACAACTCTGCTGCCTGTGCGGTGAGTGCCTGGCCGACGCCCCCCGACAGGTGGGTCTGGCGGGCGTCGTCGTCGGGGAACACGTCGAAGATCCCGAAGGTCGACTCATCGAGCTGAAGAGCGAACCAGGCCCTCGTATCCTGCTCCTGCTCGACAATGGAGCGCGCGTCGCGCAGAAAGTCCGC
Source organism: Arthrobacter rhombi (assembly GCF_039526245.1). Lineage (NCBI taxonomy): Bacteria > Bacillati > Actinomycetota > Actinomycetes > Micrococcales > Micrococcaceae > Arthrobacter > Arthrobacter rhombi. The sequence goes on from NZ_BAAAIV010000019.1 coordinate 144,865, forward strand.
GACGTCCTTCTCCTTGCCGGGCTTGGCCTGAACGATCACTGAAAGCGCAACCTTGATCATGATGTCTCACCGGCCTGGCTGAACAGTTCCACGATCGCGGAGTTGAAGGCCGGGAGGTCGTCGGGTGAGCGGCTGGTGACCAGGTTCCCGTCACGTGCCACCTCTTCGTCCACGACGTTCGCGCCGGCATTGCGCAGGTCGGTGCGGATGCTCGGGTAGGAGGTCAGTGTCCGGCCCGCCGCGACGCCAGCCTCGATCAGCGTCCAGGGTCCGTGGCAGATCGAGGCGACTGGCTTGCCGGCCCCCATGAAATCGCGGACGAAGCCGACCGCGTCGGGGTCCACTCGCAGCTGGTCGGGGTTCACCGTGCCGCCGGGGAGCAACAAGGCGTCGTAGTCGTCGATGGAGGCCGATTTCACCAGGGCATCGACCGAAAACGTTCCGGCCGCATCCAGGTCGTTGTTGCGGGCCTGGATCTCGCCCTCGTGCAGTGACAGCAGCTCGGTCGTGGCCCCGGCATCCTGCAGCGCCTGTCTTGGCTGTTCCAGCTCCACGCGCTCCACGCCGTCCGCCGCCAGGATCGCGACCCGCTTGCCGTTCAATTCGCCTGCCATGTTCTGCTCCGTTCTGTGATTGGCTGCGCCCTGCGGGTGCTTGGGCAGGGCGCCGACTGTCCCTACCGGCCAGCTGTAGGGGAGGGAGGTCTCAGCGGGTCCCGGCTCCGGCCTTATGCCGGTGAGAGCCCTCCGGGTGCAGCACGACCTTGGTCCATCCGTCGTTGCGCTCATCGAAGTTCTTATAGGCGTCGGGGGCCTGGTCCAGGGCCAGGTCGTGGGAGACGATCCAGGAGGGCGTGGCCTTGCCGGCGGCGATGAGGTCCCGCAACTGGCGGTTGTACTTCTTCACCGGTGCCTGGCCGTTGCCCATGGTCTGGCCCTTGAACCAGTGCAGGCCGTAGTCGAAGGCGACCTTCCCTTGCTGGGCCATCTCGTCGGGGCCGCCGGGGTCCTGGGGCAGGAAGACGCCGACGACGCCGATGCCGCCGGTGAACCGCACCGACTGCACCAGACGGTTCAGGGTCATCACCGGATCCTCGGTCCCTTGCGGGTCGTGGGCTTGATAGCCCACGCACTCACATCCACGGTCCGCGCCGAGGCCCATCGTCTGGTCGAGCACGAACTGCACGGGATCGGTCTTGGAGTCATCGACCGCGATGGCGCCGATCTGTTCAGCCAGCCGCAGCCGGTCCGGGTGGCGGTCGACGACCATCACCTTGGCCGCCCCCTTGATCGTGGCCGACAGGGCCGCCATCAGCCCCACCGGGCCGGCGCCGTAGATCACCACGGAGTCCCCGGGGATCACCCCGGCCATCTCGGTGGCGTGGTAGCCGGTGGGAAAGATGTCGGAGAGCATGACGTAATCGTTCTCCTTCTCCTGGGCGTCCTCGCCCAGGCGAAGGCAGTTGTGGTCGCCGTACGGCACCCGCAACATTTCCGCCTGCCCGCCCGCCCACGGGCCCATCGCCGCGAAGCCATAGGCCGCGCCGGCAGCTGCCGGATCGGGCTGGGTGGTCAGGCAGTAGTTGGTGAAACCTCGCTCGCAGTTCTTGCAGAACCCGCAAGAGATGTTGAACGGCAGCACCACATGCTCGCCGACCTTGACCTTGTCGACGCCGTCACCAACCTCGATGACCTCGCCCATGTTCTCGTGCCCGAACGTGCGACCGGTCTCGAAATCGGTGCGCCCCTCATACATATGCAGGTCCGAACCGCAGATGTTGGTGGCGGTGATCCGCACCAGGACGTCGGTCGGCCGTTCGATCTTCGCGTCTGGGACGTCCTTGACGCTGACGTCGTGCGGTCCGTTGTACACAACAGCTTTCATGGTGAGCCTCCTGGAATCAGTACTGCGCCGAGGAAGGTCCGGACCGAGCGGCCCGGTCGCCGCCCGTAACCCACCGGGCTACCGAGGCGACGTATCGTCAAGTCTGGCCGTGACCGCCGCTCACGGCCAGGTCGCGATTCCTTCTGCACGTTAGCCAGGGACTAACATGGCTGGTATGGAGCTCCGACAACTCCAGTACTTCGTCGCTGTGACCGAAGAACGGCACTTCGGGCGGGCCGCCCGCAGGCTGCACATCGCCGCGCCCTCGCTGTCCCAACAGATCCAGGCCCTGGAGAGGGACCTGCACGTCACCTTGCTCGAACGCAGCCCGCGCAGCGTGACCCTCACCCCTGCCGGGGAGGTGCTGCTCGAGCACGCCCACATCTTGCTCGCTCGAGCCGAACGCGCCCGCAACGAAGTCCACTGCGCCGACGGACGCCACCGGCACCTCACCCTGCGCGTCGCGGCGGCCATGGAGCACATCCTTGACGGTCCCCTGCACCAGCTGTCGGGGCCCGGCTCCGGCCTGGAGGTCACCACCGCGACCAGCACCGACAGCGACGCGATCCGCGCGGTCCGCGAGGAACACATCGACGCCGCCATCGTGTGGGTTCGCTCCACCCAGGACCAGGACCTCGCGGGGACCGCCCTGCTCCAGGTACCGGTGCACCTCGCCCTGCCAGCCGGACACCAGCTCGCCGCCCGGCAAACGATCCCGGTCGCCGACCTAGCCGCCGAGACGATCGTGATGTTCCCCCGCGACCTCTTCCTCGGCATCTGGGACCACATCATCGGCCACCTGCTCCCCGCTGGCCAATCCCGAATCGACCAGGTGCTCACCCGACCAGACCTCATCAACGCCCCCGAAGCCATACTCCGCTCCGTCGCCGCAGGTCACGGGGTCGCTCCGATCGCCCCGGCGATGACCGGGCACCTCCCGGCCCCCGGGATCGTCATCCGGCCTCTCTCCCCGCCACTGCTGGTCCCCGTCGAACTCATCTGGCATGAACCCGCCCACCCCGCGCTTCAGGACGTCATCGCCCTGCTCGGCGGCACCGACTAGGAACCGGCTGGAGACCCTCGCCGCCGATGGAGCCAAATGCCCAGGCGGTTTTGACCGTGGGAAGCCGAGGCCAGGCAAGCCGGCCAATACCGGACGGCCGGGCTCACCTCCATCCGAGATCGGGAAGCTGCTGGGCGTCAGCAGGGCACCTGTCTACCGCTACGTTGGTCTGCTGTCTGATGAGACCAAGGCATGACGGTCCTACTTGCCGCCGTCCAGTCATTGGCCGCCGGGCCCATGTGGGAATGAAACACCCGGGTTGGCCCGCCTCCGTGAATGCCCCAAGCAATGGCTCCAACGCCAACCTTGCCGGATGAATCGACACCCATCTGCCTGATGCAATATGAGAACAACAACCGAAAGGTGTGGGGCCCGGGGTACACACCGGTGACCACGGTGGGAACGACGGGCATTGGATCAGGAAGCCGCTGAGTCCTAAAAACGGACATCAACGGCTTCCCGCACTGCGATGAACCCCTGGGCTAGCGGACGTCGCTCTTCGACGCCCCGCCTGTGAACCTTGCCATGGTTTCATCGATTTCCTGGACGAGGTGCTCGGCAATCGCCAACGCAGATGTCGCTCCGGGAGAGGGGGCATTTCTCAGCGCAGTGACGCGACCCAGTTGCTCGATGACGAAGTCATCCACCAATTGCCCGTTTTCATCCATCGCCTGCGCGCGGATCCCGCGGGTAATGGGCGTGGATCGTGCTCCGTCCAGGGCCGGGGCGTAAGCGGCGGCTCCCGCAAGGAACTTCTTGCGGGAAACTACTGCGCCAAACTCGTGAATCGCGGCTTTGATGTTCCGTGACGCAAACTTCCAGAAGGCTACGCTGAACACCACGTCGAGGCTGTCCTTGATCCCGATGCCCCAGCCGCTGTAGTTTTCTCGTCCAAACGAAAGGAACGCGTTGGGGCCCACCAGCATTTCGCCATCAACTCGCTTGGTTAGATGTACGCCTAGGAACGGGTAAGCGGGGTCAGGAACCGGGTATACGAGCCCGTTGAGGATGCTCCGGTGTTCCGGAGCGAGCATCGAGTACTGGCCAAGGAATGGAACGATCTTGGGATACGTCGCCCCTCCCGCGAGACGGGCAACCCGGTCGGTCTGAAGGCCGGCGCAGACGATGAGGTAGTCAAACCGGTGGTTCGTTACCTTCCCCTTGTGGTTGACGGCAACGGTGCACGTTTCCCCCGTATTGGAGATATCTGTGACTTCGCTGCCCAGCAGGAGCTTCCCGCCCGCGGTGGTCACGTCGTCCATCAATGCGCGCGTAACAGCTGCATAGTCGATGATTGCGGTATGCGGGGAATGCAGCGCCAAGCGTCCGGCGGCGTTGGGTTCAATTTCCCGGATCTTGTCCGGTCCGATGAGTTCGACGTCAGGTACACCGTTCGCCACGGCCTTGGCGTAGATGTCCCGGACCCTGTTCTCTTCCTCAGCGGTGAGCGCCACGACTAGCTTTCCGCATTCGTCGTAGGGAACGTTCCTGGCAACTGCGTAGTCGCGCAGTAGGTCGACGCCTCGCCTGCATAGCCGGGCTTTGAGGCTTCCGGGCTCGTAGTACAACCCGGCGTGGACAACCCCTGAATTATGGCCAGTCTGGTGGGCGGCGATTTCGCTTGCCTTCTCGATGACCGTGACCTGCGCTCCCGGGTGGCGCAGTGTCAGTTCTCTTGCCACTGCCGCACCGATGATTCCGGCTCCCACAACGCCGAACGAATATGTAGGCATTTCTACGTCTCTCCTTGTGAATTTGTCTTGGCTGTTACTTGAATCGGGATAATAGGTAAATGGAATACGTCACTCGCAGCGCAACCCTGACTGAACAAGCCGTCGATTCAATCCGCCTGGAGATCGTCAAGGGCTCTCTCATTCCCGGCCCGTTGTACACGGGATCGGAGGTCGCCCTTAAGCTGGGGGTTTCCCGCACCCCGGTCCGGGAGGCCCTCATGGAGCTTGCGCGTCGCGGCATGGTTCGCATCGAGGACAAGAAAGGGTTTCGTGTCGTCAATACGTCTGTGGAGACCCTGATCCAGGTTTTCCAGGTCCGGTTGATGCTTGAAGTACCACTGTCGCGACTGGCAACCATGCGGAAGGACCGCTCCACTTCTGCTCAATTTGAATCCTCGGTAGAACAATTTCGGGCAGCTGCCGAGTCAGGTGACCCTGAAGCGGTGCTGCGCGCGGACAGGGACTTCCACCAGACGTTGCTTGCCGGTTCGGGGAATGAAAAGGCCTTGACCATGCTTCACGAACAACGCGATTTCGTTCTCAGCACCGGCGTGGGTACCGTCCCCACCTCCCGTTCTGCCATGGAATGCTTCGATGACCATGCCGATATCATCAGTGGCTATCGAGAGGGCAATGTCCAGGCGGTTGAACGGGCGGTGTTCAGGCATATTGCGAATACGGCGCGGATTCTGAGCCGCCAGGAGACCCGGAATCGACCAGAGTTCGCCATGGCGGACATCGAACAGTCATTCGCCTGGTTGTCCGAGCCGAGCAGAGGTGCCTCCTGACCCCGGGTTCCCCTGCCGATCAGATGGTGAGGGCGATGTACTTTTCGATTTGGTATTCCTCGATGCCCGCGTGCCCGCCTTCCTTGCCAAAGCCGGAGGCCTTGATCCCACCGAACGGTGCCGCCGGATCGGCGACCACGGCGCGGTTGACGCCGACCATGCCGCTGTCGAGTCGTTCAGCGGCCTTGAGCGCCTTGCCCACCTCCCGCGTGTAGACGTAGGAAACCAGGCCGAAGGGCGTTTGGTTGGCCAGGTCAAGCGCCGCGTCATCACCTTCGACCTCGTAGATGCACGCAATAGGACCGAAAATTTCACTCGTGGCGATGGTTGAGCCCGGATCGGCATTCGCGACCACCGTGGGGTTGAAGAAGAAGCCCGACCCCTCGGCCGACTCGCCGCCGAAAATGATTTCCGCCCCGTCGGCCACCGCGTCGCTGAGAAGCTGCTGCACGCTGTTGCGTTGCTTCCGATCGACCAAGGGTCCTACATTGACCCCTTCTTCTGTACCTGGTCCCACCCGGAGTTCGGCCACCTTCGCCAAGAAGCTCTCCCGGAAGGCTGGAGCCACGGACTTTTCCACGATGATGCGGTTCGCGGCAACGCAAACCTGTCCGGCGTTGCGGAACTTCGCTACCACCGCACCTGCGGCAGCCTCTTCCACGTCGGCATCGGAAAGGACGACAAACGGGCCGTTTCCGCCCAGTTCCATGGACGCGGCCATCACGTTGTCCGCTGCCTGCTTGAGCAAGGTGACGCCAACTGCCGTCGAGCCCGTAAAGCTGACCTTCTTCAGCTCGGTGCGCGACATCAGGGCCTGCGACTGCTTGGAAGACGAACTCGTGGTGACAAGGTTGACCACGCCCTTTGGAAGCGCGGCCTCGTGTAGGACCTGCACGAACATGTGTGTCACCAGCGGGGTCAGCGCAGCCGGTTTGATGATGATCGTGCAACCGGCCGCCAGGGCAGCAGCCGCTTTGCGCGCACCCATGAAGAGCGGGAAGTTCCATGGGGTGACGAGATAGGAAGGGCCGACCGGCTGGTGGGTGGTGATGATTTTGAAGCCGCCGGTGGGTGATTCGGTGTAGGTGCCTTGCTGTTGCGTGACCAGCTCCGAGAACCACTGGAAGTAGTCCGCCGACACCTGGACTTCGCCACGCGCCTCCGTGAGCGGCTTGCCCATTTCAGCCGACATAACCCACGCAATTTCCTCCTTGCGCTCCACCAGCAGTTCGAAGACCTTGCGAAGAATATTGGAACGGTGGCGCGTCGTGGTGGTTCCCCAGGCATATTGGGCAGCAGTCGCCGCGCCCAGGGCGTCGAGGGCATCTTGCGGGCTTGCATCGGAAACGGCGGCTATCTCGGTCTCGTCTGCCGGGTTCTGCACGGAAAGGGTCTTCCCCCCCTCCGCTGCCCGCCATTGACCGTCGATGTACAGCCCCAGCGGAAGCTCTATCTCGCCATGCTTCCCGGTGATCGTTTTCCATGGAGCGTCAGTCATATGACATTTTCCTTCTATACTAGATTGCCCGTTTTCCTCGCTGGATTCAGCGATCATCTTGACATGCACGTTACATGCAAGCAAGTATAGCTGTGACTTACAGTACATCCAATGTCGCTTCCACCCACTTTGAGCGGAGTAATACATGTCCGACGTTGCGCAGACGCCTCGCCTCCCGGCGAGACGCGTAGCAGCCGCCTCGATGATCGGCACCACCATCGAATGGTACGACTACTATATTTTCGGCACTGCCGCGGTCCTTGTGCTGAATGACCAGTTCTTCCCCGAGTTGTCCCCTGCAGCCGGCACCCTTGCATCTCTTGCCACCTTTGCCGTGGCCTTTATCGCCCGTCCTTTTGGCGGCATCATCTTTGGCCACTTCGGCGACAAGGTCAGCCGCAAGACCATCCTGGTGTGGTCCCTGATGATGATGGGTGCTTCCACCTTCCTGGTTGGCTTCCTGCCCAACTACGATGCCATTGGCATCTGGGCTCCGATCCTCCTGGTCGTGCTCCGTTTCCTCCAGGGCTTGGCCGTCGGCGGGGAATGGGGCGGCGCGGTCCTCATGGCCCTGGAGCACGCGCCCAAGAACAAGAAGGCCTTCTACGCATCTTGGACCCAGTCGGGTGTTCCTGCTGCACTTGTCCTTTCCTCCGTCATCTTCCTGCTGATGCAGCAGATGGACGAGGCCTCCTTCCACGCGTGGGGATGGCGCGTGCCCTTTTGGATTTCTTCCCTCCTGATCGTCGTCGGGTTGTTCATCCGCTTGCGGATCACGGAGTCTCCTGAATTCCTCAGGATGAAGTCGCAAAAGCGCGAAGTCCGTGTTCCGCTCTTCGAGTTGCTGCGCACGGCATGGCGGCCATTGATTCTCGGCACGCTGACGTTGGCGTCACCGAACATCATCTTCTACATCTCCTCCGTCTACCTGCTCAGCTACGGTCCTGCACACGTTGGGATCAGCCGCGACTCCGTCTTCATTGCCCTGATCATCGCGGCCATCATCCAGGTCTTCACCATCCCGCTGGTCGCGATGCTCGCCGATCGAATTGGCAAGAAAACCGTCATGCTGGCCGGCGCGGCCCTGGTTGCCCTGCTGATCTACCCGGTCTTCTGGCTTGTCGATACCGGGGAAACGGTGGGTGCTCTTGCTGCGATGATCCTGGCTCTGCCCATCGCACACGCAACCGCCTATTCAGTAGTGGCCAGCTTCATCCCCGAACTTTTCCAGACCGAGGTCCGCTTCACCGGAAGCTCCCTGGCCTATCAACTCGGTGGAATCATCACCTCGGCTCCGGCTCCGTTCATCGCCGCATACCTGGTGCAAAATACCGGGTCCTCCATGGCCGTCGCCACGTATATCGCCGTTGCCGCGGCCATTGGATTCGTGGCCATTGCCCTGAGCCGGAAGGCCAAGGATCCCCGCAACCTGCTGGAAACCGGTGCCATTTCCGTCCCGGCCGATTGACGGTCGAGAAGGCGCAATCCCACAACGCTTCCCATACGGGAATCAAAATCGCTGGACCCGGGCCTTGCAGGAAGAATGATCCTGTTCAAGGCCTTCGAGATTGGAGTAGTTACATGCCCAGAGTGGCTGTGTTGAAAGAATTCAATGAAGCGGTCGAATTGCAGGAGTATGCAATGCCCTCCGCAGCGCCCGGTGGCGCGCTGGTGGATGTCGCGCTCGGCGGGATCTGCGGCACTGATGTCCACCTGCGCACCGGGCACCTTTCCGTGCCACTGCCCCTGGCCATGGGGCACGAAGGAGTCGGCCATGTCCGGGCGCTTGGCGAGGGGCTCACCACGGACGTCGAGGGCCAACCCCTCGCGGTCGGTGACCGTGTCGTATGGGCCAACAACATTCCCTGCGGCAGCTGCTACGAGTGCCTTGTGCTGAAAGAGCCCACGCTCTGCCTCAACCGCAAGATCTACGGCATCAACCGCAAGGCCTCGGACGAGCCACACCTTCAGGGTGGCTGGGCGGAAACCATATCCCTGGAAGCAGGTACCACCATCATCAAGCTGCCGGACTCCGTCAGCTTCGAGGAGGTGATCACACTGGGCTGCGCGGGTCCAACCGCGATCCACGGGGTCGTTGAAAACCTCACGATTGAACCCGGCTCAATCGTCGCGGTCCAGGGAGCCGGGCCGGTGGGCCTGGCATCAGCCATGTACGCCAAGGCCATGGGGGCCGCCCAGGTCATCCTCCTCGGCGGCCCAGCGTCGCGTATTGAAGTCGCCATGAAGATCGGTGCTGCGGATACCGCGATCGACATGGATACCTACCGGACCGCCGGAGAACGTCTTGCGGCTTTCCACCAGATCGCGGGGCAGGGCGCGGACGTGGTGATCGAATGCGCCGGCGTACCATCCGCGGTGGCCGAATCCATAGACCTGGCGCGGCCCAACGCCCAGGTACTGGTGCTCGGGCAGTACACGGACCATGGCGCGACTCCGATAAATCCCCACCTGATCACCAAGAAGCAGCTCAAGATGTTCGGATCATGGGGATTCTCGCCAGCACACTACGTCAAGTACGTGAAATCACTACCGCAGCTGGTCAAAAACCACGATTTGGCTTCCATACTCTCCGTATACGACTTGGAGAACGTGAATGAAGCACTTGCCGACGTAGCATCAGGCGCGGTTACAAAGGCCGCTCTGAGACCACAGCCAGGGAACTGAGAAGAAATCGAGTCAGGAACAGAAGGAGGGCGTTCGCATGCCTGCGTGCGAACGCCCTCCTTCCGTTCCTAGCGGATATCGTTTTGGCAGATAGGCGTAGGTGGCGGGAGCTCGTCTACCGGAAAGGTGGGGGGCTTCCGGCGTCTGCACGGCGAGCTCGGCCATGTGCCCGTCGAATATGAACGGGTGAACACCCGGCGCTCGCTAGTCGAGCAGGAGGGCCGGCTCCTCCATGATGGCGGCGACGTCGGCCATGAAACGTGCCGACAGGTCACCGTCGACGACGCGGTGGTCGAAGCTTCCGCCCAGAGTGGTGATCCACCGCGGGATGACCTCGCCGGAGACGACCCAGGGCTTTTGCCGGATGGTGCCGAACGCGACGATGGCCACCTCGCCGGGGTTGATGATCGGGGTGCCGGTGTCGATGCCGAGGGCCCCGATGTTGGTCACGGTCAGCGATCCGCCGCGCATGTCCTCCGGCGTGGTCTTGCCTTCACGGGCCGTGACGGCCAGCGAGTTCAGTGCGATGGCCAGTTCCTTCAGGCTCAGGTCCTGGGCGTCCTTGATGTTCGGGACCAGCAGGCCGCGCGGGGTGGCCGCGGCGATGCCCAGGTTCATGTAGTGCTTGACGTGGATCTCCGCGGCGCCGTCGGGCTGGTCGACCCAGCTGGCGTTGACGCTGGGGTTCCGGGCGGCGGCCCAGATGACTGCCTTGGCCAGGATCAGCAGCGGTGAGACCTTGATGCCCTCGAAGTCACGGGATTTCTTGAGTCGTTGGGTGAACTCCATGGTCCGGGAGGCATCGACGTCGACGAAGATGCTCACATGAGGGGCGCTGAAGGCGGACTCGACCATGGCCTTGGCGGTGGCCTTGCGCACGCCACGGACGGGTTCGCGGGTGACCCGGTCCTCGTCGACGGTTCCCGGCATCCAGAATGTCGGGGCCTGGTCCTGTTCGGCCTCGCGTTGGGCCCGGTAGGAGATGAGGTCCTCCCGGGTGATCTCTCCCCGCCCGCCGGTGCCGCGGACCTTGGAGAGGTCAATGCCCAACTCCTTGGCGATCTTGCGGACCGGCGGCTTGGCAAGCACACGGTCGAGCAGCTGGGACACAGACTGGCGGGCGGCGACCGCGCGTGCCCCGGCGCTGATGCCTGTGCTGCCCGGTGCCGTGGTTGCCTGGGGCACCGCGGCCGGCGTTCCGGTCGAGGGTATGCGGGGAGCCGCAGACACCGGGGGAACGGCGGGGGCTGGAGCCGGGGTGCCGCGGTGGGTGCGCGGCCGACGTCGTACGGGGTCCGCCTTCGGCCCGGAGCCGACCAAGGGACCCGGGGCCTTCTCCTCGGAAGGGGCGGCTGCCACTGCCGGCGGCTCGACGACCGGATCGGCAGCGACCGGCGCGGACTCGGTGCCGGACTCCTGGGGAGCCGGGACCTCCTGTCCGGTTTCGTCGACGGAGAAGAGCGGCTGGCCGACCTCTACGGTCTGGCCTTCGGCCGCATGCAGCTCGGTCACCACGCCGGCGTACGGGCTGGGCAGCTCGACGAGGGACTTGGCCGTTTCGATTTCCACGAAGACCTGGTTGATCTCCACGGTGTCGCCGGGCTGGACCTTCCAGGAGGCGATGTCGGCCTCGGTCAGGCCTTCGCCGACGTCCGGCAGTTTGAAGGTACTCATGGATGGCTCCTTGGGCGCGTGCTGTTCGGGGTGCCGGTTGGCTTAGTACTCGAAGGAACGGTCCAGCGCTTCGAGCAACTTGTCGATGTCCGGCAGGTACTGATCCTCGACCTTGGCCACGGGGTAGGGCATGTGGAATCCACCGACCCGGATCACTGGCGCCTCGAGTGAGAGGAAGGCCCGCTCGGAGACGCGGGCGGCAATTTCGCCACCGATCCCCCCGAAGGTGGGGGCCTCATGGGTCACGATGAGTCGGCCGGTCTTCTGCACCGAGGTGATCACCGTGTCGAAATCGATGGGGCTGATCGATCGCAGGTCGATGACCTCGATGCTGCGTCCGTCCTCGGTCGCTGCCTCGGCAGCTGCTAACGCCACCGGGACGAGCGGCCCATAGGTGACGATCGTGGCGTCGGCACCCTCGCGGATGACCTGCGCGCTGAAGGCGTCCTGCGCCGGCGTCTCGGTGTCGACCTCTCCCTTGAGCCAATAGCGGCGCTTGGGTTCGAAGAAGATCACCGGGTCCTGGCAGGCGGCGGCCTGCTGGATCATCCAGTACGCGTCGTTGGGATTGGACGGGGTGATGATGCGCAGGCCGGGGGTGTGCGCGAAGAGCGCCTCGGGCGACTCCGAATGGTGCTCGATGGAGCCGATGCCCCCGCCATAGGGGATGCGCACGACGACAGGTGCACCGAACCGACCCTCGGAGCGGGCCCTCATCTTGGCCAGCTGGGTGGTGATCTGGTTGAACCCCGGGAAGACGAAGCCGTCGAACTGGATCTCGGCGATCGGGGCGTAGCCACGCAGGCTCATGCCGATCGAGGCGCCGATGATGCCGGATTCGGCCAGCGGCGAGTCGACGACCCGATCGGTTCCGAAATCTGCCATCAGGCCCTCGGTGACACGGTAGACGCCGCCGAGTCGGCCGATGTCCTCGCCGATCAGCAGTGACTTCGGGTTGCCGTCCAGCACGCGACGAAGGCCAGCGGAGAGGGCCTTGGCCATGGTCATCGTGGTCATCGGGCTTCTCCCTGCGCGTCGGCTGCGGAGAGGTCGGCGTCGGCGAACCCGGCCTCATAGCGGCGGTGGAACTCCAGCTCTTCGCGTATCAGGGGGTGGGCTTCTGCATAGACGTTGGCGAAGGAGTCGGCCAGGGTCGGTGCCGGGAAGGCCAGCGCTTCGCGGCGGACCCGGGCGGCCATCTCGTCGCCGTCGACGGCGAGTTGGGCAAAGAAGTCGTCATCGACCAGGTCCTGGGCGCGCAGGTACTTTTCCAAGCGGGTCAGGGGGTCCTTCGGCCCCCAGGTCTCCTCCTCGACCGCCGTGCGGTACTTGGTGGGGTCATCGGCCGTCGTATGTGCGCCGACCCGGTAGGTCTCGGCCTCAATGAGCACCGGCCCGCGGCCGGATCTGGCGTGCTCAAGGGCCCACCGGGTGACGGCATGCACGGCCAAGACGTCATTGCCATCCACCCGGATGCCCGGGAACCCGTACCCGGCGGCACGCTGCACGAGAGGCACGCGGGACTGGACCTCGAACGGCACCGAGATGGCCCACTGGTTGTTCTGGCAGAAAAAGACCACCGGCGCCTGGTTGCTCGCGGCGAAGACCATGGATTCATGGGTGTCGCCCTCGGATGATGAGCCGTCGCCGAAGTAGGCGACCACTGCGGTACCTTCTGCGGCGAGCCGTTCGGCATCCCAGCCCGCCTGATCGCGCTGGATACCCATGGCGTATCCGGCGGCGTGCGGCATCTGGGCGGCGAGCACCAATGTATAGAGGTGGAAGTTCTTCTCCCGGGGATCCCACCCACCGTTGGAGAGGCCGCGGAACATGCGCAGCATCTGCGGGAAGTCCACGTCACGGGTCAGCGCCACGCCGTGCTCGCGGTAGGTGGGGAAGATGTAATCACGCGCCTCGGTCGCCCGGCCCGAGCCGATCTGGGCGGCTTCCTGCCCCCGCAATGGCGCCCAGAGGGCCAGCTGGCCCTGGCGCTGCAACGCCGTGGCCTCCTCATCGAAGCGCCGGGTCAATGCCATGTCACGGTACAAGCTGCGCAACATTTTGGCGTCGACATCACGCACATATGGCGAGTACATCGGGTCCGCACGCACGGTTCCATCGGGTCTCAACAGCTGTACTTGGCCAGGGCCCTCATCCAGGGCGCCCTGCTCGGGTGGGGTCAATGAAACTTTCCTTCTTGTTGGGGTGCATCCCCAGGGCTGTACTACCACCCGTACATTGGGCTTCACTGGAGACGGATCATCTTGTCGCGCCCGTGGGGTTGGCCAAGGATTGGAATTGCGGGGCTCGTGATGATCACGGGCCCACGCGTGGTTGATTTACAGGCGCGGAGAACGCACCGAAACCGAGAATCGAATGGTTCCGGTGCGTTGTCGCGGCGCCGCTATACCAAGGTGTCGACGAAGTTCTTTCCCGAGTGCTTCTCGTATGCGCCGACCAATCGGCGGCCGATCATGGTCTCATGGATTTCACTTGTTCCGTCGAAGATCTGGGTGGCTTTCGAGTCCCGGTGAAGCCGTTCCACGCGCGCATGGAAGGTCAGGCCGGAAGCACCGAAAATCTGCATGGCGTGGTCCGTATGCAGTCGTGCCAGGTCGGACGCCGTCACTTTGGCCACGGAAATGAGGTCCTGGTCTCCGCCAGGCTTGTCCATGTAGGTCTGGCATGCCTTGAGTGCCAGTTCGCGTGCGGTGTGGTAGCCCGCCCGCATGCGTCCAAGTTTAATTTGGATGCTGGGCAGGTCGCCAATCCTCTTTCCGAAGGCCTTGCGGGTGGCGGCGCGCTCAACGCTTTCCTCCAGGGCGCCTCGCAAGAGGCCGCAGGCGTAACCGGCAGCATCGATGCGGGCCATGTTCAGACCGTCCATCATCCCGGCGAAGCCATCAACCTGCAGTGCCTGGTTGGCTGGAACGACCACGTCGTCGAAGAAAAGTTCTCCGTTGGGCAGACCGCGGAAACCGGAAAGCCGTGGCCCCCATGCCCCTCGGGCGCCGGGGCTTTCCATGTCGACGACCAGGGCCAGGGTCGGTGCGTTACGGTCATCGGACCCCTCCTTGCAGAGGACGATGGCATAGGAAGCATAGGGGGCGAACCCGACCCAGCACTTCTGGCCATTGAGAACATAGTTATCTCCGTCTCGCACGGCAACAGATCTCATTCCACGCAGGTCCGTGCCTGCTTCTGGCTCCGTCAGTGCGAAGGCGCCGTACGTCCGCCCCTCTGCGGTGCTGCGCAACCAACGGTTCTTGACTTCTTCTCCTGCGTAACGGGCAATCAGATATGCCACCAGCCGGATTACACCCACCTCCATGGCGAGTGGAGCGCAGACTGCGGCGAGGCGTTCGCTGATGTCGTGTGCAAGGGGCATGGATGAAAGATCCAGGTTCAGCGAATCGTCGAAGAACATGCTCGTCAGGCCGAGGCGTGCCGCCTCATCCAGCAGTTCCTTGTCGAATTCCCCGGTGCGGTCCATCTGCTCGCCGCGTTCGCGGGCCATGCGCTCGATAAAGTCATCGACGACTTCGAGGCTTGGACGCGTGATCGTCACGTTATTCATGTTTCCTTCTTTCATGATTGCCGGTTAGGGGATCATCTTCTTTGGGAGGGGAAGTGGAGCGGAAGGTCGCCTCCCAGTAGGGTTCGAGCTGTGCCGCAAGTTTCCGTGAGAGGACACCGCGTCGTATCTTGCCAACGGCTGTCAGCGGAAAGTCGTCTCCGAACAGCACCACCTTGGGACGGTGTTCGAAGTCGAGCCGATCGGCGCACCACTGGAGGATTTCTTCCTCCGTCACGGCGGATTGTGCTACCACGAAGACAGCGATTTCTTCTCCATACCACCTGTTCGGAAAGCCGATGACTCCGGCTCGTTCCACAGCCGGGTGGGAGGCCACAACGTCGTCGATCAACTGCGGCAGGATCGTGGATCCAGATCGGCGGATGACCTCGCGCAGGCGCCCCTCGAGGAAGAACCACCGTTCAGCTGCATCATCGGAAACCCAGTACCCACGGTCGCCGGTATGGAACCAACCCTCTGCAAACGCTTCCGCTGTGGCTTCGGCGTTTTTCGCGTATCCGTCCATAAGCATCGCGCCCCGGGCGACGATCTCCCCGCGTTCGCCTTCCGCGCATGGGTTGCCGGACGCGTCGATGACTTCGACCATCCCGTGTGGAACGGGAACACCAATCGATGGCCGGAAATCGGAGGGAGTTCCCCCGGCGGGCCTCTTGGGGGTCGTTGTCAGTACGGCGGTGGTCTCCGAGAGTCCGTAGAGCTGGCGAACCGGGATGCCGAACAGGTCCTCGAATTCCTCGGCGGCTGCCGCTCGAAGAGGGCCGCTCCCTGAGAACACCTCCGCCAGGTGGAGAGGGCAGGGCATTTCCCTCACCCGGCCATTGTCGGAAAGCAGATATTCGAGAATGGTGGGAACGAGGCTGCAAGTCGTAGCCCTGAGGCGTGCCGCCGTGGCCCAGAAGCTTCCACGGCGGAACCGGTCCAGGAGAACGCTTGATGCCCCGATGTACCAGGGCAGAAATGAACTGATTATGAGGCCGTTGGCATGCGATATAGGCAGGACGGTAAGTGCTCGCGTCCGAGGGGTCCACCCAAAGGCCTGGTGCATCGCGTCACTGTTCGTCAGCAGCGCGCGCATCGAAATGAGGATCGGTTTCGGCGGGCCACTCGTTCCGCTCGTGTGCATGCGCAGGGCGGGGACGTCCAGACTGGTCGCTTCAACGTAGGACCGGCTGGACTGAAGGCGACGCAGGCGCGCATAGTCTGGCATCTTGACGGCGCGACCAGGTAGGGATGTATGCCCCGTTCCGACGTGGACGATCCACAGATTGTCGATGTCCTGACTGATGCGCTGGTGGTGTTCCGGTGTGTCCCGCGGGTCGAGCGGCATGAAGCAAGCCCCGAGAGACCATGCGGCGAAAGCGGTCAGGAGGGTCTCAGGACGATTGGCGGCAAGCATGGTCACGGTCGATCCTTGGCGAACGCCGGCTTCGGCAAGCAGCGAGGCGGAGGTGACAACATCTCCGGCCCACTCGCGGTGGTTCCACCGACATTCTTCGCCACGGCTCTCGTCGTACCAAAGGAGGCACTCCTCGACTGATGTCGAGCGCTCGTCCAGGAGGCGGTGGAAATTGACCCAGCTGGGCGTGTAGTCGTCGACTTCGGCACGCGCCATCCCGCTGCCACAAACAGGCCCGGGCGTTTCGCTGGGGTCTTCGTACCGCGTCATTGCGTTGCTCCCTTTGTCCATGTAGGGGGTCTCAGCCGAACGAGTGATTTCATTAGTCCCCCACATGCACATGTCCTTGTTTCTTGGCGATCCAGTAGACCACGATGCTGAGGACGGCAACGATGGAACCGTATATGGGGAAGACCCACGTTAGGTCGGCCTCCCGCAGCCAGACAAGTAGATAGGAGGAAGTCCCGCCAAAGATGGAGACGCCCAGGGCATACCCGATAGAAACTCCGGTTGTCCGCACGCTCTTTGGCATGAGGGTTACTGCGATGTAGTTGTAAAGGCTCATGTTGAACCCGACGATGATGCCCCCCAGGACCATGACCAAGGCGAACATCGCCAGGCTCTGTTCCCTGTAGAGCAGCATTGTGAAGAAACCAGGGATGAGCAGAGCCCGGAAGATCGTGAAGGCACGCGATGGACGGACCCTGTCGGCCAATGCCCCGATCAGGGGGCCGGACACGATCCAGATGACGCCCATCGCAGTGGTGATTCCGAACACCCACGTGCTGTTCTCCTCGTAGACCCCGTTCGCCATACTCGGTAAGCCGGTGATCCATGCGTAGTTTGCGATCTGCACGGAGCCGATGACGAGAATCACCGCGAGCAGGGCAAGCCGGACCTTCCAAAGTGCCTTCCAGACCCCTCCGGTAGTTTCCTGAATGACGTCGAGTTCGTCCTCCTTTTTGTGCATGGCCGACTCGATCAGAGTTTCTGGAAGGGCCGATCGAAGGTAGATGACCAATAGGCCCAGGACGCCGCCAAAGGCGAAGGGAATGCGCCAAGCCCACTCACCCATTGTTCCGGCGGGAACGGATGCGCTGACGAGGAAGGCGAATAGGCTGGCTCCAAAGATGCCGATCTGGATGAACGTTCCGCTGATCAGGCCCAGATATTTGCCGCGTTCGTGGGGTTCGGCGAGTTCGATGGCAATCGCGTTGGCCACGCCTGCTTCTGCGCCGGTTGCCAGGCCTTGGAGGAGGCGTAGCACCAACAAGATGACCCCGGCCGCTACGCCCAGCGTTTCGTGGGTAGGCATCAAGGCGATGATGAATGAGGTGGCAGCCATGGCGGTGACCGAAGTCATCATGACCTTCTTGTGACTGATCCGGTCGGCAATCGGCCCGAGGATGGCTGCTCCCAGTGGTCGGGCGAAGAACCCGGCCCCGAAAACCGCGAGAGCGGCCAGAACCGATGTCACCGGGTTTTCCGACGGGAAGAAGTGGGGGGCCAGAAAGGCTGCCATGAGGCCGTAGACATTCCAGTCAAACCATTCAAGGGCGACGCCGCCCCCGAGTCCTGCGGTCATGCGCTTGGTTCGCTTGGGACTAGTGCCTGCGGATGGATTTGGCGGGTCTATGCCGACTTTGGTCTCCATGGAAGGGCCTCCTACTTGAAGTGATTCTAGGGTGCGGGAACGGCTGGTATCAGCGTCCCCGGAAGTGCGGCTCTCCGGGGGACTTGCTGCGAAAGTGGGTCATGCCTGTGGAGCGGTCCTCGCTGGCGAAGACGGTGTCGAATTCGTCGCGCTCGATGGCGAGACCATCCGCGAGAGTTGCTTCGAAACCATGGTCGATGGCCCGTTTGGCTGCAGCGAGGGCCACCCTGGGGCCCGTTTCGAATTGGGCAGCCCAGTCGATAGCCGCCGGAAGAACCGCGGCGTTGTCCAGCACGCGGTCGGCAAGGCCGATGTCCAGGGCTTCTTCCGCGGCTACGTGGCGTCCGGTTAGGATCAACTCCTTTGCGCGGGCCCGCCCCACCAGGCGCGGGAGGCGCTGCGTGCCTCCGCACCCCGGGATGACCCCGAGCTTGATCTCTGGTTGTCCCATCACCGCGTCGTCCGCGATCATGCGCAGGTCTGCGCAGAGCGCTAATTCACAACCGCCCCCCAGCGCGTAACCCGTGATCGCAGCAACGGTGGGCACGTCGAGGCCGGCAATTTCATCGAACCCATGCTGCAACCGCCGTGGGCGGGTACTTAGGTCCGCGACTGCCAGCGTGGACATCTCTGCGATATCTGCCCCGGCAGCGAAGCAATTGGGCCCCCCGTGGATGACGACTGAAGTTATCGACTCGTTGCGTGAAATCTCTTCCGCTGCTGCGGCGAGCTCGTCCTGCATCCTCAAGTTGAGGATGTTGAGCGGCGGGCGGTCGAGGGTGATGATCGCAACACCTCCGCGCTGCTCGATCCGTAGGTACTTCAGGGCGTCCACAAAAACCTCTTACGTTTAATATTTCAGACGAGATCCGACATGTGAGCCATACTCGCACGTGCTCCAGGTCACGTCAAATTCTTGTCGCGTGGTTGACCGGGGCACTCTTTAGTGGAATTCTGTACGTCATTACAGACAACGTCTGAAATATAAAACAAAAGGAGTCGTTTTGAAGCCTGCCAAAGGCGTATTGCCGTTCATCCCTGGTGCCGCAGCCCTGCGGCAGCTTGGCTATGAGACGAGCGCCTTCGCCCCGCCCTCTTCGACCTCCTCATTCCCCGATGGCGGATTGTGGCGGGTGGAGATCCCTAGTGTCGAGGGGCCAAAGGCCCTGGAGGCCGTTCTCGAGGAGTCCGAGTCACTTGAGGTGCCAATCCACCGCGTTTCGCAGGGCTCAGGCGTCACCATGCTGACGGACGTGGAGATCAGGGACATGGTCCTCATGTGCGAGGAGCGGGGGATCGAACTCTGTCTGTTCGCCCGCCCTGGGGCCAACTGGGACATCGGTGCCGCGCGCGATGCCGCAGGCGGCCTGTCCGGCAGGGCCAGGGGGCTGTCTCAGCTCAGCGCCGCCATCGCGGAGATCCAGAGAGCCTCGGACCTCGGCGTCAAGAGCTTGTTGGTCTCCGACGAGGGCCTGCTCGTAAGTGCCCATCAACTTCGCGTCTCCGGACTCCTGCCACCTGGGATCCAATTCAAGACCTCGGTTATGGCAGCGCCCCTGAATCCCGCAGCAGTTGTCGTACATGGCCTGCTCGGCGCTGATACCGTCAACGTTCCCTCGGACATGTCTCTGCAGCAGCTGCGCGAGATTCGCGAGGCCTGCGATACGACACTCGATTTCTACATCGAGGCTCCCGACAACATCGGCGGGTTCGTCAGGCATCACGAAATCTACGAGATCATCCGCGTCGCGTCGCCCGTCTACGTCAAATTCGGCCTCCGCAATGCGCCGGACGTGTACCCGTCCGGGGTGCACCTGCAGTCGTTGGTCGTGGAAACATGCCGTGAACGGGTTCGACGGGCGCGGCTGGGCTTGGACCTGCTCGATCGGGCGCCGTTCCAGTTGCCCATGTCGCCCCAGGGAAGCCGGCTCCAGCACCAGCCGCGCCGACTGAAACTCGAAGACTAAACAACCACCAACGAAGGAGACCAAATATGAAGGCAGCTATTTTACGGCGGGCCGGAGATCCCTTGTCCCTGGAAGAAGTGCAATTGGCGGAACCGAAAGCCGGCGAGGTCCGCGTCAGGGTAGAGGCCGCCGGCGTCTGCCACAGCGACCTGCACTACATGAACGGGGACTTGCACGCGCACCTGCCAGCGGTGCTGGGCCACGAGGGCGTCGGCATCATCGACGCCGTCGGAGCATCGGTCACGCGGGTGAACCCCGGGGACCGGGTGGTTATGACCTGGCGTCCCCGGTGTGGGGAATGTGAATTCTGCACCAGCGGACGGCCAGGGCTTTGCGTCCTCGGTGCGGTGCAGGGTTCGACTGGAGGACTCCCTGATGGCAGCAGCCGTATCAGCCAGGACGGGAAGACGGTGCACCACTTGATGGGGGTGTCCTGTTTCGCGGAAGCCTGCGTGGTGTCCGAGCGATCGGTGGTCAAGATCCCCGCCGATGTTCCTGCGAACGTGGCTGCCATCGCCGGTTGCGCCGTCATCACCGGCGTCGGCTCGGTGTTGAACCACATGTCCGGTTCGACCGGGCAGTCTGTTCTGGTCGTCGGCGCAGGGGGAGTCGGGCTTAGCGCCATCATGGGGTTGAACCTGGTGGGGGCTGGCCCGATCATCGTTGCAGACACCGTGGAGGCCCGATTGGACCTGGCCCTCGAGCTGGGCGCCACCCACGCCGTCAATGTCAGCCAGCAGGATCTCTCCGACGTCCTCGACGACGTCGCCCCCGGGGGCGTCAAATGGGCTCTGGATGCCGTGGGCTCGTCAACGACAATGGAGCAGGCCTTCGGCTCGCTCGGCACCGGCGGCACGCTCGTTGCGGTGGGACTTGGCAGGGTGGAAGAAACTTTCGCGGTCCCGATCAATCTACTGGTCCAGCGGGAAAGGCGTGTGGTCGGAAGCCTGTACGGGTCCTCGAACCCACCTGTTCAGCTGCCGCAGATCCTGGAGCTCTACCGATCTGGAAAGCTCCCGCTCGAGCGGCTGGTGGGGAGGGTCTACGCCCTCGATGAGGTCAACGAAGCCTACCGGGACCTCGTTCGGAGCGCCGTGGGACGCTCCGTTATCGACGTTGGCGGATCCGCGCGCACACCCTACGCACCCAGTGCACGGGAGAGCCGTCTCGCTCCAGTGGATGCAAGGTCGATGTAGTGAGCCTTGCCCTCCTCGCTCCAACGTATGTTGGGCACGGAAATGCTCATGGCGGCAAGGCAGTTGCCGTGGGAGTCCCGGACAGGTGCGGCCACACAGGTCACATCGTCGTTGGACTCGCTGTGCTCCTCCGCCCAGTCACGCGAGCGTATAAGGGCCAGTTCGTTGCGGAGCCGCGCGGTGCTGTCGATGCTATGTTCGGTCATGCGTATCAGCGAAGCGTCGTCCGGAAAGAGCGAGGAGAGTTCTTCATCCGCCAGCGTTGCCAGCAGCATCTTGCCGCCGGCCGTGCAATGAGCCGGCAGGCGGCTGCCCACCTGCGAAACCAGCCGAACGGAGTGCGTGCTGTCAATACGCACAACGTATACCGCGTATTGGCCATCACGCACGACGACCTGAACGGTTTCGTCGCATTCCGAGGCCACGTTGGCTGCAATGTCGCGTCCAAGTTCGGCGAGGTCGAGCTCCCGCTCGTAAGCGCCACCCAGCTGGAATGGTTTAACCCCCAGGGCAAAGCGCGCTCCCTCCTCGCCAAGCGGCCGGAGGTAACCGCGTTCCACGAGGGTGCCGACCAGTTCGTGGACGCTGGCCCGTGGCAGCCCCAATCTCCTGGTGATTTCCGGGATCTTGAGCCCGTCGTTCGGCTCCAGGAACAATTCCAATATGTCGAGCCCGCGCCTCAGCGCGGGGGAGGTCTGCCGGTGGGTGGGTTTTCGGGGCGCATCGCCGGAGGGGATGGACTGCAGGGCGTCGACACTTGTATTGTTGGACATACTAGACATTGTTCAATATTTCAGACACATTTTCAATATTTGAATCCAGAGGTACCCAGGAGGGACAACTTTGATCATCGATGCACAAAAGCGGATGCTAGCGCGCATTTCATCGACCAGGGAGAGCATATCCGGTGGACTGCCGCATTGGGCAAGGCCCGAGACGGGCGAATGGGTGTTGACGCCGGACGGTGATTGGACTGGAGGTGCATATGTAGGGGAGCTGTGGCTTGCAGCACTTGCCGACCCGGCCCGATTTACGCCGGATCAGGCGTACAAGGCCCTTTCGGTGATGTTGCCCAGGATCGAAAAGCGCACGGCATTCAAAGGATTCGGATTCTACTTCGGGGCAGCAGTCGGCGCCGAGCTGTTCGACCACGAGCCTGCTCGCCGTGCGGCGTTGAGTGCTGCCAAGTCCTTGGCGGGTATGTTCGACGAGCGACTTGGGTTGATTCCCCTGGGCGAAGACGCCGAGGAGGCCGCGAGTGTAGGACAGGCCGAAAGCAGCATTGACTCGCTTCAAGCCACCGCCCTATTGTTCTGGGCTGCTGAGAATCTCCAGGACGAGACCATGGAACGCATCGCCTCGGCCCATCTGCGCCGTGTTTTGGAAATCCATGTAAGGGACGACGACTCAGTTATCCAGTCATCGACCCTGGACCCAGAGACCGGTCGTGTGCTGAGAACTCATACACACAAGGGCTACAACGACACCAGCACCTGGGGCAGGGCCCAGGGATGGGCAATGCTATATAGCGCCCATGCGGCAATGGTCCGCCCGCAGCAGCCGGAGTGGCGCGACTTCGCCAAGCGCACGATCGACTGGTGGATCGAGCATGTCCCGTCGGATCTGGTGTCCTATTGGGATTTCGATGACCCAAAGATTCCCGCCGCAAGCCGGGATACCGCAGCCACCTCAATGGCCGCGGCCGCCTGCCTGCGCTTGGCACATGCGTTGGGCGCGGAGGAAGGGAAGGTGTATCGGGAATTCGCCGAGCGCACCGTCAAGGCATTGAGCTCTGGTTTCCTAACACCGACGAGCGAAGGGGACCGTAGGCCCCAGGGGATCCTGGCGGGTGGTTGTTTTACGCAGCGCGCGACGGTCAGGAGCAGTGACGCCGGCGCCGAAGACGTTGAACTCATTTTTGGCAGCTATTTCTTGTTTGAGAGCCTTGCCGTCCTGGCGGGGACACTTTCCCCGGGCCGGGTCTGAAAACCATAGATAACGGAGTATGCACCATGAGTACCAGCCAGCGTTTGCCGTTGAAAGGTGTGCGAGTCATTGACTTCAGCCAGGTCCAATTCGGCCCAATGGCAACCCAAATTCTCGCCGATTTCGGGGCGGAAGTCATCAAAGTTGAACGTCCTGCAGTCGGGGACATCAGCCGCTCGATCGATGTGAAATCTGAGGGCATCGAGGACAGCGCCATGTTCCTGGCCTTGAATCGAAACAAGCGATCCATTTCGCTCGATATGAAGGAGCCTGGTGCCCTTCCCATTGTCCACAGAATGCTCGAGGGCGCGGACGTCATTGTTTCGAACTACCGCGCCGGCGTGGCCGAACGGATGGGGCTTGGCTTCGAGGAGCTGCACAAGAAGTTCCCCCGGCTGATCTACGCCTCTGGAACGGGCTTCGGCGAGGATGGCCCGCTGACAGAGCTCGGAGGACAGGACATGGCCCTGCAAGCATTCTCCGGGGCGACTTGGCACAATCGGGCGACGGACGGGAGGCCGGCCATATATCCCATTCCGTTCATAGATTTCGGTGCCGGCATGGCGCTGGTGCAAGGAATCCTGCTTGCCCTGATCGAGCGAGGCGTGTCCGGGCAGGGACAGCGGGTCGATGTATCCCTGCTTGACACGGCCATGTTCGAGCAAATGCAGGAATACACAGCCTGGATGATGCGCCGTTTCGAGGTCCACTGGGAACGGGACAACCTTGTAGGTTCCTTCAAGACTTCCGATGGCTGGGTCACCATCGTCGGTCTTTTCCGCCCCGATCCGCTCCGGGCCATCTGCACTGCTCTGGGGACCGAGGACCTAACAGCACGCAATGAGTTCTCGACAGCGGAGCTCCAACAGGAGAACCGCGAGCAGTTGTGGCACATCCTCGACGAGAAGATCAGTGAATTCAGCACGGAAGAGGCCATCCAACGTTTGGGGAAGTCGGGAGTAATTTGCGGTCCCGTCCAGGACTTCGACCAGGTTCTTCAAAACCCCCAGGTCCTTCACAATGACATCGTCCGTAGCCTTCCGCACGCCACGCTAGGGGAGGTGAGGGTCATCGACAACCCGATCCGCCTCTCGGGAGTGCGCAAAGATACTTATCAAGCGGCACCACTACTTGGAGAGCACACCGAGGAAGTGCTAGGCGAATTCGGTTACTCTCCGGACGAAATCACCGCCTTTGTCAGCAACGGAGTAGCCGTACAGGCGTAGCGGCAGTTCCCCGGTGGCCAGGCTGGAAGCCATAGCCAACCAGCCATCCAGAGGTACGAATCGTCCGAGTTCACCGTGCCCGAAAGCCTACATTGGCATTTCACATCCATCTCCCGAGAAAAAGCATATCTAGAGGGGAATCAGACAATGACCACGAGCCCAACTTCCACAGCACAAGCTGCGGTTACGACAGCGGAGCAGATCCGTGCCCTCAATCCAGCCACAGGCGAAACCGTGGAACCTGCTTTCGCGGTCGCCAGCGTGCAAGAGGCAGATGCGGCCGCCGATGCTGCCGCAAAAGCGTTCCACCTTTACCGAGAAACACCACCCGAGCGGCGTGCGCTATTCCTGGAGCTGATCGCACGACGCCTCGAGGAACGGCGGACCGCCATCGTCGACCGCGCCCAGTTGGAAACGGGGCTCTCGGAGCCCAGGCTGCAAGGTGAACTCGACCGTACGGCGGGCCAGCTGCGCCTGTTCGCGCGAGAACTTCGTCTCGGTACGCACCAGGACATCCGCATCGACAACGCTCTGCCTGATCGGCGGCCGGTGCCCTCTCCGGATATCCGACAACGCCACATCGCACTGGGGCCGGTGGTGGTCTTTGGGGCCAGCAATTTTCCGCTTGCGTTCTCAACTGCCGGCGGTGACACGGCCTCGGCTCTTGCCGCGGGATGTCCCGTCGTCGTGAAGGCCCATAACTCACACCCGGGGACAGCTGCACTGGTGGGACAGATAGTTTCGGACGCCGTCGTGGAAGCCGGATTGCCCGAGGGAACCTTTTCGCAGGTCTTCGGCGATGGACATACCATCGGCCAACGCCTTGCCGCGCACCCGCGCATCAAGGCCATCGGCTTTACCGGCTCACGAAAAGCGGGGATCGCTCTGATGGAGACGGCAGCCCGTCGACATGAACCCATTCCTGTCTACGCCGAGATGTCCAGCATCAACCCGGTGGTTATCATGCCAAGGGCCGCCGCCGAGGGCCCGGAGGCCTTGGCCGCCGGTTTTGCGGCCTCCCTGACACTCGGTGCCGGGCAGTTCTGCACCAACCCCGGCCTCGTCTTTTTGCCGGATGCTGATAGGAAGTTCACGGAAACCGCGATCCGTGCCATCCAGCAGACAACCGGACAGACGATGTTGAACCCTGGAATCAGTCGCGCCTATGGCGACGGGGTAGCCCGCCTGAAATCGGCCCAGAACATCGTGACGTTGGCCGAGGGATCTGCAGGTGACGCGGAGAACGCTCCGGCCCCGATCCTCTTCGAAACCACTGCGAACCACTTCCTTGGGACCGCTGAAGGGCTCCAGGAAGAAGTCTTCGGATCAGCGGCACTTCTGGTTCGCTATAGGGACCATGCCGAGCTCCTCGCTCTCGTGCAGGGCCTGCAAGGGCAGCTCACAGCCACCGTCCACGGGGAAGAAGGTGATGAAGAAGCAATCCGTTCGATAATCCCCGAACTTGAAGACAGGGTCGGCAGAATCCTCTTCAATGGATGGCCCACGGGGGTGGAGGTAAACAGCTCCATGGTCCACGGTGGGCCCTACCCCGCGACTTCAGATTCCCGTACCACCTCGGTAGGGTCCGCGGCCATCAACCGTTTCCAACGACCTGTGAGCTATCAGGACGTACCTGCCACGCTGTTGCCGGCTTCTCTCCAAGATGGCAATCCATGGAATCTCCCGCGGAGGGTCGATGGAGGAGTGCAAAACCCTGCCGGCCCCAAGGGCTGACGTGAGAAAGCTGGATACATGAACACGCATTTGCCCAATCGCCCAATAGCCCAGCAGCATAAGACGGCTCCGCGGATTTCAGCTTCGACTGAGATAACAGGCCCTTGCCGGGGGGACATCGCCGATCCGGACTGCCCATATTGCAATGGTCCCGAAACCGACTGATTGCCTTTCAGATTCTGGTGCCGAGACACCGCGGCCTCTATCGGAGGCCGCGGTGTCCGCCGTTGCGCAGTCCATCAAATCCGTAAGATCTGGATAAACCGCCGGTCTCGCAGATCCTGTTGCGGCAACGACGACGTCCATCTTTGTCCGGAGCTTCCCAACCGGGAGTTCTCAAAGCACCCTGCCGAAGGTTCGGGCCGGCAGGCCGGCATACGTGGTACTTGCAAAAATAGGGGTTGCCAAAACCGTAAGGGGGCACTTAGGGCACTTCTCCGGGCTGAATGTGAATATTTGCGTCGCTGAGGGCCAGCAGTAGTCCGGTTCAGAGCCAGTTCCCGTTGCGCCGATTATTGCGCTTGGGAGCCACCATTGACGTCGGTCAGAGCCACCTGCTTAGGCTCCTTCCACCATGTGAGGGCACGTGGTGGAAGGAGCAATTCCAATGGTAAAGAAAATCAATGCGAAGGCCGTCCTCGGTCTTCGCGCCGAGGGCCTCTCGGGCAGGGCAATCTCTGCCTCGCAGGGCGTCTCCAGGAACAGCGTCGCGGACGTCATCGAAGCCGCAGACCGGCTCGGTACCGACTGGGACGAGCTGCGCGATCGATCCGAGAGCGAGGTCTATGCGCTGCTGTTCCCCGGCCGCGGCGAACACCAGAGCGTGTTCGTCCAACCCGACTGGAACCAGGTGCACCGGCAACTGGCCCGGGTCGGGGTCACGCTGAAACTGCTGCACGGTGAATACCAGGATGCCTGCGCCGCGTCACGGCAGCCGGCGATGGGCTACGACCGGTTCTGCAAGTCCTACCAACGCCACGTCCTCGTCGCCGGCGCCGCCTCTAGGGTCGGGCATAAAGCCGGCGTCAGTGTCGAGGTCGACTGGTCGGGCCCGACCATGCACCTCGACGATCCGATGACCGGCAGGAAGCGGACCGTCTACCTGTTCGTCGCCTGCCTGCCGTTCAGCAGGTATGCCTTCGTGGCTCCGACACTGGACATGAAACAGGACAGCTGGCTGCGCGTGCACGTGGCGATGTTCGAATTCCTGGGCGGCTCGGTACCGAGAATCGTCCCGGAC
Source organism: Arthrobacter rhombi (assembly GCF_039526245.1). Taxonomy (NCBI): domain Bacteria; kingdom Bacillati; phylum Actinomycetota; class Actinomycetes; order Micrococcales; family Micrococcaceae; genus Arthrobacter; species Arthrobacter rhombi. Next base: position 172,184 of record NZ_BAAAIV010000019.1, read on the forward strand.
AACCTCAAGACCGGAGTCATCTCCCACCCCCGCGAGGGCGAGATCGTGCTCAACGACGCCTACCGTGAACTCGCCGGGCACTACGGCTCAGCCGTGCTGCCCGCCAGGGTGAAGCGTGCCAAGGACAAACCCAGCGTGGAAAACACCGTAGGGCACGTGGCCACCTGGGTGATTGCCCCACTGCGCGAGCACTCCTTCACCACGTTGGAGCAGTTGCGCATGGCCATCGGCGAACGTGTCGATGCCTATAACCGCGAGCCGTTCCAAAAGCGTGCCGGATCCCGCCAGAGCGTGTTCACCAGCGAGGAGAAACCCCTGCTGCGGCCCCTGCCCGCGGTGCCCTATGAGATCAGCCGGTGGATCAGCGGCCGACGTGTTGGGCGCAACAGCTACGTGTCCTGGCAGCGGAACTTCTACTCCGTGCCCTTCGTCCATATCGGGGCCCTCGTGGACTTGCGGGTGGGCGAATCGGTGTTGGAGGTCTATCGCGATCACCAGCGGCTGAGCAGCCACCGGCTTCAACCAGCCGGGACCATCAACGCGTACCGCACCAATGATGCCGACCTGCCCGAGGACCGCCGATGGCGCGAATGGGACGGGCCATGCGTCAGGTCGTGGGCATCCCGGATTGGTTCCGGCACGCTGACGGTCATCGAGCGGATCTTCGAATCCGTGGCCATCGAGGAATAAGGGTTGGACGCGGCGCTGGCGGTGCTGCGTATGTCCCGGCGATATTCACCCTCACGGGTGGAAGCTGCCTGCCAGCTCGCCTTGCGCGGCAATGTCCGATCCCCACGCTATGCGCATCTGCGTCCGATCCTGGAAACCCGGCAAGACCAAATGCGGACACCACCGCCGGATCCGGGCGAACCCAGCGGCTACGTCCGTGGTGCCGGCTACTACGCAGGAGGGAACCGATGAGCACCGTGGATATCGAAACCAAGCGCAAGCTGCGCGAGATGAATGCCGGGGACCTGCTCGCGGCCATCGAGGCCCAGGACGAGGCCACGAGCATGCACCTGGCCTTCGAGGAACGTCTGCGCCTGCTCGTTGACGACGCATACTCGGGGTTCGCCAATTCAAAGGTGGCCGGACTGCTGCGGCGGGCCGGGTTGCGGTATCCGAATGCGGACTTGCGCAGGGTGGATCTCATCGAGGAACGCGGGCTATCACGCACCATGATCGCCGAGTTGGGAACCTGCTCGTTCGTCGAGCGTCGGGACAATGTCGTCTTCCAGGGCTTCACCGGATCCGGCAAGTCGTACTTGGGATGCGCGTTGGCCAAACAAGCCTGCCGGCACAGGATCCGGGCGCACTACATTCGCATGCCCGACCTCGAGGAGGCCTGGGCCCAGGCAAAGGACAAACCATCCGGCGCCGCTAAGTTCGTGAGGAAGTACGCCTCGTTCACGATGTTGGTAATTGATGAGTGGCTTCTGGACAAGCCGTCGGAGCCGATGCAAAGCATGCTCCTTGAGCTGCTGGAGCGGCGCTACGACGCGACGTCCACGGTCTTCTGCACGCAATACCCGCAAAAGGATTGGCACCAGCGCCTCGGCTCCGGGATCCACGCGGATGCGATCATGGACCGGATCATCCACAACACGATATGGATGGAGACCGGGGCCTTCAACATGCGAGAGCAGGCCAGCGCGGCTGGCAGGTAGGAAGCCCCCGAGAGCGCCAGTGGCTCCCACACAGGCCGCTGCTGGCGCTCTTCGGCAATAATGCAGGCTCCCTTTGGCAATATCCACAGGCTCTCAAGCCATCAAATACTCACTGAATGTTTTCAGCTGCGCCTTGGCCGTCCGGCGCTGTCGCCGGAGTGCCTGCTGTAATCCGCCGCGGGTAAGGTCCTGCCCCGGAACAAAGTCGAGGTAATCAGCAAGTAGCTAGTGCAGATCCCCAGGTTGGAATCCTCACCCTCAGCGGCGCGTCCGCAATGAGGCGTGCTGCCGGCCGCTCCTACCATCATTTCGAATTGCTGCGAAGGTGTGGAAATGCGCCGACTTGCCGCCCCTTGACCGGGCAGCTGCAGCCCTATTTCTCGGAAAGCCCAGAACGGGTCGGGGCCGAACCTCGTCTCCGCCTGACGATCGCAATCCGGCGAACGTAGAAACCGTGAGCGTGTCTCGGACAACGTGAAGTCCTGACGAGACGTTTTGGCCCGGGGTGGGGCAGTCCGTTGGACTGCCCCACCCCGGGCGAATCCCATCCAGCGAAACGTCCCTTGACGTTTGACCCGCTGTTGTGCAGGGGGTTTCTCTGCTTGCAGCGGATCTCAAGAAAATGCACTGTATGCGTTTCGACCCTTCTTAGAGCGGCGGCCAACTCAATCCGGTGACCGGTGTGTGCTTCGTATTGGCTACGATGCTGTCGGCAAGAGTTGCAGGAAGGCCATAGCGCATGAGGGTTTCCAAGTTGGCCGGTTCGGTGTTGGTGGGATTCCGTTGGCCATGCGGAGCGATCTTTGGTGCCAGAGGTGGTGAATCGAGATTGAAGAGAGGATCCCGCGAGGAAATGTGAGGGTGGTCCTTGAGCTCGTGGGGCTCGAGAACCGGGGACACGCAGGCATCGACTTCGGCGAATAGCTCCTCGCAGGCCTTCCTCGTGCGTGAGGCGAATGCCTCTGTCAAGCGTTCCTCGATCAGGGGCCAGGTGTTTTCATCGAGATGGTCAGGTATGTCCCCCAAATCGAGCGTCGTCCAAAGATTGGCGAAGAAGGCCCGTTCGAGCGCTCCCACGGCGACGAATCGGCCATCCGAACACTTGTAGCAGCGGTAGAAGGGCAAAGTACCGGACAACACGCCCTCGCCACGCTTCGGAAGAGTAGGGCTGCCCCAATCCACGAAGTTCATTCCCATAAGGGACATCACCCCGTCGATCATGGCTACGTCGATGTAGGATCCCTCGCCTGTTTGGCTCCGGGAGTGCAGCGCGCTCAAGATCCCCACCGCTGCGAAGAGCCCGCCACCGCCGAAGTCCGCCACGAGATTAAGGGGTGGGATGGGAGGGGCGCCCGCGGGGCCGAAGGTGCCCAGCGCACCCGACATGGCAAGATAGTTGATATCGTGACCTGCTCTTTGTGACAGCGGCCCATCTTGGCCGTACCCGGTGAGGCTGCAGTAGATGATGTTGGGATTCACCGCTCGGAGGTCCTCGTAGCCGGCACCCAACCGCTCGGCGACGCCTGGTCGGAACCCTTCCATGATGACATCGGCGTTCGTGACCAGATGCCTTAGGGCCGTTTGGCCATCGTCGGTCTTCAGATCGATGGCGACAAAGTCTTTCCCACGGGATAGGGCGGGGACTGGCAAACCTGAGCGGCCGCCGCCGATGGCGAGAACCTCTGCGCCGAGGTCTGCGAGCAGCATGCTGGCATAGGGGCCCGGAGCCAAACGGGTCATGTCGAGTATGCGGATGCCCTGAAGCGGTTTAGGAATCTGCGTTTTGGTGGTTGCTTCCTGTACTTGGAACATGGTGTGGCGTTCTCCTACTCGTGGACATTTCGGGCAATTTGGTTTTCGGCAGGTGAAGAACCCTGCGGTGTTTCGGCATTACCGGCTGATGATTCGTCCGCGACGCCATATGCCACGCGATAGGTCTCCTTCATGAGGAGTACGCAGACGACGGATACGAGGCACATTGCAACCATGAAAACGGCAATGGCTTCGTAGGAACCTGTCTTAGCAAGGAGGTAAGTCGCGACGATTGGGGCTGGTGCGCTAGAAGCCATGGTGCCGATGGTGTAGCCGAAAGAGATGCCCGTGTATCGGATCTTCGTGTCGAAGGATTCTGCGAAGAATGCGGCTAGTGGGCCATACGAGCAGGAGAAGGCGATACAGAAGACGACGAATCCGAACAGCGCCAACACGAACGAGCCGCTGTTGAGCAGCCAGAACCAGGGGAACGTGAAGAGGAGCATCGCGGTGACGCCAATCAGGTATATCGGGCGTCGGCCGTATCGGTCCGAGAGTTTTCCGAAGACGGGAAGGACGACGAAGGTGACGGCCATCGCGATGAGTACCATGGCGAGCATCTCGTTGCGTGAGAACCCGAGGCTAACCCCATAGCTGAGTCCGAAGACCGTGGCCCCGTAAAACGTCACGCCGATCGCGAAATATGCTCCGCACGTCAAGATGAGCTGTTTGGGGTACTTGCGGATCACGACGGCAATCGGAAGGCGTTCCAGGTGCGACTTCTTTTTGAGTTCCTCGAAATCGGGGCTTTCGCCTACGTGCAACCGGATGAACAAACCGATGACCACGAACACGCCACCGATGAAGAACGGGATACGCCACCCCCAGAGTTGGAAGGCCTCAGGTGAGAGGCCTGCCATGAGAAGGAAAACCGCATTGCCGAGCATCAGGCCGGCCGGTACGCCCATCTGGACCCAACTGCCGTAGAAGCCCCTACGCCCGGGCGGAGCATGTTCGACGACCATGAGAATTGCTCCGCCTATCTCGCCGCCCAAGGCCAGTCCCTGCGTGAAGCGCAAAGCGACGAGCAGGATGGGTGCCAGGACCCCGATCGTCTGGTACGTGGGAAGAAGCGCGATTCCAAGCGTCGAGAGGCCCATCACAGTGAGTGTGATGACGAGCATCGACTTGCGTCCGATTCGATCTCCGAAGTGTCCGAAGATCACACCCCCGAGAGGCCGGGCGACGAACGCTATCGAAAACGTAGCGAATGACAGGAGTGTGCCGATGAGGGAATCGAACTCTGGGAAGAACAAATCGTTGAAAACGAGGCCAGCGGCGGTGCCATAAACGAAGAAGTCGTACCACTCAACAGTTGTTCCTATGCCGCCGGCGAGGGCGACTTTTCGTGTTTGTTGTTTTGACATAGGTGCTCCGTGGGAAAGGGGAGAAGAATGATTTTCTTCGTCCAACATATTGGACGGCTTCTGATATTTAAGAACTCTAGATATGAAATCCGTCACGTGTCAACACTCGAATGACTTCTTTGCCTTTTGGGAACTCTTCGACCAAACATCGATGTACATTTCGACTGCCGGAAAAGAGGTGTTCGAAAAGGACCGTTTTTGGAACGGCAAGTTTTGACACCAAAATTTGAACCTTAACGCGCCTCATAAGCCGCGTACGAAACTCATTCGCCCGTCTCAGGTTGCCTCGACGGATTTCGACCCGTTCGACATGCTGGGTATCACGACACCTGTTCTGCCGCTGAGCCCGGAGGGGCGGCGCGATGGTTCTGAAAGAACGACCTGCGGTGGTAGAACCGAGTAACGATATTGCACGCAGGAGTCAGGGGGAACATGCGACTCGACATAACTCGGGGTCGGTGCCGAGCATGGGAAATGGGATCGCCATGCCGTCCGTGATTGCCTGGCTTGACGCAAGCTCCGCTGAGACGAGCCGCATGCGCGAGCTCGTGAGACTCTTCGAGGTGCCCGAGAGCGTCGACGATCTCGCCATGGGCCAGTTTCGCGACATCATCAGCAACTCGCTGTTTCCCGGCACCTCGGTCCTGCATGTCTCGGCCCGGTACCTGCTGTTGGTGCCATGGTGCTATCAGGCGTTGCCCAACGCCAAGTCGGGAGAGATCCTTCGAGCCGCCGGTGAACAGACCGAGCGCCGATTGATCCGCCGGTTCCAGGAATTGGGCGTGGACCGTTTCATCGGAAGAAGCGCAGGGGACCGTGTCGCCCAGCTGCCGTCAGCTGCATATTGGTCGGCGCTCCGTGCGTGGGGGATCGTCCGCATGGACGTCGAGCGCAGCGGTATCGGAGACGCGATGATCGAAGACTGGGAGCTTCGCAGACAAGGCCTGTCCGGGGAACCGGTTTGGCATGCCGGACTCCCGGTGGCACCCGCAGGGTTTCCCTCGACGGAAGAGCAGGGCATCGCGCTGAACCGTTCCGAGGCCGAGTGGATCCGCGACCGCCTCTTGGCGACCATCGGTGGCTCGTTACTGGCCCAGATGGCAGCCAAGCCGCAACGACTCCTCAAGACCAGTCCCGCCCCGTGGACGGACCCGTGCGCCCAAAGCGCGGCCGACGACGCGGCCGTCTGGCTCAACCACGCTGAAGCCTATTCGGCATTGCAGCGCGGACTCGACACCACGTATTACCACCTCGTCACCTCGCAGGCACACGCACGGTACGGGAGCGATGAAGATGAGCCGGACCATGCCCTCGTCGACGAATGGCAGGCCGACGAGCACTACCGAGAGCTGCTCCAACGATGGGACCTTGACGACTTTATGGCCCGCGCGAATAGGGCCAACCCGCGGATCCAAGCCGCCAGTACCTATTTCCTGCGCCGCAGCGTTGAGGAACTGGCGTCCGGGAAACCCCTCGCCGACAACGAAGAACTCCACCGCATGGTCCGTGACCGGGAGAAACGCGCCAAGGGAGCCAACTCGCGCTTCGTGAACGAACGCCGGCTGCGCTCGTGGATGCCGCCCGAACGGGTCAACACGCAGACCTTCCGCTGGCAACAGGTCCGCAACATGATCATCGACCTGAGGGAAGGGCTCGCTCGTGCTTGACCCCGGTGCCCGGGAGGCACTCACCGAACAACTCCGTCCGCCGGCCGGATACCGGCTCAGCCACGCTGTCGGCACGACCTTTACGCTCGACATGCTCAGCGCCCTGGCCGTGCCGCTGAGCTTCGTCAGGGGATCCGGCGACGACCCCTCGAACGCTGTCGCCGTGCTCAACGCCGTCCGCAAAGTGTCCGACCGCATCGACATCTTCTGCCAAGCCGGCCTGATCCGCGCTCCGCGCCAGGCGAACGACCTGCTCGCCGTCCTCGAACCGATCATCCACCAGGTCCTCCCACCGCGGCGCGGCAGCCTGTTCCACCCCAAGATCTGGCTCCTGGAATTCGAATCCGAGGTCGACCGCTGCTACCGCTTCCTGTGCGGCAGTCGCAACCTCACCCCGGACACCACCTGGGATCTCCTCATCCGACTCGACGGTCGACTCGAGGATGACTACGACGACGAGGCCGCGGCTCCCATCGACATCTCGCCGCTGGCACGGTTCGTGGCAGGCCTTCCGGATCTCGCCACGGCCACCTTGCCTGCGGCACGTTCCCAGCAAATTGCCGAACTGGCACAACACGTGGCCGCCGTCCGGTGGGAGCTGCCCCAAGACATCCACTCGCTGGCCTTCCGCCCCCTGGGCACGGGGGAGGAGTATCCCGCTGATTCTTTGGCGACGTTCCTCGGTGATCCCGAGGTCAGCACCGGACTCAACGGGCAAACTGGTGCCCGACGCTCGTTCGGCGGAGAACGCCTCCTCGTCGCGCCCTTCGTCGACGACGCCACCGTGGACATCCTGTCCAGCCACGGCGCGCGGGCACTCGAGATCTACGGACGGGGGGCCGAGCTGGACCGCCTGTCCCCGAACACGCTGACCAAAGACCGGATCACCTTCCAGGCCCTCGACGACATCGGCAGCCCACTCGCGGACGACCCCTCCGAGCCGGGACCCGCAGCCGAGGACCTGCGAGGCCTTCACGCCAAGGCCCTCTTCACCGACTTCGACCGCACGACGCACGTCTTCATGGGCTCCACCAACGCCACTCGGGCGGCCTTCCACGGCAACATCGAGTTCTCCATTGAAATGACGGGCCCCAAAAGCCGCATCGGCACGGACAAGATCCGCGAATCGCTGGCGGGACTGCCATTCGCCGGATTCAGCGGAGACGGTGGAGTGGAGCGCACCGAGGACGACAAGGCCGAATGGCGGCTGCAGAACGAACTCATCAATGCAGCGGCCCACGCCTTCGTCCTCGATGCCATACCGGCGACCGCTCCGCCGGCGTACGAGGTGAGGATCGAACACGACTACATTCCGCCGTCGACCATGACTGCCCGCGTCGGGCTCCTGACCCTTCCGTCGCAACTCACGGCCATGGGATCCGACGGGGACCGACAGCACCACCTGTTCCGGGGAGTCCTCCTCGAACTGGTCACCCCTTACGTCCTCATCGAACTCCGCGACGTGGCCAGCGGACTGGTGCGCACCGCCGTTGTGCAGGGTGTCCTGCGAACGGATATCGAGGGCCGGATCGACCACATCGTGGCCAGCCAGCTCAATACGCCGGAGAAGCTGCGGGCCTTCCTGCTGCTGTTCCTCACCCCGGAGGATGTGAACCCGCTCGGCAACGGCGGGGCGTTCCATGGCCTGTTCGGCGCTGCTTCGACTACCGGCACCTTCGCGGGCTTGTTCGAGGCGGTGGCCGCAGCGGCGGCGAGTCCCGATGCCGCCCAGATGTTCTCTGATCTCAAACCCATCATGGACCGGCTGGAGACCGTCATGGGTGACGACCCGGAAATCGACGAGGTTCGCCGACTCTGGAACGTGGCCGTGGAAGCCATTGGGGTGGAGGCATGACGGCCTTCAACCCCAAGCCCATACTGTCCGGCCTGAAGCCTTTCCAAAAGCGCACCGTGAACCACGTGATCAAGCGCTTCTACAACGGCAGCGACTCCACGGACCGATTCCTGGTCGCCGACGAAACCGGGCTCGGGAAGTCCGTCGTCGCCGCCGGTGTGGTTGCCAGGACGATAGAACACCTCGAATCCGTGGACGCGGTGGGACGCATCGACGTCGTCTACATGTGTTCCAACGTCGACCTGGCCAAGCAGAACATCGCGCGCATCAACGTCACCCGGCAGACCGACATCGTCGAATCCGGACGCCTGACCCTGCTGCCGCTCGAACTGCGGCGCCTGAATGCAGCCCCCGCAGCGAACACTGCCAAACGCGTCAACTTCATCTCGCTGACCCCCGGCACCTCGTTCAGCGAGGGCCAGCGGCTGGGCAACGCCGAGGAACGCGCTGCCCTCTACCTCATGCTCGAGGAACTGCTGGGCGAACGGGATAGCCGGTCCGAACCCAAGCGCTTCCCCGCCGACGTCGAGCCGCACGTCGTCGAACTCCTCCGCGGAGGATCGGGTACCCGGGGCTTCCGCTACCACGTAAACCGGCTCAAGCGACTCCACCCCGAGGGCTACTCCCCGTCCGTCCGCGAGGACTTCCGGCACCGGGCCACCGAGCGGAACCTCATGCGCCGCTTCAAGAAGCTGCTGCGTTCCACCGAACCCACCGCAGAACTGCGGAAAGGCATGCCCGATCTCATCCGAGACCTCCGCGCCGCCATGGCCGAGGTGGGCCTTGAGTGCCTGGAGCCCGACCTCATTATCCTCGACGAGTTCCAGCGCTTCCAGGACCTGCTGCGCCCTCCGGCGGCAGACGCGGAACTGGTCAACGCCGCCGAGCTGGCACGGCAATTCCTCACTTACGACGGCGCCAAGCTCCTGCTGCTCTCGGCGACGCCCTACAAGGCGCTCACCAACGGACAGGATGACGCCGGCGAGGACCACGCCAAGGAGTTCACGGAGTTGCTGGGCTTCCTGGCCCACGACGAACCAGCGTGGATGGCCAACCTCGACAAGCTCTTGGCCCGCCGACGCCGCCAGCTGGCCGCCATCGAACCGGGGGACAACGCGGCCTCCGTCGAACGGCACCTCAAGAAGTACATGTGCCGGACCGAGCGGCCGCAGCTCGGAGACGATGACATGCTCCGCGTCATCGAGATGGTGCCCGATGATGTTCGCCCGGCCGACCTGCGGAGCCTTGCGTCACTCACCCGGCTGTCCCACGCCGCAGGAACGGGCAATCCCCTCGAGTACTGGAAGTCCGTGCCGTACTTCGCCAACTTCCTGGGGGAGTACCAACTGGGCAAGGCCCTCGAACGGGAGCCGGCAGACGAGGGCGCCGACCTGCGGGCATTTGCGACATCGACCACGACGATCGACCGGGGACAGTTCACGTCGTTCCAACGGCTGGAAGGGGACAACGCCAAGTACCGTGCCGTGGAAGAACACATCCTGGACTCCGGACTGTGGCGGCTGCTGTGGATGCCGCCGTCGTTCTCCTACAGCCAACCTGCCGGCGCCTATGCTGGGGTGGATGCCGGGGCAACGAAACAGGTGCTCTTCTCGGCGTGGAATGCCACCCCGAATTCAGTGAGCACGTTGCTGTCCTACGAAGCGGAACGCCGGATCATGACCCTGCCCGGCGAGGTCGCGGAAAACACGGCCGAAGCCCGCGCGCGTTTCGCCCAGCGGTTGACGTGGCGAGTCCGGGACGGTGCACCTCAGGCGATGTCGGCCTTGGCATTGTTTGTCCCTCATGCAGAACTCGCCGACCTCGTGGATCCTTTGCGATTGCTTGAAGGGGCAGGACGATCCCCAGCCGAGGCGGACGAACTTCGACAGCGAGCCGAGAGCGCACTGCGTGAACGCTTGGGTTTGGGCGACGAGGATGACGGCCGGACGCTATGGGGCCACTACTACGGAGCCGGGAAGGCGTTGACACCCGCATGGAACCGGGAGCGCGAAGCAGCCAGCGAGGCGATCAACGCCATCGATTCGCTTGCAGCTGATGAGTCGCCATCGTCAGCGGATGCCACGCGATCCGAGCAATCGAACTTCATGATCCACGTTGAACGGCTGTTGGATCTAGTGGCCGCTGGTAAGGGCAAATGGCGCGAGGGGCTGGGCGATCTTGCCCTGAACTCTCCGGCAAACTGTGTGTACCGTGCGCTGGGGCGAATCCTTCCTGCATCGTTCGACAAGGTGGAGCACTGGCGCGCCGCACTGTTCGCGGCCGAGGGGCTGCGGACGATGTTCAATCGGCAGGATGCCACCGTCCTGCTGACCAGCCTGTATCCGGGACTCGATTACTGGCAGGCCGTGCTGAGGTATTGCGCTGATGGTAACTTGCAATCGGTCCTCGACGAGTACGTTTTCCAACTCCGCAGCCAGCAGCCAGGTGGAGCGGTCACTGTCAGCCAACTAGACGAGATCGCCATGGGGATTCGACGTGCGCTATCGCTGACTTCCGCCACATTGTGGGCGAAGGACCCAGCCGAGGAGGGCCGCGGAATGGCCTTGGGGACGCGGTTTGCCGTGCGATACGGGGGCGGTCGATCCGAGGACGGAGCTGCCCAGCGCATGCCCGATGTGCGCGCGGCGTTCAACAGCCCGTTCTGGCCGTTCGTCCTCACGTCGACGTCGGTGGGCCAGGAGGGGATCGACTTCCATTGGTGGAGCCACTCCGTGATCCACTGGAACGTTCCGACGAACCCTGTCGATTTCGAACAACGCGAGGGGCGGGTGCATCGGTACATGGGGCACGCCGTCCGAAAGAACGTTGCGGCGACCCACCGGGGCGAAGTCTTGGGCAACGGCGCAAGCAACGTTTGGGAGCAGCTGTTCAAGGAGGCAGAGGCCCACACAGCCGTGCAACCTCCGGGAGTCCGGGAGTTCACCCCATACTGGGTCCATCCCGGCGAGCACAAGATCGAGCGGCGTTTGCTCGACCATCCATTAAGTCGCGACGTCCCGCGCACCAGGCGCATGCTTTCCGGACTGGCCACGTACCGGCTGGCCTTGGGGCAGGCCCGTCAGGACGACTTGCTGGAAACGATCCGAAATCACGACGTCCGACCGCTGGATTTGAGACCTTAGGGAGCAGCCTGGCAAATGTGGGACGGCAGGTGGAGGGACATTCAACGCCGTGAGCGCGGATACCGATGAGCTGTCGGGCTATCATGACTTGAAAGTTGAACTTTGGGGGACAAATGAAAATAAGACTTGCTGCCGCGACCGTGGCATTCGGCTTTCTCGTTACTGCTTGCGGGGCTTCGACGCCGACGGCCTCAACGGTAACTGTTACTGCCACCGTGACGGCAGAGCCCTCGGGTGAGGTACCGGAAAATTCGGTTCCATCGCCGACGAGCACAACTGATGAGCGCGGACAATTGGTGAAAAAGGTTGGCCAGTCGGCCGGAATCGGGGACTCGGCCGACGACCGTTCCTTGGAATTCACAGTCACGGGCTTCGAATTCGTGAAGTGCACCAATGCATACGCCGGCAAGCTAAACGGGCGAGCCCTGGCTGTGCACATCGAAGTGCAGACTTCGGCGGATTTTGAAGGCCCACTGGAGGTCGACGGGGCGTCAGGCAAAATCTCGTTTGGAGCCGAATATTGGAACGGTTACCAGCCTGATGGCACGCGTATGAACGACCTCAACAGTGACACCATTCAGAACTGCATGAACTCGCGTGGCGCGCTATTACCGGAATATATCGGGAAGGGCGAAAAAGCAAAGGGCACCGTTCTGCTTGACGTGACATCGAAGTCCGGTGAGGTCGCTTTTGTCCCCTATGGGGAGGGCGGTTGGGTGTGGAAATACCCTGCAAAGAAGGCCCCTGCATAAAAGGTCAATGACCAGGCGGCGAACGAATAACGCCGGCCGACCATGCCGTTCAAATTCAGCTTCAACCAACTATGAGGAGTGTCATGTCAACCAGGGAATATCGGGCTCCGCAAGAGCTGCTCGAGCATCTCGAGAAGTTTGACCGCGCAATTGTGCACAACCACGAGGTTCCCGTGAATACTGCGTGGTGGGACGGACGGCTGGGGTCCGAGGCAGTCGCTCCAGGCAGCGCACGTCCCCAGGGGGCCATTCGCCGGTCGGATCTCTTCGAGCTCGCTCATGATGATGGACATGACGATTGGGCAGAACGGTTGCTTTGGAACGCTTTGGCATGGGGAACAGGCACGCGATCGCGGAATAACGGCCAAAGGATCCTGTCCGTTCAATCATCTCCCGATGCGCGTCAAATTCTCCAGGATGCCGCAGCAGCGTCGCGAAATGACCCTGATGAAGCCTTTGGCCTCTTCAGGTCCGTACGTGGTCGAAATACGTTCGCGTACCTCGGGCCAGCCTTCTTCACGAAGTTCATGTATTTTGCGGAGGCCGGTAGGAACGGACACTCGTCGGCCATTGTCGACCAGTACGTTCTCGACACACTTCACTCGGAGCTGGGCAATAGCGATTTCGACCTTCGCTTTAACTTTGGACGCCGGGTGTACCGGAGCGCGCTGGAAGCGATGGGTGTGTGGGCAGCTGATGCATCGGAACAGGTTGGCCGCAAGATTGAGCTGGACGAGATCGAGTATTGGGCGTTCACCCGAGGGCGAGAGCGGCGGTAGGGCCCCGGCGGTCACATCGCCCCTAGGTGACGACCCGACGTCGTACTCAGCGATCGCATTTCGTCTGGGGACGCCGCCGTCGTCATCAGTGAACCCCGTGCACCGCGACCGCCCACCAGCTCACCGCTTCCCGAAGCGCTGGCGCGCAATCACCAACCCGACCAGGGAGATCAGCGCGATGACGATGTAGTAGAAGCTCGGTGCCAGCAACGACCCGGTGGTGCTGACCAGCCAGGCCAGGATCAGCGGGGCGAACCCGCCGAACAGGGTGACGCCGACGTTGTAGGCGATGGACATGCCGGTGGTCCTGATGTTCGTGGGGAACATGTCGGCCAGCAGGGCAGGCAACGGACCGAAGTAGGTGGCCATCAGGATTCCCAGGACGACTTGGACGATGGTCAGCACTGCAACGCTGGGGGAGGCGACCAGGATGAGGAAGAGCGGGAACGCGACGACCATGGCCACCACGGCAGCGCTGAACATGACCTTCACACAGCCGATCCGGTCGGCCAATTTACCCGCGAACGGTGCGCCGATGAGTGTGATGATCCCGGAGATGATGCCGCCCAGGTAGCCGGCGTAGGAGGGCAGCTTGAGGTTCTGCACCGCATAGGTGGGCATGAACAGGATCAGGTAGACCGAGACGCTGGCCAGCCCCACGATCGCCGCGGACGTCAGCCAGCGCGGCGCCGCCTTCACCAGGGTTTCGGCCAGCGGGGACTTGGACAGGTTCCCGCGCTCCTGGGTGAACTCGGGGGTCTCCTCCATCCGCAACCGGATGTACAGGCCGACGGGGCCGATCAGCAGGCCGAAGAAGAACGGGATCCGCCAGCCCCAGCTGTACAGGGCGTCGTGGTCCAGGAAGGTGAACAGGGTGAAGCCGAACGCCGAGGCCAGGAACATGGAGACGCCCTGCGTGGCGACCTGCCAGCTGCCGTAGAACGCCTTCTTGTCCGGGGCGTTCTCGATGAGGAACGCCGTGGCGGTGCCGAATTCGCCGCCGGCGGAGAAGCCCTGGATGAGCCGGGACAGCAGGATCACCAGTGCCGCGCCGGGGCCGATCATGGCGGCGGTCGGCGCGCAGGCCATGATCAGGGTGCCGATCATCATCAGCATGATGGTCAGCGTCAGGGCGCCCTTGCGTCCGTGCCGGTCGGCGTAGGAGCCCAGCACCATGGCGCCGAGGGGACGGATCAGGTAGGAGACAGCGAACGTGCCGAACGTCAGCAGGATCCCGGTGGTCTGGCCGCCTGCCTGGCCGGCGGGTTCGAAGAACAGGGCGGAGATGACGACGGCGAACGAGGAGTAGACGATGATGTCGAACCACTCCAGCGCATTGCCGATGGAGGAGGCGACCACCGCGCGGCGGGCGCGCGAGCGGTCCTCGGCGGTGATGGTGCCCGCCGGGGAGGCGGCGCCGGCCGCTGCGGTGGGCCCGCTCATGCCCGCGCCTGCCCGAGCTGGCTGATGAGTGCGTCCAGGAACGCCTCGCAGGCTTCGATTTGTTCGAGCTCGACGTATTCGTTGGCGGCATGCGCGACGGCGATCTCGCCGGGCCCGCAGACCACTGATTCGATGCCGGCATTGTGGAACTGGCCGGCCTCGGTGCCATAGGTGACCTTCTCATCCGTGCGGTGTCCGCCGCACGCGTGGGCCAGCTCGACCACGTCCGCGTCGGCCCCGGTTTCCAGTCCGGGCCCCTGGGCCTTGATGACCAGCTCGATCCCTGCGGCCGGTTGTTCGGCCTGCATCTCCGGTTCCAGCACCTCGAAGAGGTAGGCCCGGACCTGTTCCACCACCGGGGTGGGGTCCACCGTGCCCAGGGCGCGGAACTCGAATTCGATCTCGCAGGCGTCCGGGACGGTGTTGCCGGCGATGCCGCCGGAGATCAGGTTGACTCCGCCGGTGGTGAAGGGCACCGGGTAGGCGTTGTCGAACGGGCCGTCCTGGCGCCATTGCGCCGTCAGTTTCCGGTAGTACTCGATGAACCGGCTGGCATAGTGGATCGCGTTCACGCCTTGCGGGGTCAGCGAGGAGTGGGCTGCCACACCGCGGAAGCGGACGGTGAACAGGTTGATCGACTTGTGCCCGCGCACCACCCGCATGCCCGACGGCTCCCCGACAATGCAGGACGCCGGCTGGATCCCGTGCTCGGCGAACTGGCCGATCATCCGTTCGGCACCCAGCAGCCCCACCTCCTCGTCGTAGGAGAGGGCCAGGTGCAGCGGTTCGGTCAGCTGCGCGGAGCCGATCGCCTCCAGGCGCGACATGATGACCGCCAGGAAACCCTTCATGTCGGCGGTGCCCCGGCCATAGAGCCGGCCATCGCGCTCCTGGACGGTGAAGGGGTCGCTGTCCCAGTCCTGGCCTTCCACGGGAACGACGTCGGTGTGCCCGGAGAGCACGACTCCTCCCTCCGTCCGCCCATCCTGCGCCGGGAAGGTGGCGAACAAGTTGGCCTTGCGCACCCCGTCCTCCTGCTCGTGGGGGAACAGCACGGGTTCGGCCCCGTGCGTGCGCAGCTCCCCGGCGATGCAGTCGATCAGTTCCAGGTTCGAGCGGTGCGAGGTGGTGTCGAAGGCGACGAGTCGTGTAAGCCAGTCCACAGAAGAATTCATGCCCCGCACTCTACCCCCGGTACCCCGCCGCACCGGTGAACGTTGAGGCGCGTTAACGGGTGGGATCCCGGCGAGTGATGCCGTGGTGTGACGCACGGCGGGCGCCCGGACTACCCGGCAGCTGCGGCGACCGTTCGGAATCCGAGGTTGCTACTGGCCGAATCCGGGGTGTTGGCCGACCGTGCTGAGACGCGGTACCGGTTGCAGTAGGAATCGTGGCACAGAAAGGAACCGCCCCGCATGACACGTGCGGATCCCGTGGCCGGTCCAGCCGGGTCCTGGCCGGGGGAGTGGCGGTAGTAGGTGGGGTCGAACCAGTCGGCGCACCACTCCCAGACGTTGCCCGCCATCTCCTGCAGGCCGAAGCCGTTGGCCGGGAAGGTGGCCACGGGCGCCGGGCCGAGGTAGCCGTCGTCGAGCGTGTTCTGCAGGGGGAAACGGCCCTGCCAGATGTTGCAGAGGTGTTCGCCGTTCGGTCCCAGCAGGTCATCGCCCCAGGCATACCGGCGGGATTCGAGGCCCCCGCGCGCCGCATATTCCCATTGAGCCTCGGATGGCAGCGATCGGCCGGCCCAGTGGCAGTAGGCGACGGCGTCGTTGAAGGACACCTGGACCACCGGCAACTGTGGGTCCTCCTCCCAGGACGAGCGCGGCCCCCTGGGGTGCGCCCAATCGGCGCCACGCACGGTGATCCACCACGGCACCTCGCTGGAGCGCCCGAGGATGTCACGGTCGTCGGCCTCGACCAGCAAGTGGAAGACCGCAGAGAACCCGTACTCCTCGGACTCGGTGCGGAACCCTGTCGCGTCGACGAAGCGGTGGAATTCTGCGTTGGTCACGGTCGTGGCGTCCATCTGGAAGGGCGAGATCGCCACCTCATGGACCGGGCCTTCACCGTCCTGGGGGTAGCCTTCGCCCCAGGCATCACCCATGCGGAAGGTCCCGCCGGGCAAGCTGACGCCGGAAACCAACCGTCCGGGCTCACCGGCAGATGCCTGGATACCGGGGACGGCCGTGCCGCCCGCGACTGTGGATGGTTCCGGTCGGGCCGGCCCGCTGCAACAAGTCAATGGATTCTCCTGGAGTTCGTTGGGGCCACTGTAGCGCCGCCGGGCAGTTGCCCGGGGACGGGGTGGGCTCATGCTCTGCTGGATGCCGCCGCTTCGGGCCCCGAATTCCTGAGCTCGGCCCCCACCGTTGAGGTGCAGGGTGGGCAGCGCTGGGGACCTCCCATGGGTGGCCATGCGCGGCGACAGAGCCGCGCCGACTTCGCTGGCGATCGCGGCGAGGAGGAGGAGTCAGGCCATCAGCCGGAGACCTTGGCCTGGTCTGCTGCCCGTTGGGAGCCGAGCTCGACGGTGAGGACGCCGGCGATGATGAGGGCGATGCCGGCCAACATCGTGCCGGTGAGTGACTCGTTGAAGACGACGGCGGAGGAGATGGCGGTGAGGGCTACGCCGGTGGCGCCCCAGATTCCGTAGGCGATGCCCAGCGGCATGCCCCGGCGCAGCACGCCTGACAAGCAGATGAATGCCACCACGAATCCGACGGCGGTCACCGCGTGCCAACCGGGGTGGCCCATTGCCGCCTTGAGCGACATGGAGCCGGTCACCTCACTGAGGATGGCGCAGGACAGCAGGATCCACTTCGTCATGGGGCCGTTGTTTCAGTTGAGCACGAGTGTGCGTCGCAGTGGCCGTCCACCAGGGCAGACAGCACCCCGGGCGATAGACCCGGGGTGCTGTACTTGCGGAGGGGCCCGCAGTGGCGATGGGACGGTGGGTTCTAGCACTTCCTGAGTTCGTCGAACTTCGCGCCTTTTCCGCTGCCGTCTTTGTGGGTGTAGTTGGGCTTGTAGGAGTGGCAGGAGCCGTCGAAGCCCCAGGCCCAGATGACCTTGACGCGCTGGGTGGTCTTGCATCGGTTGGTGACTTGGACGGCTGGTTTCGTGATGCCGTGGTCCTTCCACGTGGTTTTGACGACTTTGACGCAACTGGGCGCTGTTGCTGCCGCCGCAGGGCTGATGCCGAGGAGCGACAGCGGAGCTACGAATGCGGTGGCGATTATCAGCGTCGACAACTTCCGTTTCATGGAACTTCTCCTTGTGTCTTGCTCTGTCCCGAAACCCCCGGGGGCGAGCGATGATGGCCACAGCGTATAGCGCATCCGTTGGAGTATCTATACATGTGCGGAACATATCTGGCGTTCAAGTGGAGCGGCTGATCATATTAGGTGCAGTATTTCCAGCAATATGAATTTCACTCGATTTTTTGTCAAAAGTCGGCAAATTGGGCGAACCGCTGAGGGCGGAGCAGGACCGCGGAGGTGAGACCCCGCCGTCGTGCTCCGCCCTTTTGCGTTGGAAATGCGGTGCGTTCTTCCCCTACTGCGTGACCTCGAAGGGCAGCGATTCGGTGAAAGACCTGCCGTGGACGTCGGTGGCGGTGACCTTCGCGGTGTGCTTTCCGACGGGCAGGTCCTGCGGGAGGTCCAGACGCCAGAGGTGCATGGTGCGGTCAGCCAGTCCGCCCCCGCCGACGAACTGCTCCTGGATGGCTGCCGGGTCGGAGTACTCGACGCCGGTCTTGACGTCCTCGCCCTTCAGGTCCTGAGTGCGCGTGGCACGGGTGGGCGCGGCGCCGTCGACGGAGACCGTGACCTTCGAGCCGGTGGAGCCGGTCCAGAAGTTGCTGGTCAACCAGGTGTCGCCGAGGTCGGCCCGGGGGACGACGAGCGGATCCTTGAGCTCGTCCGCTTCGCCGCGTGGCTTGGTGACGTTTTCCTGGTACCAGTCGCGGTAGGCCGGGGTGTTCAGTCCCAGGGCCATCTGGTCTGAATCGTCGCCGCCCTGGACAGTGAAGCGTTCGACGACCTGCTGGTTCTTGATGTCCAGGGTCAGGACGCCCGGAGGAGTGCCGTCGCGCTGGACGGAGGTGCGGTAGCCGCCGGGGAGCTCGCGTCCGCTGTACCAGTGGCCGGCGACCGCGGAGACGGTCAGATGCGTGAAGGGCAGGCCCTCGGCGCCGACCTTGCCCTTCCACCCGGCGAGCATGTCCCCGGCGCGCAGGTTCTCATTCATGTGGGTGTGCCCGCCAAGGGAGGTGACGTTGCGACCCTCGAGGATCTTGTAGATCTCCTGCAGCTCCCGCACCTGATGGGAGTCGCTGTAGTAGAACTCCAGCAGCGGGGCGTGGCCGGCGAGGATGATGGGCTTGTTCTGGGGGGTGTTGGCGATGTCCTGGCGCAGCCATTCGAGCTGCTGCTCGCCGAGGGCGTAGGTGTAGTCGCTCTTCTTCGCGGGGACCTTGGTGGGGTATTCGATGTTGCTCAACGCGACCACGTGGGCCTTGCCGGCATCGTAGGAGTAGTACTCCGGGCCGAACTGGGCGCGGAAGGAATCGAATTCATTCTGCTGGTTCTGGGCGTCGTAGTCGATGTCGTGGTTGCCGGGCAGGAAGCGTGCCGGCCCGTTGAGCATGGCGGTCAGGTCTCGGGTCTGGGTGAACACCGAGAGGTCATCACCGACTACGTCGCCGATGAACAGGGCCCCACAGCCGGCGTAGTCGGTGCGCTTGGCCAGGTCGGTGAAGACCCCGTGGCGCGCGTACTCGACCTCTTTGCTGTTATAGGTCTGCACGTCGGCGCCGATGGCGCAGGCCTGCGTGGGCGAGGCGGTGGCTTTCGATTTAGCCAGCGGGAAGTTCACTGCCTGTGGCGTGGCGCCGGTAGGGGCGATGCCTCCGTACTTGAGCTTCGGCGATCCGGCGGGCAAGTGGTTGTAGAAGAACTGGGCGACGTTGTCCTCGTCGACGGGGACCTGGTAGCCGCGCGGTTGGGTCACGAACGCCGTCATGTTCTCGAACACCGGGAGCTCGTAACGGCCCTTCGCGTCCGTCTTCACGGTGTCGCGGCCGTTGGAGACGGTGACCCCGCGCATGCCGCGCTCGTTCTTGTCCTGGTGGGAGTCCCGGTTGCGGTCATCGAAGACGACGCCGGTCAGGGCCTTGGGAGCGGGCGTGCTGCTTCCTTCCGGCGCGCGGACCACGTCGACGTGTCCGCGATAGGCGTTCTGCTCCCAGGCGCCTCCCGCGGGTTTTGCCGGTTGGGCGGCGGGGGCTGCCGCCGGGGCGGATAGTGCCATTGCGGGGGAGAGCAGCGTGCCGGTGGCTGCGACGGCCAGGCAGGCTGCCAGGGACAATTTCAGCCGTCGACGCGTGCCGTGGGGTGGCGTGGTCTGTGTGGTCAAGGGGTCCTTCGGGTGCGAGCGGAAGGTCCGGCCGACGGGCCGGTCCGCGTCCCACTGTTCCGAGGGAGGGTGAACATGAGGGAGCTTCGCCGCGACCTGTCCGTGACGACTTTCCCACGGTTTGGGGGCCCGTTCACCGCGCCCATCACACCGCTTGGCGATCGTGAGGTGTGCCATGTATTGATTGCGACTTCCGTTGAGGCAATGGTGAGGCCATTCGTGGAGTGATTTACAAGAATCGAAACGAGGAGCCTCCCCATTTCCGACCAGCGCATCCTGTCCAGCATGACCACCAGCCCCGTCCGCCGTCGTGCTTTCCTGGGAGGTGCGGCGGCACTGGGTGTCGCGGGCCTCGGGGGAGCGGGCCTGTTCGCCGGAACCGGTGCCACCCGACCGGCCTCCGCAGCCGCGGCCATCCCCGACGCCGACCAGAACGCGCTGGACCTGCTGCAGCGGATGCTGCGCTTCGACACCCAAAACCACGGTCAGGGAGCCAAGACCCGGAAGCACGCCGAAATGCTCCAGACGGTGTGGGAGCGGGCTGGCGTCCCGGTGGAGATCATCGATACGCCGCAACCGGACAACGTGCACCTGCTGGCCCGCATCCCCGGCACCGGAACGGCCAAGCCGCTGCTGATCCTGGGGCACTCGGACGTGGTGCCGGTGGAGCCGGAGAATTGGGACGTGGACCCGTTCGCGGGCGAGGTGCGCGACGGCGAGGTCTACGGGCGCGGCGCGCTGGACATGAAGGGCGCCAACTCCGCGACCATCAGCGCCCTGCTGCGCCACCTGGCCGAAGGTGCGACGTTCGACCGCGACATCATCGTCCTCACCGACTGCGACGAGGAGGCCGGATCCTTCGGGTCCTCCTGGTTGGCCAAGAACCACTGGGACAAGCTCGATGCCGGCGCGGTCCTGACCGAGGGTGGCTGGTTCCTGGCCCAGGATGACAAGACCACCCCCATGCTCATCACCGCCACCCGGCAGGACAAGGTCTACTTCAACCTGGACCTTACCGCCGACGGGACCGCGACGCACTCCTCGAAGCCCATGCCCGACTCGGCCGTCGTGGCCTTGTCCCGTGGCGTTGCCGAACTGGGGGAGTGGCAGGCGCCCGTGCACCTGACGAAGGTCACCCGCGAGTACTTCTCCGCGCTCGCCGACGCATCCACCGACCGTCGTTTCAAGCAGGCGATCCGGCTGATGCTGAAGGCGCACAACCAGAACTCACTGGAACGCGCCGCTGCCGTGATGGTGAAGCGCTCCAGCTACCCGTACCTGCACGGCGCGCTGCTGCGGACCACCCGGGCGTTCGTCATCGAGGACGCCGGCTACAAGGAGAATGTCATCCCGTCCTCCGCCCACGTCCG
Organism: Arthrobacter rhombi; assembly: GCF_039526245.1. Taxonomy (NCBI): domain Bacteria; kingdom Bacillati; phylum Actinomycetota; class Actinomycetes; order Micrococcales; family Micrococcaceae; genus Arthrobacter; species Arthrobacter rhombi. The sequence continues at coordinate 193,460 of NZ_BAAAIV010000019.1, forward strand.
GGTGAACTGCCGGGCCATCCCGGGCGGGCAGAAGCCGCGGGACTTCCTGGCCCAAGTGCGCAAGATGATGAAGAAGCGCGGGATCACGGTCGAGCTGGCCGTGTCCGACGGGATGAGCGAAGCAGAGACGCTCGACCAACTGGACAAGACGTGGGCGACCCCTCCGGCCGACGTGGAGACCGACCTGTTCAAGGCGATCGCGTCGTCGGCGAAGGCGACCTACCCCAACGCGGCGTTCGCCCCTGCCTTGTTCGAAGCGGGCACCAGTTTGGCTCCGTGGCGGGAGAAGGGCATCCCCGGGTACGGCGTGTACCCGTACGTACTGGACAACGAGCAGCTGATCGCCATGCACGGCAACAACGAGCGGATCTACGTGGAGGCGCTGAAACAGGGCAGCGACTTCATGTACACGGTGTTTGAGCAGTTCCGGGACTGATTGGCGCGGCCACCGGTAACGTGGGCGCCATGCCACTAGGTGAGACGACACGACTGCGCTTCCGCGAGATGGGTCTGGCCGACCTGGATCTGATGGCCGGGCTGCTGGGGGATCCGGGAGTCATGCGTTTCTACCCCTCGCCCAAGAACCGACATCAGGCCGCCGAATGGATCGCCTGGAACGAGCGCAACTATGCCGAATACGGTTATGGACTGTGGATCATCGAGACGCTCGCGGGTGACTTCGTCGGCGACTGCGGATTGACGTGGCAGAAGGTCAATGGCGTGGAGAAGCTCGAGGTCGGATACCACGTCGGTACCGTCTGGCAGGGGCTCGGGCTCGCGACGGAGGCGGCCAGCGCGTGCCGTGATTATGCACGCTCGATTACCGATGCCGGTGAAATCGTGGCAATCGTGCACCCTGCGAACCGTGCCTCGGAGCGTGTTGCGGAAAAGATCGGACTGCACCGGATGGAGGACGACCGCGGCGGACGGCTGCCCGTCCGCCGCGTGCTCGGCATGGACCTAAAGGGTGGTGAAGACTAAGTGGCGGTAGCGAAGTCGGCCGCGGTCCATGCCATGGCGATGGCGCCTTCGATGACGGCATGGTCGGCCGCAGGGGTGATGCAGGCCGCGGTGAATTCGGGTTGGTGGTTCCCCGCCGGTGCGCAATCGAGACCGAGGATGGGGTGGATGGTCGGGATGACGTGGGAGACGTTGCCCATGTCGGTGGCGGCGCCGGCGAATCCGGCGGGCACCTCCGGGAAGACCCTGCCGAGCGCCTCGGCGTTGGCCCGGTAATATCCCAGCAGGGCGTCGTCGGGACGCAGGTCCGCGTAGTCCGGTCCGGTCGGCTTAACGGCCAGGTCGCAACCCGTCGCCAGGGCTCCGGCTTCGAAGCACCGCAGCACCCGTTCCTTCAGCGCCGTCAGCGCCTCGGCGGTGTCGGAGCGCAGGATCCAGTGCCCGCGGCTGGCCTCCGGGATGATGTTCGCAGCGGATCCGGCCTCGGTGACGATGCCCGCGATCTTGTCATCGCGACGCGTCTGCTGGCGCAGCAGTCCGATGGCGAGCTGGGCGACCGTCATGGCGTCTGCGGCGTTGATGCCTTCCTCGGGGTAGGCCCCCGCGTGGGCCGGCTTGCCCCGGTAGGACACGTCCAGCTGGCAGACCGCGGTGCCCGGCATGGCCGCCATCTCCACCGGGGCCGGGTGGACCATCATGGCGACGTCGAGTCCGGCGAAAGCGCCGCGTTCGAGCATCAGGATCTTGCCGCCCCCGCCTTCCTCCGCGGGCGTCCCCAAGATGGTGACGGTCAGGCCCAGCTCGTCGGCGACGTCGGCCAGGCCGATGCCGGCACCGACCGCGGCGGCGGCGATCAGGTTGTGGCCGCAGGCGTGTCCGATCCCCGGCAGCGCGTCGTATTCGGCGCAGATCCCGATGTGGACCGGGCCCGAACCAATGGTCGCGCGCACTGCCGTCGGCAGGTCGTAGCAGCCGTGCTCGACGTCGAACCCCGCGCTAGCGAGGGCCTCGGCGACCCAGCCGCTGGCCTTGACCTCCTCGAACGCCAGCTCCGGGTGGGCGTGGATCCGGTGCGAGAGCTCGAGCAGGGTGTCCGAGGCGGCGCGGACCCGCTCCTCGATGACGGACTTCAGGGCGGTTCCCGTGAACGTCACCGGCTGGCCTCCACCACGGGTTCTGCCGTCGCCGTCGCCGTCGGCTCCTGCACCGGAGCGGCGGCAATGTGGGTGGATGCCGGTCGGGTGGCGGCATCGTAGGCAGCCGAGGACCCTGTGGCCCCCATGCCGCTGGCGCCGGCGGGTTCGTAGAGCCGCTCGGGTCCGCCGCCCTGCCACTGGTTGACCCATACGACGCCGGCGGGGATCCGGGAGGCAGCGTCCATGTGCTTCGGGTTTTGGGTGAAGACCGTGGCGGCCAAGCCGAACTCGGTCCCCGAGGCCTGCTTGAGCCCCTCCTCGAACGTGGGCACGACGACGATCGGCGCGATCGGGCCGAACGTCTCCTCGGTCATCACCAGCATCGTATCGTCGACATTGGTGAGGACGGTGGCGGGGTAGAAGAACCCGAGACGATCCGGAATCTGGCCGCCGGTGCGCACTGTGGCTCCGCGGGATACGGCATCCTGGACATGGTGGTGGACGATGGAGCGCTGGCGCTCGTCGACGAGGGGGCCGAACATCGCCCCTTCGGCGAGCCCGTCGCCCATGGCGTAGGCCTGGGAAGCTTCCACCAGGGCGTCGACGAACGCCTCGGCGATGTCCTGGTGGACGTAGATGCGTTCCATCGACGTGCAGATCTGGCCGGTGTTCACGAACGCTCCGAAGGCCACCGCTTGTGCCGTGGCTGCGACATCCACGTCGGCGTCGACCACCACGGGGTCTTTTCCGCCGAGCTCGAGGATCGCACGGTGGAGCAGTTCGCCGCTTTCGGCGCCGACCTGGCGGCCTGCGGCGACGGAGCCGGTGAAGTGCACGAGCCCGACGTGCTCGTGGCCGACCAGCGGTTTTCCGGCCCGGGCGTCGCCGAGGACCAAGTTCACCACCCCGGCGGGTAGGTCGAGCAGTTCGAACAGCCGGGCCGTGGCCAGTGGGGAGCGTTCCGAGGGCTTGACGACCACGGTGTTGCCCGCGGCCAGCAGCGGACCGAGGGCTCCGAGGACCATCGGGACCGGGAAGTTCCAGGGGGTGATCAGTGCGGCGACGCCGACCGGGTGGCGTAGGATCCGGGTGCGGCTTCCGTCGGGTAGGGACAGGTTTTCCTCGAAGGGGTACGAGAGTGCCTCGGCGGCCGACGCTTTGAGGGTGGCAATGGCACCGTCCAGGAACATGCGCCCCAGGCCGACGGGTTTGCCCATTTCCCGGTACTCGAGTTCGGCCAACTCGTCGGCATGTTCGGCGATGCGGCCGGCACTGGCCTGGATGCGGGCGACGCGATCGGCCACCGGCAGGGCGGCCCATGCGGTATGGGCTGCCACGGCTGCACCTACTGCCTGGTCCACGTCGTCAGGGGAACCTGCGGGCAATTGGGCGATGGTTTCCTCGGTGGTGGGGTTGACGAGGTCGAGGAAGGACCCGCTGTGCGAATCCGTCCAGGTGCCTCCGATGTGGTTCTGGAGGGTTTTCATGATGGACACATACTCCTTGGGTGGGGACGGCTGTAGTGAAGTGGGGTGGCGTGGTGCTTTGCGCTGCCTGGCGCTCGAACCGGAAAGGTCAGGCCAGGCGATCGGCCATCAGCTCGCCGACCATGATCGCGGCCAGGTTGGTGTTGGCCCGAGGGACCGAGGGGAAGATGGAAGCGTCGACGACGTGCAACCCCTCGAAACCGAGAACCCGACACATCGGATCCACGACCGTGTCGGGATGATCGACGGCCCCCATCCGGCACGTGCTCGTTCCGTGCTGGGCGTCCCCGACCGTAGCCAGAAGGTAGGCATCGAGCTGGTCGTCATCGTCGAGCACGTCGAACAATGCCTGATTCTCGGCTTCGATCGAGCCGGCGATGATCGGCGCGGTGGCGTCGCTGCAGGCCAGCTCGACCAGTTTCCGCACTCCGACGCGCATGCGGGCGAGGTCCCGCTCATCGGAGAGCATGTGCTGGTGGACGACCGGCTGGTCCGTCGGATCCGGAGAGGCGAGGGTCAGCTCGCCGCGTGAGTAATTCAGGTTGAGCCAGATGCCGTAGGCTCCGAATTCTGCCCCTGTGTTGGCGGTCGCCATGGCCAGGACGCTTTGGTTCATGGAGACGAACATCAGGTCGTTGGCCGGGGCTTCCGGGCCGCTGTTCCAGCGGACGCAGACGTTGGTGTGCCGGTCATGTGGTGTCTTGTTGGCGGCATCCGTGGCCAGTGGCAGCGAAATGACGGCCATGGGGTGATCCTGCATTCCCTGTCCGACGGGAAGATCGGCAAGCAGCTCGATGCCGAGCGAACGAAGATGGCCTTCCGGCCCGATGCCGGAGCGCAGGAGGATCGCCGGTGAATGGACGACGCCGGCACTGAGGACGATGGTGTCCGCGTGCTCGCTCATCGGCTTCCCGTCCACGAGATAGCTGATCCCGACAGCCCGGTTGCCCTCGAAGAGGACCCTGTCCGCGAGGGCGTCCCCACGGATGGTGAGGTTCTCCAGGCCACGCGCACCCTCCAGGTAGGCGTCGTTGGTCGAGACGCGTCGCCCGTCCCGGGAGTTGATGGGATAGGTCGACACCCCGGTCGCGCCGGGCGCGTTGACGTCGGCGGCCCACTCGAAGCCGGAGGCAAGCGCTGCTGCCGACAGTGCCGTGTCAACGGCACCCCAACGGTCTTGGGGAGCGCGATAGATGGGCGTCGGGCCGCCCCGGCCATGATGGGATCGGTCCCCGAATTCAGCGTCGTCTTCCAGCTTGGCGAAGTACGGCAACACATCATCCGGGGCCCACCCGGTGGAACCGGAGTCTGCCCACTCCTGGAAGTCCTCCATGGGTGGGCGTATGGCGATTTGTCCGTTGATCGATGAGCTGCCGCCGACGCCTCGCCCCCGCCAATAGGGAGCCGCCCGCTGGCTATCGGTTCGCGTTGCATTCAGGCAGGTCCAGACCATCCCGTCGACCGCCGTGGGGTCCATCAATGCCACCACCGGATTCGGCGACCTCCATGCCTCGTGCATCTCGGCCGACCGGTAGTCCCTGCCGGCTTCCAATAGCAGTACCCGCTTGCCCTTCTCGGCCGTGCGCGTCGCAAATGCCGCACCGGACGACCCTGCGCCGACCACAATGACATCCCAGTGTTCGTTCGTCACGCTGTATCTCCCTTGCATAAACTCAGGTAACCGATGGCTTCGTGTCGTGAATTGGCCACGGATTCCACTATGCTGTAGGTCACATGTTCAGTCAAGAGTGAATATTCAGTTTTGTATGAGCAATCGAGGAGAATTGCATGTCTGTCCCCACCCGCTCCAGTGAGCCGGACTTGGAGCAATCGCTGATCGAAGACTTCGGCTTGCACGTGGGCGGTGCCATGGGGTGGCCGCCGATGGCCGGGCGTGCCGCCGGGGTGCTCATGCTCAGTGAAGCGCCGATGACCCTGACGGAACTCCAAGAGGCCCTTGAGGCGAGCAAGGGGTCGGTCTCGGAAACCACGCGGCTGTTGATCGTCAATGGGGTCGTGGAACGCTTCAAGGAAGCCGGCCAGCGGCAGTTCGTGTTCCGGTGGCGTTCGGATGCATGGATCGGATGCCTCGAGCACCAGCTCAGGGCGACGACGGAGCTGCTTGCCTTCGCGCGGGAGTCGCAGGGCAAGGGGGAGGGCCTGCCAGCGGTGCAGCGCGAACGCCTGCGCGACATGGCCGACTATTACGTGTTCATCGTGGAGCGGCTGGAACGGTTGCTGGCCGACTATACGCAGCGGTGGGAAGCCGGCCGCGAGGAGACCGGGCGCTGAGCTGGCAGGAGCCGCCCCCGGCTGGAAGCCGCATGCGCCGCCGCCGTGCTTGGCACTTGCGAGTCGCTAGTGCGCCGAGCCGGTCTCCACCAGCAGGACCCCGCCCATGATGAGGACGATGCCGATGGCCATGATCCAGTTCAGCGGTTCATTGAAGAGCAGCCGACTGGCCACGGCTGTCAGCGCGACGCCGAGCGCGGCCCAGATCCCGTAGGCGACGCCCAGGGCCATGCCGGCATCGAGGGTCAGCGCCAGGCAGGTGAACGCCAGCAGGTATCCGGCGGCGACCGGGACGTACCAGCACTTGCTGCCATGGGTGGCCATGCGCAGCGAGAGTGTGGCGCCGACTTCGCTGACGATGGCTGCGAGGAGCAGGATCCACGCCATCAGCTGGCCACCCCGCTCTTGTTGGCTGCGTGCTGGGAGCCGAGCTCGACGGTGAGCACGCCGGCGATGATCAGCACGATCCCCGCCAGCATGGTGCCGGTGAGCGGTTCGTCGAAGACGACGGCGGAGGCGATGGCGGTGAGAGCCACCCCGGTCGCACCCCAGATCCCGTAGGCAACACCGAGCGGCATGCCCCGGCGCAGCACGGCGGCGAGGCAGATGAACGCGACCACGAAGCCGACCGCCGTGACCGCGTACCAACCCGGGTTTCCGAGCGCCGCCTTCAGGGACATCGATCCGGTCACCTCGCTGAGGATGGCGCAGGCCAGCAGGATCCACTTCGTCATGGGTCCATTGTCCCAGAGGCCGAAATCCCATGAGGCTGCAACGTGTGGTCGGGCCGCTTCTGCCAAGTCAGCTCCGCAGCGATATCCTCAAGCGCTTAACGCCGTTGGCGGCCTCGGGAAGCAACGCCATCCATGCTGGTCGATTGGCAAGATTTCCGAGCATATTGGATAAATGCCTTCTGGAGGCCGGGTCGTCGTCGTATCCGCGAAGATCTCGCGTCGTGACTACCGCCGCCAAGGTCAGGAAATCAATGACATGACGTTCGCGGCCCGGGTCGTCCACTATCTCCAACGGCGCAGCTTTGCCGATGAGTGCTCCCATGATCGTCGGGCGGTTCACCTTTCCGAATGAATCGCCTGCCATGACGTCGACGGTTTCGCTCTGTCTGACGGCCTGTTGGGTTGCCGGTGAGGCAATGGTCGTTCCGCCAGTTGCGCCAGGCCGCTTTTCACTGCGTTCCCCGGTGAAGCGGGGAATGAGGACATCGACTACCGCATTAGCTCGGATCCACCGATGTTGGTGGCCCGCCAATGATTCTCCTTGTGGCTTGAAGCCCAGCCTGAGGAGGGTCGATGTAAAAGTTCTCAGGTGCTGGGGATAGGTACGGATATCCAGACCGACGTCCGCATCAGTGGTCGCACGCGGTGTGGCGGAACCCCGCTCGACGGCATGAAGGAACACGGCCTGGCCGCCAATGAGGACCCAACCGTGTGGAAGCGCCTCGTAGATCTCGAAGACGGCGCGCCAGGACTCTTCCTGTGTGGGAAGCATCGCGGGGAGCCTAATGACCATCGATAACGCTCCTCAAGATGGAACTGGATGCAGATTGTTCGCGTGGCCCGGGGCGTTCGGCCAGGTCCACTGCAGAGAAGATGGCCGGTACGTCCGCCGGAAGGCCATCGACGGCGCGCAAGATGACGTTCGCGTGCCGGTGGTCGCTGGCCGGGACAAGGTACCAATCTGCTGCGAGCTGGTCGAGGTCCGGCAGCGAAACATAGGCTTCGATCTCGTTTCCTGGCAGGAGGCCAGATCGCGGATCAGAGACACCCGAGAGTTTGATTCGTGGGTCGTCGCGGAAGTCCGAGAGGTCGGAATGACTGATCGAAAAGTCACAGCGCTTCGCCCGGGCAGGGAGCCAAGACATCAGTTGGCTCTTGGGGTCCTCATGGGCGCGAAGATGCCTGACGCGTTTCAGGAGTCGGTGTTTCTCGACTGCACTCAGGTTGGCGGGTTCCTTGTCCTCAAGTACCTGGGCCAAGGCCATTCCGTTTTTCGGTGACAACGGCCGTCCCGGAGCCTTGAGCCAGACCTTGCTTGAGAGTTCGCTTTCGTCGATGACCCAATGATTGCCAACTTTTTGCGCAATTACACGCTCATCATGGATGAGCTTCAGAACCCTTTCGGGTCGGACGCCCATCCTTCTTGCCGCGTCGGCTACGCCAATGACCATTACACAATCATACGCCCACCAGTACCATTGTGAAATAGTTCCGTGAAGCCGGGGGGCGGGGCGCCGACAAGGGGGGCCTGCCAACGCTCGAAGCCTCGAGCGCCGCCGTCGTGCTCCTATGCCCTGCACGCCGTGTCTTTCCTTACCGGACCGCCTAGGATCGACCCCACCGACGTGAAGGGGTTCCCATGCGCAGCGTGACCTATTCGATGGGCGTTTCCCTGGACGGCTACGTCGTCGGGCCGGACGGGACGTTCGACTGGTCGGAACCGGACGGGCAGGTCTTCCAGTTCTACCTCGACGAGCTCAAGGCGCTCGGCGTCCACCTCATGGGACGGCGGCTCTACGAGACCATGCTGTACTGGGAGACGGCCGACGAGGACCCGGAACTGGGCACCGCAGAGCGGGAATGGACCAGACTCTGGAAGCCGCTGCCGAAGGTGGTGTTCTCTCGGACCTTGCCGGACGTCCAGGGGAATGCCCGGCTGGCCACCGGGGGCGTTGCGGAGGAGATCGCCTCGTTGCGGGATGAACCGGGAACGGACGACATCGCCATCGGCGGAGCGGGCCTCGCCGCCGAAGCGGCGGCTGCGGGACTGATTGACGAGTACCAGATCATGGTGTCCCCGGTGCTGGTCGGCGGCGGGACGCCCTACTTCGGCCACGATGAGCACCGGGCTGACCTGGAATTGGTAGAGACGCGCGTCTTCCAGTCCGGGGCCGTCTTCCTGCGCTACCGGGTCCGCCGGTAGACGGGTGGGATGGCCCAGGTAGTGCCGTTTTCCACGGCACCATTGCGGAGCTCCGACGTGCAGTCGCGAGCCCGGTGCCGGCAACGTGCCGGTGGTGTTGACCGGCCGGGACGGGGTCAGCGGAGCGAATCCGCTGCACCGGGTGATGCCAAGGTCGTCGGCGATGGACGTACCGCGCTACACGCTGCCACTGGGTGTTTTCGGCTGCGGAAGAGGGCGTGTGGCTGAGGACCGGGTGGGAGGGGCCCGACGCGTGGGCTGAGCTGATCATGAAATGCCGAGAGGTCGGCACCCCTCAAGTGGGTGTCGACCTCTCGGTATGGCGTGATTGCTCAGGCGACGGCGAATCCGCCGGTCCACTGGATCTTCTCGCCTGCGGCCAAGGTCAGCTGCAGGAAGCCCATGGCTTCCAGTTCGCGGGCACGGGACAGGGTGCCGGCGTCCAGCGCCTTCACTCCACCAGCGGAAACGATGCCCGCCAGCTCCGCCTTGGCTGCGGCGTCGTCACCGGCGATGAGCACGGTGGTGGCGTTCGGACCCACCGAGTGGGAGGACAGGGTGGCGGCGAAGTTGGTGTTGAAGGCCTTGAGGACCGTGGACTTCGGCAGGGCGGCGGCAAGCTCCGCGGTGGCGGAGGAATCGGCCGGGACAACCAGCGAGTCGAAGGTCTCGAAGTTCAGCGGGTTGGTGATGTCGACCACGACCTTGCCGGCCAGCTGATCGCCGCGCGCTTCGACGATGGACTTCAGCGCGGGGTAGGGCACAGCCAGGATGACGATGTCGCCGGAGACTGCCTTGTCGGCATCCTGGCTGTTCAGGAGTTCGACGTTGTTTCCGCCGGCGCTGACGATGGACGAGATGGCCTGGCCCATGTTGCCGGATCCGATGATGCTGATGTTCGCCACGATGTGCTCCTTATGAGGTTTACTTGATGCTTCAAGTAATACTGTACGCCTATGCCATTGAAGCGTCAAGGGTTTGTTGTGGTTGGGCCCAGTCCGGGAGTGGGGGAGGCGGCCCTGGCTGGACGTGCCGCGGGGTTGCGACGTGCCCGATGGGTCATGCAGCGCATCGCAACCCCGCGGTGGACGTGTGTCCCGGCTGTCGCCAGGCCAGGTGGCGCTAGGCCTGCGAGACGGCGGAGGCGAGGTTGCCGAGGGATGCCTCGAGTGCTTCCTGGCCGACGACGGGGAAGCTGGCCTTCTTCAGGGTCTCCTTGTCGGTGACGGCACTCCAGTCGTAGGTGATCGAGACTTCGGTGGCATCCGGTCCCTGGGGTTCAAGTTCCCAGACCCATTCCCATCCCGCGGGCTGTTCACCCTGCGGGGCGGTCTTCCAGGCCAGCAGCTTGTTCTCGTCAAAGCCGACAACATGGTTGTCGGTCTTGTAGTCACCGCCCTTCTTCTCCCAGGTCATGTTCATGGTGAAGACCTGGCCCGATGAGGTGATGCGGTCCGTCTTGTCGTCGGATACCACCATGCCGGAGCCGTCGATCTGGGCGTGGTGTTCCGGGTTGGAGAGCACCTGGAAGATGGTGTCCGCCGAAGCGTCGATGACCCTCGATGCGGAGATTTTCGTTTCGGTCATGGAATGCACCTTTCGTTGGACGTCATGGCCTTTCGGCCGGAAGGCACCACGATAGGCGCTTCGGCAGCTGACGTCGATGGAATGTGGACGGACGCTCCAGGGAGTGGGGCTTCGCCGCAGTCTTTCTCAGAGGAAGGGGCGGAGGGGGATCAGGACCAGTTCGCTGAACTTGGCAGCGATGTTCTGGCGCTTCCACTCGGTGAGCGTGAGCTTCCGGCTATTGCTGCTGTCGACCTCGAAGATCTGCTCCATCTTGGCTGCGATGTCGGCATCGTGGATCTCGAGGTTCGTTTCGTAGTTCCCCGTCAGGCTCAACCGGTCGATGTTGGCGGTGCCGATGGTGGACCATTCGCCGTCGATGGTTGCTGTCTTGGCGTGGATCATGGCGTTGCGGTAGAGCAGGACGGTGACCCCCTCCTTGAGCAGGCTGGTGAAGAACCCGCGGGCGAGCCAGTCGGCGAGGACGTGGTTTGAATCCTCGGGGACGATCAACCGGACATCGACGCCCCGCCGGCTGGCTGCGAGCAGCGAATCGAGGATCTGCTGGTCGGGGATGAAGTAGGCGGTGGTGATGTAGATGTGCTCGCTGGCCCGGTTGATGGCGTCGAGGTAGACGCCGCGGATCGGATAGACCAAGTGGGAGGGCATGTTGTTGGCCGTGCTCAGGTGCGGGTCCCAGGTGCCCGGGCGCTGGTGCTCGATTTCCGGTCGGCCGTAGGCGGTGTTCCAGACGTCCAGGAACGCCTGGCGCAGTTCCCACGCCGCGGGGCCCTGGATGCGCAGATGGGTGTCGCGCCACTCGGTCGCGTAGAGGTCGCCGATGTTGTAGCCCCCGGCGAACGAGGTGTGGCCGTCGACGACCAGGATCTTGCGGTGGTCCAGGCCGGTGCTGCGCAGCGGGGTGAACAACCGCGACGGGCGAATGACCGGGAACCGGTACACGTGGATCTTGGGGTCGAAGTCGTAGAACGACGCGGGGACGACGAGGTTGGCGAAGCCGTCGTAGATGACGAAGACGTCGACGCCGCGGCGGGCGGCCGCGTTCAGTGCGTCCCGGAAGCGGCGCCCGGTGGCGTCGCCCTTCCAGATGAAGGTCTCCAGGAGGATCTGTTCCTCGGCGCCGTCGATGGCGGCGATCATGTCGTCATAGAGGTCCTGGCCATAGGTGTAGATCTTCGTATCCGAGTCCGAGACCCGGCCATCGAACGTACCGGGGCGGGGGAATCCCGTGCGTTTGGACCGTTGGCTGCGCTTGATGGCATCGAAGACCACCAGCCCGGCGATGACGGTGGCCTGAAGGGCCGCGAACGCCAGGACCAGTCGGGCGGTGGTCTTTTGCAGCGTTGCGGCAAGGGGCTTCGGGATCAATGAAGGCATATGCAGACACTATCTGCAGGGGCGGTGCCCATGCATTAATTCCCGGTGGCATCCTGGACCGCAGCACGACGGCGGAACCTGAGGTTCCGCCGTCGTGCTGGGTGATCCTGGGGGGTCAGTACTTGGAGGACTGGCCGCCGTCGATCGGGATGACTGCCGCGTTGATGAAGCCGGCGTTGCCGGAGAGCAGGAAGGCGACGGGCTGGCCGACTTCCTCGGGCTTGCCGAAGCGCTTCATCGGGTTGGGCTCCACGAACGCCTGGCCGGCCTCTTCCCAGTGCTCGGGGTCGATCTGCTTCAGCGAGCCCTCGACCATCGGGGTCATGATGGCGCCGGGGGCGATGGCGTTGATCTGGATGCCGTGCTGGCCGTACTCGATGGCCGAGTTACGGGTCAGGCCGACGACGCCGTGCTTGGCTGCTGCGTAGCCGGACTGGTTGCCCACGCCGCGGATGCCGCCGACGGAGGCGGTGTTCACGACGGCGCCGGAGCCCTGTTCGCGCATGACCTTCAGGACGTGCTTGAGGCCGATGATGGCGGAGGCTAGGTTGGTCCGTCCTGGCACCATGAAGACTTGAAGTGAGACTAGCGCTGTTTGAGATCGGGACCAGTCTGGCTCCGTAGCGGGAGAAGGGGGTCTCCGAAGGGAGCCTTGCCGGCCAGTGTGTGTTGGACAACGACTAGCTCACGGCCATGCACGGCAACAACGAGCCGATCCACGTGGCGGCGTTTAAACTGGGCGATGACTTCATGCACCAAGTGCTCGGGCAGTTCCGGGGCTGAGTCGCGTGCCGAAGAAGAATGAACGTTGTGTGTCAGGTTCCCCGGGGAGGACTAGTGGTTCGCAGTTCAAATTCGGAAGTCAAGGGGACCAAGACTCCGTTGCCATGGGCAAGGCTGCGTCGTAGACGTGCAGCCATTGGAACTGACGCTCAATTCAAATTACGGCCTGCATACCGCGAAAAGCGTAGGAATAGCAGCCGGATTCCAGCTCTCCACGGACTCGTCATTTCCTCCGGGAACTTTGAGGCAAACAATATTAGAGCGGAGAAACACAGGAGAAATGAGGAGGGAAGGCTAAGAGCGAGTACCCACATTCGCGTTGCTCCTCCACCAGCGATAACAAGGGTCAGCACCCCCGCCCCGAATCCGCACAGGATCGAGGCCAACTCCAGACTCGAGCGCAATTGACGAAAAATCAGCTTGGTGGATTCGGCCACTGCGTCTTGACGGGGTCGTTTGAAGTACCACGAAAAGAGGAGACAACATCCGGACACTGAGATCAGTAGTGCGGCGAGGATTTCGAGCAATGGCCAGCCCTTCTGGGACCTTGGATATTCAGGTGGGAACTGAGCAAACGGCTTGCGGGGGCATCCCGGATTGACTTCGGCACTCCCGCTGATAGTAGCGATCGTCGGTCAAGCAAAGAAATTCGTATTTGCTTTAAGCCGTGAAGGCGCTGCCGGAGCCCCTTGGCTGCGGTCCACTCGAGACATGAAGGAGGACGACGGCGATGCCTGTGCACCGCCGTCGTCCCCCTGTGTTGTCCGTGCCGGGAGCGGAAGCTACTTCTTGCCGACCTTCGAGAACAACGCGCGGGTGGCCGCACGGACCCCGGTGGTCAGCGTCGGCTGGGGAACGGGGCCGAAGAACGGGGAGTGGTTCGCCGGGGCCGGCCCCTCGGCCAGCCGTTCGGCCGGGAAACCGCCGAAGAACCAGAACACGCTGGGCACGCCGATCGCGTCGGCCAGTGCGCCGAAGTCCTCGCTGCCCATCACCGGGGTCCCGGCAATGACCTGGTCCCCGCCCAATTCGTCGCGGAACTCGGCGGCCAGCGCCCCGGCGGCGGCCGGGTCGTTGTAGAGCGGCGGGAAGTGGGAGATGTCCTCGATGACCGGCTCCGGCGCGCCGGAGGCGGAGGCCTCCCCGGCGATGATGCGCCGGATCGAGGTCAGGACCGTCTCGCGGACCTGGGGGTCGAACGTGCGCACGTTGAGGGTGAACACCGCCCGGTCGGGGATGACGTTCTCCTTCAGGCCGGCGTGGAAGGACCCGATGGTGACCACGGCTGCGGACTGCGGGGCCACCTGCCGGGAGACGATCGTCTGCAGCCGCACCACCATGGACGCCGCGAGCACGATCGGGTCGATGGAGTGCTCGGGCATCGAGCCGTGCGACCCCTGGCCCCTCACCGTGACCTTGAAGGAGTCGGCGGTGGTCATCGCCGCGCCGGGCATCAGCGTCACGGTGCCGGCCAACCCGCCCATGACGTGCTGGCCGAACATGATCTCCGGCTTCGGCGCCTGGTCCCACAGGCCGTCCTCGACCATGGCCTTCGCCCCGGCGGCCGTCTCCTCGCCCGGTTGGAGGACGAACACGATGGTCCCCGCCCATGCATCCGGTGCGCCGGCGTACAGTTCGGCGGTCTTCAGCGCCGTGGCCATGTGCGTGTCATGCCCGCACGCGTGCATGACCGGGACCTCGGTGCCGTCATCCAACGCGCCGGTTGCCGTGCTGGCGTAGTCCAGGCCGGTGTCCTCCAGCACGGGCAGCCCGTCGGTATCGGCCCGCAGTCCGACGACGGGGCCCTCGCCATTGCGCAGGATGCCCACGACGCCGGTGCCTCCGCAGCGGAACACCTCCAGTCCCAGCGTCTCGAGCCGCTGCGCCAGGTAGTCGGCGGTCCGGTGCTCCTGCATCGACAGTTCGGGGTTCGCGTGCAGGTGCTGGTAGGTCTCGACGAGTTCGGTTTCGGCGGCCTCGGTCATCCGCAGCGACTGCGGGACGGCGGTGCTCATGGGTAGTCCTTCCAATGTGGGGGTGGCTAGCGAAGCGGATGGGATCTAGTAGGTGGGGCCGGAGACGGTCTCGGCTGCTGCGTCGGGCTCGCGCCGGTTCACGGCGTCCGCCCCGTCATCCCCGAGGTCGGGGGTGGCCTGCCTGTCGCGCAGGAACCAGGCGAGCACCGCCGTCGAAATCACTGCCAGTGCGGTGGCGAAAGGCGCCAGCCCGGGGAGCAGCGGCATGAGGGCGAAATTGACGACGAGGGCCACGGCGACGGCGATGACCGCCGAGCGCGGCGCCTTCTGGCTGACGATGGCCTGGACCAGGACGGCGCCCATGACGGTCGGCAGGATGTACAGCTGGACGGTCTGGACGATGTCGTGGGGGATGATGCTGACCAGCCACGTGCCCAGCAGCCCCACGAACACGAACAGCGAAGCCAGGTGGACAGTGGCCGCCCCGCAGATCGCCGCGACGGCAGCCAGTTCGCCCTTGCGGGTGCCGGGTTTGGCGCCGATGGTCGACTGGGCGATCATCGCCGAGGGCAGCAGCTTGTTGGAGATGTTGCCGATCATGAACGCCTGGTACATCGAGGAGGCGCCGAGGATGGGGTAGTAGGTCAGTGGTTCGACGATCCAGATGACGCCGAAGACGGCGGCCAGGGCGGCGAACGCGCCGAGGATGCCGGAGACCTGGATGTCCAGGCCGGAGAAGAAGACGAGGTAGGCCGGGGCCGAGAGGGAGAAGACGAGGCCGGCGATCATGGTGATCCGACCCCACCGTGAGGTGGTCTTGTCGAACGTGGTCAGCGCCTGGTGCGCTTCGGTGGCAATGGGCATGATGTGCTCCTGGGGTTCCGGGGTGCTCTTAGAGGCGGGTGGCGACGTAGGTGATGGCCAGGCCGAGCATGATGGCAATGCCCAGCGCCCATTCCTTGATCCACGGTTTCCCGACCTTCCGGGCGATCACCAACAGCACTGACATGATCACGGCGGAGGAGAAGAACGCCACCACATGGATCCACGACTTGGGCAGTTCGGCGATCCCGAGGACGGAGAACGCTCCGACCATGGCGGCGCCGGGAACGACGAGCATGATGGCCGGGTTGACCTTGCGCAGGGCGGAGTCGCCCTTCTTCAGCAGCGGGGTGAGGATCAGCGTGGCGATCATCCACATGGCGCCGCCCAGGCTCATGGCCGCCAGGGCCAGTGCGAAGACCGCCTGCGTGTAGGTGGGGCCGCCGAGTTCCGCGCCTGCGGTGTTGGCGGCGATGGCCGCGGCTGCCGTCTCGTAGGACACCGATCCGATCAGGCCGATGCGCACCAGCACCGCGGGGGTGCCGAAGACGGTGAGCAGGGCGACGGCGACCATGACGACGGCGAGCGAGGGGCCCAGGGCCGAGATGGCGCCGGCCCGGAAGCTGGTCTTCAGTTCGGTCCCCGTCATGCCGATGGCGGGGGCGGCGATCCGGGCGGCCTTCAGGTAGATGACGCTCTGGATGATGATGACCAGGAAGACGCCGATCGCGCAGGCCCAGAGGACGGGCGAGTTGGCGACGGCGAGGATGTCCGTGGAGTTGTTTTCCGCGGCAGCGGGCAGGGCGGTGGGCAGGTTCATGGGTCAGCCGTTCATCGAAGGGTGCAATGCGGCACGGTGGGGGAACTGGGTATCCCGACGTGCCTGGGCCCGCTCTGTCCTGAACCTGAAAGTTGGACCGGCGCCTGCGGCGTCCGGCGTGCTTCGTCGGTGAGCCGCGGCTGCGGCTGCTCTCCAGAGTTTCCTCACGCGGCTGTACTTGGAACCTGAGAGATTGCGGGTGCTTGCCCCTTCGGTGCCCGGATGATGGTCGGGACTCTCCAGCCGCACGTGATCGGAAGGTATTCAGTTGACGCGGGCCGGGGGCCCGCGTCCTGCAAGAATGCCCGACGTGATCCGGATCACCAAAGGGTCCATGAAATGTGCTGTCACATTTCCGAACGATTGTTCGGTCAGTGAACTTCTACCGGGTGCGGTCCGCTACCTGCCCAGGAAATCCACCAATGCGGCGTTGAATTCGTCGGGATGGGACACATTCAACCCGTGGGGCCCACCCCGGATGACGCACAACTCGCTGTGGGGGATGGCGCGGTGGGTCCGGCGGCCGGATCCCTCGACCGGGACAATCGCGTCGCTGTCGCCGTGGACGATGAGCGTCGGGACGGTGACCTTCTCCAGGTCGTCCCGGAAGTCGGTGGTGGCGAAGGACTCCATGCAGGCCGCCGTCGCGTCCCGGTCGGCGGCGCGGGTCATAGCCAGGGTGGCCTGCAACTGTGCGTCGGTGACGAGGAGCTTGTCCCCAGCGGAGTAGAAGGTGCGCATGAATCCCCCGAGGAATGCCTCCCGATCGGCTTCCAGCTGCTTCTGCATGTCCTGCGCCGCGGTCTCCGTCAGCGGGCCCTCCGGGTTGGCGTCGGATTTCAAGAGGTAGGGCGGGACCGCGGCGGCGAGGACCACGGAGCGCAGCCGGTCCTCGCCATGGTGGGCGATATACCGGACCACTTCTCCGCCGCCCATGGAGAAGCCCACCAGCGTGGCGTCATGCAGGTCCAGGGCGTCGAGCAGCGCCGCGAGATCAGCGGCGAGGGCGTCGTAGTCGTAGCGGGCGGAGGGCTCGGAGGCGCCGAAGCCCCGTCGGTCGTATGTGATGACGCGGTGGCCCGCTGCCTGGAGGGGCTTGACCTGGTCGGCCCAGGATCCGAGGTGCAGCGGCCATCCGTGGATCAGGACGACAGGACGGCCGGCGCCGCCGGTGTCCTCGTAGTTCAGCGTGTTGCCATCGGCTCCGGTGGTTTGCGGCATGGGGATCGTTCCTTCGCGCGCGGGTGTGTGAGGGGGCAGTTCCAACGTAGGCGTGTTGTGGCGTCGGTGTACAGGGATGTTGTGGCGTCGCCGGGGATGGCAGGAACCCTGGCCCGCTCGTCTGGGACGCGGCGCGTCAGGATTGCAGCTGCTGGGCCCCGATCACGGCGAGAAGCTCGAGCTTCTCGGCGTTTTCCGCGCCGGGACCTGCGGTGAAGACCAGCAGCGCCTGGTGCTGGTCGACGTCGAACAGGGTTTGGCAGTAAAGCTCCAGGTCACCGACCTCCGGGTGCTGGAACCGCTTGAGCTGGGTGTGCTTGTGGCTGACCTGGTGGTGGGCCCACTCGGTGGCGAACTCGTCGCTGCGGGCGCGCAGCTGCTCGACGAGTTGGGAGGTCCGCGAGCCATGTCCCTCGCGGGCGTAGGCGGTGCGCAACGTTGCCACGAACTCGACCTGTCGCTGGGCGTGGTCCGCGGCGGGATAGATGTTGCGGGACGGGGGATCGATGAACCAGCGCCACACGGCGGAACGGGAAAACTTGCCGTCCATCGGCGGCTCGGCTCCGAAGAGCGCGGTCGCCGGCGGCGTTTGCAGCAGTGTCTCGCCCACGGAGTTGATGACCCGGGCCGGGGTGTCCTGGAGACGGTCCATGATCCGCATCAACCCGGCGTCGACGTGTTCCGCCCTGCCCGGGTGGCGTGGGGCCGGGTGCCCGCCGAGGACGAACAGGTGGTCCCGTTCGTCCAGGGAGAGGCGCAGCCCGCGGGCTATGGAGGCCAGCATCGGCACGGAGGGTTGCGGTCCCCGCTCCTGTTCCAGCCGGGCGTAGTAGTCGGTGGACATCCCGCACAACACCGCGACCTCCTCGCGGCGCAAGCCGTCGGTGCGCCGGCGGGGCCCACGGGGCAGCCCGACGTCCTCGGGCTGCAGGGCATGGCGGCGGGTGCGCAGGAAATCGGCGAGCTGGGGGCGGTCCATGCTCACCAGTCTGCCCCCAGCGGTCCGCCGATCACAGGAGCATGCCGCCGGAGGCCTCGATCCGCTGGCCGGTGACCCAGCCCATGGCGTCGGACGTGATGGAAGCGACGGCCGCGCCGATGTCATCGGGTTCGCCGACCCGGCCCATGGCGATCAGTGCCGAGAGGTGCTCGCGGACCTGCTCGTTGTCACGACTGGTGCCGCCGCCGAAGTCGGTGCCCACGACGCCCGGGGCAACCGTGTTGACGGTGATCCGGCGCGGACCCAGCTCCTTGGCAAGGTAGCGGGTGTAGACCTCCACGGCCCCCTTGGCGGCCGCATACACCGAGGAAGAACCGTCGCCGGTGAACCGGGCCAGCCCGGAGCTGGTGTTCACGATGCGCCCTCCGTCGGCGAGCAGCGGCAGCAGGGCCTCGGTGAGCATGACGGTACCCACGATGTGGATGTCGAGCAGGGAACGGACGTCCTCCAGCCGGGTCTCCCCGATCGGTGTCCGGAGGGAGTGGCCCGCGTTGTTGACGAGGATGTCGAGGGATGTGCGCCCGAAGGCATCCGTGAGCGTGCTGCGCACGGTCTCGGCGAAGGCGGGGAAGGTCTCGGGCTGGCCGGTGTCGAGCTGCAGGGCGGCTGCCTGGCGGCCGGTTTCCCGGATCTGGTCGACGACGGCTTCGGCTTCCTCGGGATGCGAACGGTAGGTGAGGATCACGTCGACGCCGGCAGCCGCGAGGTGCAGGGCCGATGAGCGGCCCAGGCCGCGGTTTCCGCCGGTCACGAGGGCGGTCTTGGGGATGGTGGTTTCTGCTGCTGTTGTGGTCATGGATCCAGCATCCGCCCGCCGGAAAACCTGGACAAGGCAGTACTTATCCGGGGAGCGGGAGTCCCTGCCTGCGCGGCCGGGATTCGCCGTCGGCGTGCAATGGGCGCGGGATCAGTGTCTGTAGACGCACGCCAAGACTCTAGTGTCAAAAGCGTACCGAAAATGGTACACTTTTGACATTCACGATCATGTTCAATGAGGGGTGGGGCGATGGGCTACCGACGCGACTTGTGGGAGATTGCCGCAGGTCGGCACGGCGTTGTCACCGTTTCCGATGCCGAGGAAGCGGGGGTGCCCGCCGTGGAGGTCCGTAAGCTCGCACACCGCGGCGCGCTGAGGGCCTATGGCAAAGGCGTGTACGTCCACCGCGATGTCCCCGCGACCGCGTTGACCCAACCGGCAGCAGCAGTAGCGCTAGCCGGCGACGGGGCCTTTCTGCAGCGCGAGGCCGTGCTCGATTTGCTGGGCCTGGGGCAGTTCAACCCGCGCCGTATCCGGGTGGCGACCCACCGCCGAGTGCGTAGGGCTCTTCCCGAGTGGGTCGACCTCGAGGACCGAACGGATGTCCCCGACGGAGACCTGACGCAGTACGAGGGCATCCCGACGACCACCGTCCAGCGCGCCTTGGAGGACGTTCGCGGCAGGATACCGGCGGAGCGCTGGAAGGCGCTGGTCGGCCAGGCGCTCACACGCGAGCTGATCGACGAACGAGACGTCGATGAGTTAGCTCGCCGAAAGCAACGCGTCGCATGAGACCTGTGGCCCCACCGATGAACACCGCGCAGCTGAACGCCCGGATAGAAGAAGCGTCCCGCGACCTCGGAGTTCCCGCTGCCCGTGTGCGGCGGATGCTCTGCACACTGATCGTGACCCAGATGCTGCCAGACGCTGTCGCCGTCAAGGGAGGCATGGGCGTCAAGCTCCGTATGGGGGAGCGCGGCACACGGGCCACGGCGGATCTAGACGTCGCCACTCGGCAACGGGGAGCAGAATTCGAGGAATCGTTCCGCGCGCGACTGGGGCAGGGATGGGGCGTGGTGCCCGCGACAAAAGGTGGGCTGCGCAAGGACCCGAATGCGCCGGACCGAGTGGCATTCACGGCGGCCCTGAAGCCTCAGCGGCTGCACGATCCCGGTCTCCCCCGCCCCCAGTACGTGATGCACCCCTACCGGGTCACTCTTTCCTTCCTTGGGCGCGAGTGGGCGGGACTGGACGTGGAAGTGTCCGACCCCGAGATCGAGCCATACGCGCACACCCGCCGCGCCGTCGACGGCGGGCTCATCGAGTTGAGTGAGCGGTTCGGGTTCGGGGGGCTGCAGCCAGTGGAGCTGATCGATCTGGAGTACCAAATCGCGCAGAAGATCCATGCCGTGACAGACCCCGGCTACGCCCGGGCCCATGACCTGGTGGATCTGCAGCTGCTGTGGGGCGCTGGCCCTGAGCTGACCTCCCTGCGGGATCTCTGTGCGCGCACATTCACGTTCCGTCGTGCGCAGGAGTGGCCACCACTGCCCCTGCGCGCGATGGAGGGTTGGGAACCCGCGTACCTCGAAGCCCGAGAGGAGACGGAGGTCGGGGGCAGCTCGTCCGTGCTCGCAGGCATCGAGCCGGCGCGAAGATGGTTTGAGCAGGTGATCGCGTCCATCGACGCAGCGACGCAAGAACCTGACGGTTGACGCTGGGCACGGCGCTGAGGGCCGATTTCGTCTGTGGGCAAGGCCGGTGACCACCATCCCGACTGGCTTGGATCCGACTAGCTCCACGTGGGACCGTGCCGGAGGCGCTGCCGGGATTCGCCGTCGTGCAGTTTTCGCGGAAAGATGGGAACCATGGATAACGCCACCGGCCCCACTGGACAGACTGCCGCGGACACGACCGGGCAGCAGCCCTGGGTCAAGAACTACCAGCCGGGGGTTCCGGCAGAGATCGAGCTGCCCACCGAATCGCTGGTCGACATGTTCGAGCACTCCGTCGCGGAGGCGGGCAAGGCCCCGGCGATGGAGTTCTTCGGCCGCCGCACCAGCTACCGCGACCTGGGCGAACAGGTGGAGCGTGCCGCCGAGGGGCTGCGCCGCCTCGGGGTACGCGCGGGGGACCGCGTCGCCGTGATCCTGCCGAACTGCCCGCAGCATGTCATCGCTTTCTACGCGGTGCTGCGCCTCGGAGCCGTCGTCGTCGAACACAACCCGCTCTACACCGCCCGCGAACTGCGCCACCAGTTCGAGGACCACCAGGCACGCATCGCGATCGTCTGGGACAAGGCGGCAGCGGCGATCACCGGATTCCCGGCCGACGTGGAGATCGACCACGTCGTCTCGGTCAACCTGCTGCAGGCCTTCCCGCCGGTCAAGCGTGCCGCATTGGCCCTGCCGGTGGGCAAGCTGCGCGAGACCCGCACGTCGCTGACGGCCAAGGCTCCGGGCACCACCTCGTGGAAGAAGCTGCTCGGCCACGGCCGGCTGGAGCCGTCGCATCCCCGCCCGTCCGTCGAGGACCTGGCAGCGATCCAGTACACCTCCGGGACCACGGGGCGCCCCAAGGGCGCGATGCTCACCCACTACAACCTGTACTCCAACGCCCTGCAGGGCGAAGCATGGATGTCCGGCGCCCAGACCGGCAAGGAGATCCTGTACGCCATCCTGCCGATGTTCCACGCCTTCGGCATGACGCTGTACCTGACGTTCGGCATGCTCAAGCAGGGGATGCTGGTCCTGTTCCCGAAGTTCGATCCGAACATGGTCCTGGACGCGATGAAGAAGTCGCCGGCCACCGTCTACTGCGCGGTCCCGCCGATCTACGAGCGCACCGCCATGGCCGCCCAGGAACGCGGGATCTCGCTGAAGTCGGCGAAGTACTGCATCTCCGGGGCCATGAACCTGCCGGGCCGCGTCGTCGACCTCTGGGAATCGGTCTCCGGTGGGCTGCTGGTCGAGGGCTACGGCATGACCGAATCCTCGCCGGTCGCCCTGGGCAACCCGTTCCACCCCACGCGCCGCACCGGGACCATCGGCGTCCCGTTCCCCTCCACGCTGATGAAGGTCGTGGACCCGGACGATCCCACCGTCGAGGTCCCGGCCGGGGACCCCGGCGAACTGCTCATCGCCGGCCCCCAGGTCTTCGCCGGCTACTGGAACAACCCCGACGAAACGGCCAAGACGCTGCTGCCCGGCGGCTGGCTGCGCACCGGGGACATCGTCACCGTGGACGACGACGGATTTGCCACCGTCGTGGACCGCGCCAAGGAGCTGATCATCACCGGCGGGTTCAACGTCTCGCCCACCGAGGTCGAATCCGTGCTGCGCGGCCATGCCGATGTCCGGGATGCCGCCGCCTTCGGCAAGCCGCTGGAGCGCGGCGGGGAGATGGTGGTCGCCGCCGTCGAACTCGAGCCCGGCGTCGAGCTGGACGAGGCGGCCCTGCGCCAGCACTGCCGCGACCACCTCGCCGGCTACAAGGTGCCCAAGCGGATCGTGGCGGTCGATGACCTGCCGCGTTCGATGCTCGGCAAGATCCTGCGCAAGGACGTCCGCGAACAGGTGCTACCGGGACTCTGAGCCGGAGCCCCGTTCGACACGGGGCCGGGGCAGGTTGGTAGGGTGGGGCGCTTACCCGGGGGGACGGCGATCCCCATGATCGAGCCGATGCACCCGCGACCGCACAGGAGGCCAGCATGGCTGAACGAGAACCCACCACGGCCCCGCAGGACAACGTCCGCTGGACGCACAGCCTGAGCCGGACCGGGGAGCGGGCGCGCAGCGTCCTGTACATCCTGGCGCTCGCCGTCGTCATCATTTTCGGTCTGTTGCAGGTCACCGTGGTGGCGGTTCCGTTGGTCCTGGCCTTCATCCTGGCCGCTGCCATCTCACCGGTGGTCAACTGGCTGCGCCATCACGGCTGGTCCGCCGGGTGGGCCACGGCAACGACGTTCGTTGGCTTGCTGGTGGTGGTCGGCGGGGTGCTGGCCTCCGTCGTGTTCGCGATCCAGGCCCAGTGGACCTCCCTGGCCTCGCAGGCGGGGGAGCGGACAACCCAGTTGTGGACCACGCTGAAGAACGGGCCGTTGCCGATCGATGATTCGACGCTGACGCAGGCGATGACGTCCCTGAAGGCCATGTTGGGCAGCCAGCAGACCGAGGACCAGGCGATGGCCGGAGCCTCGCAGGCCGCGGAAATGGCCACCGGATTCATCCTGATGGCCGTCATCCTGTTCTTCTTCCTCAAGGACGGCTGGGCCATGTGGGCCTTCGCCATCCAGAAACTGCGCGGCCAACAGCGCGCCAAGGCGCGCGTGGCCGGCATCAGGGCCATGGCGGTGTTGGGCGGCTATGTCCGGGGGACCGCAATCGTCGCCACCGTCGACGCTGTGCTCATCGGCGCGGCCCTGATGATCCTGCAGGTCCCGTTGGCCATCCCGCTGACGGTCCTGATTTTCATCGGTGCGTTCGTCCCGATCATCGGTGCCACCGTCACCGGGGTCCTGGCCGCGGTGGTGGCGTTGCTGGGGGTCGGCCCGGTCGCCGCGGTGATCGTCGGCGTGGTGGTGATCGTGGTCAACCAGCTCGAGGGCAATCTGCTCCAGCCCGTGGTCATGGGCCGGACGCTGCAGATCCACCCGTTGGTGGTGCTGCTGGCGCTGACGGTGGGCGGGGTGATCGCCGGGGTGCTCGGTGCCATCCTCGCTGTCCCGCTGACCGCCGCTGCGTGGGCGGCATTGCAGGTGTGGGCCGGGGTGCCGGCCAGCCGGGCGGGGGAGTCGGGGCTGGTCGGCGGGAAACACTAGGGGAAGAAACGTTGGCCGGGCTGCTCCGTCCCCCTACTGAAGCGATGAGGTGAGCCGGGCCAGATTGTCCAGGACCTTGTCGCGCATCGGCCGGCCTGTCCAGTCGTCCAGCAGCAGCTCCCGGCTGTTGGCGCGGTACAGATCCTCCACGGCGCGCATCTGGCCAATGATGGACGGTCCGTGGACCAGCACGGATACCTCCATGTTGAGGCTGAAGGAGCGGACATCCATGTTGCTTGAACCGATGACTGCCACGTCGTCATCAACGGTGAAATGCTTCGAGTGGAGCACACTGGGTGCCCGGTACAGGTAGATCCTGACGCCTGCCCTGAGGAGGGCCTCGTAGTACGAACGCTGCGCGTGGTAGACCATGGCCTGGTCGCCGATTTCGGAGACGAAGAGTTCCACGTCCAGTCCGCGGGAGGCCGCCGTGATGATGGCCAGCAAGATCGATTCGTCGGGAACGAAATAGGGGCTCGTGATGCTCACCCGGTGCTCGGCCTTGTGGATGAGCGCAGCGTAGAGCTTGAGGTTGTTGTCGTTGTCGAAGCTTGGCCCGCTGGGCAGGACCTGGCAGTCGATGAGGGTCTCGTCCGAGCCCAAGACGACAGGTGAGGTGTCCAACGGCAGGAAATCCTGCGTTTCGCTGTACCAGTCCGTGACGAAGACGGCGTTCAGTTCGCGTACTACCGGCCCCTCCAGCCGAACCATGAGTTCCTTCCACACGAGACCGCGCCGGATGTTCTTCTTCTTGTTGTAGGACGCGGCGATGAGGTTCTGTGAGCCGGTGAAACCCACCCTGCCATCGACGACCAGAAGTTTTCTGTGGTTGCGCAGGTCCGGACGTTGCCACTGGCCGCGCAACGGCCTCAAGGGCAACATGGCCTGCCACTGCACCCCCGCGTCCGTCAGGAACCTTTGCGTCTCGCGATGCCCCGGGTTCATGAGGGCGGCGAGGTGGTCGAAGAGAACCCTCACCGTGACTCCACGTTCGACCGCACGGGACAAGGCCTCGAAAAAGGGAGTGGTCGTGGGATCCAGGGCCAGGATGTAGAACTCCACATGGACATGATCCGCGGCCGTATCGATGGCGGCCGTCATGAGCTCGAGGCTTTCGTCGTAGCCGCCCAGCAATTCTGCACGGTTGCCTCCGACCATCGGCAGTGCCCCCAACCGGCGGTTGAGTTCCACCAGGGAGTGGAGCCATTCCGGCCACTCCTCGCCGTGGCTCACCGCCGACAGGCCCCGGGTGCGTGCCAGCATCGCCTCGTTGACCTCGCGCTGCTTATCCCGACGGTGCCTGGGGAGTTTGCCGACGCCCACCAGGAGGAACGTGACGACGCCAAGGAACGGAATGAAAACGATGGCCAGGATCCACGCGATGGCGGCCGAGGGTTTGCGGTTCGCCGAAACCAGAATGGCAGCCACCAGGGCGAATACCGCGTGCAGCAGGAGGCCCATCAAGGCGACGACGTCGATGTCCTGAACCCACCCTGGCATCGCCGGTCACCGCGCCTTCCGTGGGGCGCTACCCTGACAGGACGATCGATGCGACGGCCGGCTCATGACCAACGATTAACACGTTCCCGCCCGGAAGTAAATCACCGTGCACCGCGATCTCAGCCGGTTCGGGCGGGTCGATCGTCATCGAGTACGCGACGAAAGGGTTACCTCCGAATTGCGTGCCACATCTGCGCGGCCCCGATCAGGAGATTGATCGGGGCCTTTTCCTGCAGTGCCGGGGTCTTCGGACGGGCTATTCGCGTGAGAGGTCTCCACCAAGAATGAGTTCGGGCTCGGTGGCCGCGCGGACCTCTTCGACGCTGACC
>NZ_BAAAIV010000020.1:0-75160 GCF_039526245.1 Arthrobacter rhombi
CCATCAGTCCCATCAACCTTCGGAGCAGTCACGGTGTTATCACCCAGCACCGAAACGTTGTTCCCCTCCACGGCAATCGGAGCGAAGAACCAAGGAAGTGCCTGCGTTCCGCTTGCAATTCCACGGTCGCCAGAGTCTGACGGTGAGGACTCCGGAAGGTAGCCGACGTCAGTCGCCCCTCCCCCAACAACGGTGTTCGTTGAGGCATTGTCGCCAAAGACGGAGAACGTGTTTCCGTCGACGGAGATTGGGACAAGGAATCCTGCGCCCGCTTGGTTCCCACTGATAACTCCGGTGTCACCCGAGGTAGTTCCTGGGACTGGCATCGCTGGCAGGATGCTGTCCCTGCCACCACGGGTCACCGTGTTTTGTGCAGCATTGTCACCGAACACCGAGAACGAGTTCCCGCTGATGCTGACTGGCACTGCCTTCAGAGCGCCGGCTTGATTGCCGCTACCAATTCCGTCATCACCCGGGGTCGACACCGGGGAACCGTGGTTCGCACCATTGCTGTCTCCGTCTCCACGGGCCACAGTGTTCTGTGCAACATTGTCGCCGAACACCGAGAACGAGTTCCCGCTGACGTTCACGGGGAAGATCTCCTGAAGGCCAACTTGATTGCCTCCAACGACCCCTCGACCACCAGTAGTGGAAACCGGAACGCGCGGAGCTGAGACCACGTGGTCACCAACCGTGCTGGTTACGGTGTTGCGGGACTTGTTGTCCCCGAACACCGAGAACGTATTCCCATCGGCACTCACCGGCACCGAAGCCTCGGCACCAATCTGGTTCCCACCGAGAAGACCATCGTCACCCGACGTCGAAACAGCACCCCGGTCGGAACCGGAACCATCACGCCCGTCACGGACCACCGTGTTCTTGGCATCGTTGTCACCAAAAACAGACACCGTGTTTCCATCGGCATTCACCGGCACGGTCCCACGGACACCACCCTGGTTCCCACTGCCCAAACCAGCATCACCCGAGGTCTTCACCGGCACACCCTGATCGGCACCGGCCACGGAGCCAGCACCCTTCACCACGGTGTTTTCAGCAGCATTGTCGCCGAACACCGAGAACGTATTCCCCTCGGCATCCACCGAGTAGGTCTCCTCGAGACCCACCTGGTTTCCACCGACGACGCCTCGATCACCCGAAGTCGATACCGGAGCGCCGTGACCCTCACGGACCACCGTGTTCTTCGTATCGTTGTCACCAAAAACAGACGCCGTGTTCCCACTGGCATGGACCGGCACGCTCTTCTGCACGCCAACCTGGTTGCCATTGCCAACACCGTCATCACCCGAGGTCGAAGCGTTTCCGCCCCGAGCCGGACCACTGACCGATGAGCCATCACGCTCGACGGTATTGCGGGACTTGTTGTCCCCGAACACCGAGAACGTGTTCCCCTCGGCACTCACCGGCACCGAAGCCTCGGCACCAACCTGGTTCCCACCGATCAGACCATCGTCACCCGACGTCGAAACAGCACCCCGGTCGGAACCGGGACCATCACGCCCGTCACGGACCACCGTGTTCCTGGCATCGTTGTCACCAAAAACAGACACCGTGTTTCCATCGGCATTCACCGGCACGGTCCCACGGACACCACCCTGGTTCCCACTGCCCAAACCAGCATCACCCGAGGTCTTCACCGGCACGCCCCGATCGGCACCGGCGCCTTCTCGATCGTCGCGGCCGACCATGTTCTCAGTGGTGTTGTTTCCCACCAGAGAGATAGTGTTTCCGCTGACGTCAACCGGGTAGGTCTCCTCGAGACCCACCTGGTTTCCGGCGGCGAGGCCGTGGTCGCCAGACGACTTTGCAGCCCCTGATTCAGCGGATGCGGCATCATGACGGTCACTTCTCGTGACCTCGTTTTTCGTGTCGTTGTTGCCGATGAGGGAGATGGTGTTGCCACTTGCCCTCACGGGGACGGACTTCTTGGCACCAACTTGATTGCCACTCGCTGCACCGTGCTTGCCGGACGTCGAGGCCTTCGGGCTCTTCCCGGTGGCTCCGGCGTCGTGCTTTTGATCCTTGACCGTGTTCCGGGTCTTGTTGTCGCCGATCACCGAAACGGTATTGCCGCTGACCTCCACCGGCGCGGACGCCTTGGCACCGGCCTGGTTACCGCTACCTGAACTGTCGTCGCCGGAGGTGGTCGCCGAAGCTCCCCGCTCGTGATGATCGGTGGAGTTCTCGGTGTCGTTGTCGCCGATCACCGAAACGGTGTTTCCACTGACGTCAACGGGCGCCGATGCCTTGGCACCGGCTTGGTTTCCGCTGGCGACGGCGCGTTTCCCGGAAGTCGATGCCTTTGCATTGCCATCCGAGGCATCGTCCGCCGGGCCATGGTCCCCGACCGTATTGCGGGTCTTGTTGTCGCCAATTACCGACACGGTGTTACCGCTGGCCTTGACGGGAACGGCCGCTTTCAGCGCAGCTTGGGTTCCGCTGAGGATTCCCCTTTTGCCGGAGGTGGAGGCCGAAGCCGGCTTGTCCGACGATGATTCTGCCTTGTCTTTCAGTGACTTGACGTCATCGGAAAGGTGCTTGGCAACGATCTTCCGGACGGCGGTGTCGTGAGTCGCGGTCTGGTGGACCTGCGATGTGGCGCTGGACTGTATTCCGGAGAGCAGTCCATCGTCGCTTGGTGATTGCGCGGCGGATGCCGCACCCGTGCCGAGGACGATGAGTCCTCCGGCGAAGAGGGCACTGTAGAGCCCCCGCTGTACACACTTACGCATGAGATTCTCCTGATTGATCTATGTGTCGGCGTCTTGGCGCCAATTGGCCGTCAGCGGTTCCGAAAGGACCGCGAGGCCTGATCAATCAGGAGAGGAGCCGGGATCGCTTGCCGCGTCGAGGGGCGAACGGGTGTCAACCCCGTGGGCACTGATGGACTCGATCGGCAGGTGAAGCCGGAAGACCTGGTGTTCAAGGGCGGCGGCGGAGGCTTGCCATCCACCGCCGGCAGCGGCTGCGTTGCCGGAAGTCTGTGCAGGAACCGGAGCCGGCCAGGGCTTCGGGGTCGTCGATCCGTGGTCGCCGTCAGTGGTGCCAGCCGTCGGAGAGCTGTGAACGAAGGCCTGCGGAGCAGTGGACACGACGACCGGCTCGTCGAGGGCGGTGTCCACGCCGGGAGTGCCCGGCGATGGAGCCTTCTTCTGGTGGTGGGCGATTGGCTGGCTATTGTGGCGGACCGTCGATGTGGCCTGCGCGGGCGCGGGGTCCGATGCGGGCGAAATCGACGCCGGCCGACGGGGCGTGTCAGCCTGCGGTCGGCTGGCGGTGTCGCCGGTCGTGGGCAGAAGGCCGGTGGCCGCCTTCTGGACCGCCGTATCCGTGGTGTCGGCTACCGCGTCCACGGTACCGAGTACCGGTTCGGTGGCTCCGACGATGGGGGCAGCGATCCTGGCGACCGGGGCAGTGACCGGCTGGACAACAGCATCGACGGTGCCGTCGACGAGTTCGGCAAGGGGCTTCGTTGTGCGCGTCAGCAACTGCTTCGGCAGCACTTTGTCCACGATCGGAA
Organism: Arthrobacter rhombi; assembly: GCF_039526245.1. Classification (NCBI taxonomy): domain Bacteria; kingdom Bacillati; phylum Actinomycetota; class Actinomycetes; order Micrococcales; family Micrococcaceae; genus Arthrobacter; species Arthrobacter rhombi. The sequence goes on from NZ_BAAAIV010000020.1 coordinate 3,539, forward strand.
CGCTCGCCACCGTTTCATCCAAAACCGTCGTCACCGACGTCAAGGTCTCTTTCACCGGAGGCTCAGCAACGATGGCGGGTGCAGAGCGCACGACCCCGGTCACCGCTTTCAGCGCTGACGCTTCCGAGCTTCCCGTCAGGGCCCTGCTACTCCCGCGTATCAGTGTGGATGGGGCCTCGACCAACGTCTCGACGGTCGTGCCGAGATCGGCGGATTCTTCTCCCTGCTTACCCCGAAGACCGCTGGCGCCTTCAGTCCGGGTTGCAGAGCCGCGGACCTGCTTCGCTGCCCCACTCGTGCCGTGGGCAGTGTTGTGGGGAATCCGACTCTTCGCTTCTTCGTCCGGTTCCGAGCCGGATTCGTGTCCCTCCCCCATGGAGCGGTGGGCCTCTTGGGTAACCTCGTGCAGGTCCGCCTTTGCCTCGGCAGCGACTGATTCCATTTCAAGCTGCATCTGCGAGGTCTTGCCCGGAGCAGGTGTCTTCGTCGACGTGCTCTTGTGGGGCCGGTCCTCGCGGCCGGACGGAACGTGTCGGGCCTGCGCTGCGGCCATTGATGTGCGGAGTTCCCGGAGGTCTGCCTGCCGCGCTTCCTCGAAACGTTGGTGCCCCTCCTGCGCCTTCCGGGTCGCGGCTGCCATCTCCTGGCGAACCTCCTCCGCCTGGGCCCGCTGTGCCTGGCGCAGATTTTCCGCAGACCGCCTTGCTTCACGGGAAGTGTTATCAAGTTCCTGGCGGATGGCCCTCGCCGATGTCCGTAGCGATCGGGTGGTCTCCTGGCGGTGAGCCCGCAGGTCTGCGGTTGCTTTCGCGGCTGCGCCGTCCGCCGTCTTCCCCTGCTGGGCCCTCGAGGTCGCCCCATCCCTGGAAGCGATGCCTCTGCCGCCGTGGCCGGCACCTTGAGCCGACGAACCGCGCGCGTCTTCAATCCGGCTCTGCTGGGATTGGTTCCCGTTCCCTTGACGGTGCCGGGACGGCTGTTCTTTGGTAGATGACGCCGACTGCTGGCTCTGCCGTCCGGATGACGCTTGGCTGGCCTCTGGCTGGGGACGGTCCTGTTGGATGATGTCCCCGTGTCCAACGGGGGTCTCACTGGCAGTGGCGCTGGTGATGCCGAACAGAAGGAGACCGAGAAGGCCAAGTCCGAGACCGAAGCAGACGCGGAGGGCTGAAGCGAACGGACGCGTTCCATTTTCCACGATCGCCACCTCCCCAGATTGGCTCTACGACCTAGTCAACCATTCACCTCATCGCGTGTAAACACTACGCAGAAAGCGTTACGCGCTATTTCCCTGGAGGTCACCGCGAGGCCACCGCCGACAGTACTTGTTAGCCACGTCATACGCCCCGTATAGTGTGTTCCAGATCTCGTGTTCGATAATCGAATGTTGAATTCAACTATAGAACACCCTCAAATGACCAGTACACGAAGAAGTGAGGACCCACCGTGCAGTTCCACCACCACGGATACGTTTCCGGCGACCCGCGCGTCCAGCCCGTTGCCGGAGTCGGCATCGACCGCCCCGAGGAGCTGCCCGAGGAAGTCGACGTGCTCATTGTCGGCTCCGGCCCGGCAGGCATGCTGACCGCAGCCCAGCTCTCCCGGTTCCCGGGTATCACCACCCGCCTGGTCGAACGTCGCGGCGGCCGGCTGGAAATCGGGCAGGCGGACGGCATCCAGGCCCGCTCCGTGGAGACCTTCCAGGCGTTCGGATTCGCCGAGGCCATCACCGCCGAGGCATATTGGATCACCGAGATGGCGTTCTGGCGCCCGGACACGGAGAATCCCACCCACATCGCCCGCGGCGGCCGCGCCAAGGACGACGAGACCGGCATCAGCGAGTTCAAGCACCTGATCGTCAACCAGGCCCGCGTGCTGGACTACTTCGCCGAGGTCGCCAGGAACTCCCCCACCCGCCTCACCCCCGACTACGGCTGGGACTTCCAGGGGCTCGAGGTCACCGACGAGGGCGACTACCCGGTCAAGGTCACGCTCGTGCGCAGTGCCGGACCCGATGAGGGCACCACCCGGCTCGTCCATGCGAAATATGTCGTCGGCTGCGACGGCGCCCGTTCCCAGGTCCGCGCCTCCATCGGCTGCACCATGGCCGGCGAGCAGGCCAAGCACGCGTGGGGTGTCATGGATGTCCTCGCCAAGACCGACTTCCCGGACATCCGCACCAAGTGCGCCATCCAGTCGCACGACGGCGGTTCCATCCTGCTCATCCCCCGCGAGGGCGGACACCTCTTCCGCATGTACGTCGACCTCGGCGTCGTGCCGGAGAACGACAACGGCCAGGTCCGCAAGACCACCATCGAGCAGATTATCGCCAAGGCCAACGCCATCATGAACCCGTACACCGTCGAGGTGCGCAACGTCGCCTGGCACAGTGTCTACGAGGTCGGCCACCGGCTGACCGACCGGTTCGACGACGTCCTCCCGGAGAACATCGGCAGCCAGACCCCGCGCGTGTTCATCACCGGCGACGCCTGCCACACCCACTCGGCCAAGGCCGGCCAGGGCATGAACGTCTCCATGCAGGATGGCTTCAACATCGGCTGGAAGCTCGCCCATGTGCTCGAGGGCCGCAGCCCCGAGGAGCTGCTCTCCACCTACTCGGCCGAACGCCAGGTCGTGGCCAAGAACCTCATCGACTTCGACAAGGAATGGTCCACGATGATGGCCAAGAAGCCCGAGGAGTTCGACAGCCCCTCGGACCTCGAGGACTTCTACGTGCGCACCGCCGAGTTCCCTGCGGGCTTCATGACCGAATACACCCCGTCGCTGATCACCGCCGAGGCCAGGCACCAGGACCTGGCCACCGGCTTCACCATCGGCAAGCGCTTCAAGTCCGCCAAGGCAGCCCGCGTCTGCGACACCAACCCCCTGCAGCTCGGCCACCAGGCCGAAGCCGACGGACGCTGGCGCATCTACGTCTTCGCCGATCCGGCCGCCGCCGGCTCCGCCTCCCCCACCACGGACCTCGCCCAATGGCTGGCCACCGCACCGGATTCCCCGCTCGCCGCCACCCCCGAGGGGGACGACCACGATGCCTGGTTTGATGCGAAGGTCATCTACCAGCAGCCGCACGAGGAGATCGACATCAACGCCGTCCCCGCGGTGTTCCGCCCGGAGGTCGGCCCGTTCAAGCTGACGAACCTCGAGAAGATCTTCGGCACCGTCCCCGGCGCCGACATCTTCGACGAGCGCGGCCTGAGCCGCGACGGCGTCGTCGTCGTGGTCCGCCCGGACCAGTACGTGGCCAACGTCCTGCCACTGACCGCCACCGACGAGCTCGCCGCATTCTTCGCACCACTGCTCACGGGGAAGCGGAAGCAGCAGGCGTAGTACCCAGCTCCAGACATGCGTGAGGCCGGGCCCCTACGGGGATCCGGCCTCAACCACGCTTGCCCCGAAGGTCACCTCCATTCGAGGAGCTCTTGCAACGCGATCTGGGCGTCCTGCCAATCATCTTCCGTCACACCCAGCTGCTCCGGACGGTACGCCGAAAGCGCTTTGAGCAGTTGGCGGATGCGCCGGGGACCACTCCCGAACATCTTCGGCCCCTTGGTCGATTCCGACAGCAGGATCGCCAGGCTCACGGAGTCTTGGAGATGCCGAAGTCGATCCCGCGAATCGATCCGATACGCGTCGGCCTTGAGCATGAGAGCACCGACGACGTCCGGGCAGGAAATGCTTGACCTGCCGTGTTCATGCACGATGTCGAACTGCACTGTTCGGCGCAGCGCGTTGGTCCCTCCCGACGCCCGGACGACGCCAAGCGATGGAAACTTCCTGATCAGGGATGGAGCAGCATGATCAGCAATCAGGAAGTCGATGACATCATTGCCCCGAACATATCGATGCAGGGGCTGCCGTCGTCCGAGGGAGAGCTGCGGTGAATAGTTGATTTTTACCAGGCCTTCGTGGAGAACGGACAGGCTGTTCCCCGGCAGCTCCACGTGGATCAAGGTGTCCACGTCGAAGGTGGGCCGTGGGGGTGTCACGCCGGCGGCGATGCAGTGCAGCTGGACCATCAGCCCTCCCACGAGTGTCCAATGCCGGGAAGGGACAGCGTCTGCCAACTCGAAGGCATTCGGCCACGGAGGCATCCACACGTCACCCGGCACGGAAATAGTCCGCACACACCGCTCAGTGGACATGATGCAAATACTCCTCGAGTACGTTCCGGCCAGCCCCACGCTCCCGAACATCATCGGAATCCATCAGGTCCAGGGCAACCAAAACATCGGTCCCGATCGCCCTCTTCATGTGGGCCTCCTCGGCCAGGCGGATCACCACATTTCCCCCCGCATCCGGCCGCAAGGGAACAGTGGACAGCAAATCCTCCAAACGCCCGGTCCAGTACCCCTCAATGCGGGATTCACTGCGGACTCCTGCCAGGCCAAACCGCGCGGCCCTGGAGGCGGCGGCCACGGCCATCACTCCGCTCGGCTCGATCAGCCCGGCCAACCGCGTGGATGCACGTGGGCTGGCGTGAAACCGTCTGACCGCGCTTCGTTGCCGTGCCAGTCGGTGGAACTCTGCAGCGTCCAGAGCCTGGATCTTGGCTGCCAGCCGGGAGCGCCGCGGCTGGTCGATGATTTCGGTCCTCATACCCGACAACATTTCTATGGCCGCCCATGCCGTCGCCGCAGACCACACCCGACCGATTTTTCGGTCCTCTCGCTGCATTCGATACACGCCAGCTGGTTCAAACGCCAGCGAAGCCCCGATTTTTGCCGACGGCAGCCGACCGGACGACGCCAACCGGCGCACTGCCGCAGGCGCCATGCCCAGCACCTTGGCGACCTCGTTGGTTGTCAGCAAATCCATGTGTCAATGGTAGCGCAGCAAATACAATAGATACATACCCCCTGGGGCCCACAGGCGGCCGCCGGACTACTCATCCCCCACTGGGGATTGGCCCATGCGGCCTATGGATACGCGTCATTCGTCGCCCTACTGGCCACCTTGGCGCTCTTGCTCCAGTCCCGGGCGCGGGTCGCCGGTGGATGCCGGTCCTTTGACCGTCGAAGCCCCCCGCGGGAGAAGCTGCCGGCCCCTGAACCCGTCAGGCTGGTTTCGGGGTTCCGGCACGCTCAGCCAGCAGTTCGTCGCAGGTCACCAACCGGACCATCGGTGACAGCAGCCCCATCATCGCCAGTGCGCCCTCATGCGCTGCATCGTCCTGACCGGCACACGCATCGGTGACGACGGTGGCGAAACGGCCTGCGTCGACCGCGGCCAGCACGGTCGAGAGCACACAGCAGTCGGTGGCGACACCGGCGACAATCAGTTCACCACCGACCGGAACCTGCTGCGCCATGGCCTCACCCCACTTGCCGAACGTGGGCAGATCAAGGGTGGCACCGCCGTCGTACCCGGGGCAGACCAGATCCCACACGGGGTCCTGCGGGGGCAGACGCATCTGGTCCCAGCGTTCGTAGTAGGCGCCCCACGATCCGGGTTCAGCCGGATCGGGGACGAAGCGGGTGAACAGCGGGTCGCCCATCGCCTCGATCAGCTCGGCGATCCGGGCTGCCGCGGCGTCGAAACGCGGCACATGCCACTGCCCCTCCTGGCGGAAGGCCTGCTGCAGGTCGATGACGACCAGCTGCGCGCCCCCGCTCCCCCGCGTCGCCATGGGCTAGGCCTCCGTGGTGGCCCGCAGTGATTCGCGCCGGGAGAGCCGCGGCAGCCGGTAGGTCGCCAGGTAGACGATCGCGGCGATGGCGGCACCGACGTAGAAGGTCAGGTCGCCCAGCTGCGGGTTGGCCGCGGCGACGGGGCCGGTGTAGACAGCGGAGATCCAGAACGGGGTGGAGCCGAGCACGCCGGCGGCCCAGGCGATGAAGCCCCATTCGACCTTGCGTGACTTGTCGAAGAGCTCGCGCAGTCCCCGTTCGCTGCGGCGGTTCCCCAGGATGTAGTCGCAGATCAGCACCATCACGTACGGTGCCACGAAGTAGGCGGTGAGGTTGAGGAACACGGTGAAACCGTCGTTGAACCCGGTCTGGCCCCACAGCGCGACCAGGTAGGAGGCCGCGCAGATGAACACGACGGCGGTGTGCCGCTTCACGGGCACGCCCATGGTCTGGATGGAGATGGCCCCGCCGTAGACGTTCAGGAAGTTCTGGGTGAAGGAGGACAGGGCGACGATCCCCATGCCGACGATCGCCCAGGGGCCCATGAGCTCCTTGAGGGCCCCGATGGCGTCGTCCGTCGTGGCCGTGGCTCCGAGCAGGACACCCAGGATGCCCATCCAGGAGAGCGTGACGAAGTTGCCGAGCATGGTGAATACACCGGCACCGCGCCGGTTGGCCGACGTGTTGGGCAGGTAGCGGGAGTAGTCGGAGGCGAAGGGCATCCACGCGATGATGAAGGACATGAAGTAGCCGAAGAAGATCACCCAGCCGCCGATGCCGGCGAACCCCTCGGCGGATTCGTTGACGCTGTTGATCACTTCGCCCTTGGCCAGGGCGACGACGGTGATGAACACGAAGCCGGCGAAGAGGACGATCGAGAGCACGCGCTGCAGGAAATGGATGAGGTTGTACCCCATCACCGCAACGACGAGCTGCAGCAGCATCAGGATCAACGCGGACGCCCAGAATGGCATGCCCGACAGCAGGGCGATGGCCTGCCCGCCGAGGATGACCGTCACCGCGGCCCAGCCAACGCCGGCGAAGACGTTGACGTAGGCGACCGGCAGCAGGTTGCCGATGAAACCCAGCGGTCCGCGGGCCTGCATCTGCTGGGGAACGCCCAGTCGGACACCCATGCCCGAGAGATAACCCATGACGGTGGCTGCGATGACCCCGGCCACCAGGATCGCCAGGGCGGCGGACCAGAACGGCAGCCCGAAGTAGGTGGCGCTGAACCCCAGGACGACGATCGGGAAGTTCATGCCCGCGGCGAACCACAGGAAGAACTGAGACGACGGCTTGCCATGGCGCTCGACATCGGGGATGTGCTCGATGCCGTAGGGCTCGATCTTCGTCAGGCTATTGCGGTATCCGCGGTCCTGGGCGATGGAGTCCTCGGCCTGGGGCACGCGGGTGCTGGCGCTGGTCATAGTTGTTCCTCGAGTTCAGGGGGCTGCGCTGCTTCCCCGGTCGACTCCGCGGGAAGGACGCGGAAGGGAGGGGACATGAACGGCGTGGGTGCCAGAGATGAAGAACAGCGGCAACCAACCTATCGCGGCGGTGGTGACGTCCCGCCCCCAGAGCCGATAGTGTGATCGATCTGTCAGCACTTCGCCCCCGGGTGAGACCATCGCTTCACCGGTCGACCCCTGGCGGGGTTGGCCTTTCGACGTGCCTCGCTCAGCCGGTGACGGCGGCACGGAGCTTCGCCGCAATATAGAGGTATGTCTCGCGGGCCCGGACGTCGTCGTCCATGTCGTAGCCATGATCCGCGCCGGGGATCTCCCGGTAGTCCACGAGCGCGCCGACGGTCTCGAGGCGGTCGGCGTAGCGTCGTGCCTCGTCCCGGAGGATGTCGTGCTCGGCGGCGATGATGACTGCGGGTGCCATGCCGGTCAGGTCGGAGGTGTCCGCGGGACCGGCCGGTGAGGCCAGCCGGTCACGGCGCCGGGCAGGGTCCGGCACGTAGGCCGTGTCGAAGACCTGCCCCATCCAAGGCCGGAGCATCGGTTTCGCCTTGGTCGACCGCTTGCTGGCTGTGGGGGTGGACAGGTCGAGGGCCGCATAGTGCAGGACCTGCAGGGCAATGGACGGCCCGTTTCGTTCCAGCGCCTGCCGGGAGACGGCGGCGGCCAGCGCACCTCCGGCACTTTGACCGCCGATGGTCAGACGCGTTCCATCCCACCCCCCTTCCTGCCCATGGGCCGCAACCCACCGGACGATGTCATACGCCTGCTGCGGCGGGTGCGGGAAGCGGTGCTGGGGTGCCACCACGTAGTCCACATTGACCACCGTTGATCCGCTGGTCGCCGCGAGCGTCCTGCAGAGCACGTCATCCAGCTCGGTCGTGTCCAGGACGAATCCGCCCCCGTGGAAGTTCACGTGCACCGGGGCGACGCCGGAACACCCGGCGGCTCGGTAGACGGTCGCCCGCGCCGGACCGAGCGGGGTGGGGATCGACGTCTCAGTGGTGTCCGCCGTGAATTCAGGGAGCCGGACCGCGGCCTCGGCTTCGATCTTCCGGACACCCACCCGGGTCAGCGCCTGCAACGCGCGTGCGGCGGTGTCGGCCACGAACGGCCGGGAGAAGAAGGACATCTGGTTCCGATCGATAGACGGGGGCGGGGTGGCCATGCTCATCAGCGTTCGGCGAGCGACGGGGGAACTCCCGCGGATGAGGTGAGGATACCCCGCAACCAATTCCTGGGTTGGAGCATATGAGAGGGTCGATAGATGACACGCACTCGCCGACTGGCGGTGGGGCTCCTGGCCGGGGGCGCGTTGGTGTCCGGCCTAGGCGCCTGTTCCTCACCGTCGACACCCACCCCGGAGGAGACCTCACAGTCTTCCTCGCAACTCAACGACACGTTCACTTCGCTCATGCCACGACTGGTGGGGTCGCTCTCAGACGGAGCCTCGATGAAGTACCAGCGCGTGCGTGAAGAGTCGTGCGGCCGCCCCGACGAAGGCGAACCGGCGGCCAAGACCGCCTGGATCGGCTGGGCGAGCGGAAAGGTCACCAGCCACGCCGCGGTCAACCGTGCGCTCACGGGGATGGACACCTACCTTCGCAGCGACGTCTGGGAGAAGAAGCGGGAGGTCGCCGAAGCCGACAACCACCCGTCAATCGCCAGGGCTCTCTACTACCACCGCGATGGCCTCGACCTGACGGCGGAAGTCCAGCGCACCGGTAATGGGCTTGCCATGGATCTGAACCTCGAGTCGCCCTGTACGGACCAGCCGAGCGGACACCAGTTGGAACACTCGCGGTTGGACCCCGATGGCGGGACGAAAGGCAAAGCCCCCGAGGGTTCGGAGTAGCCGTGCCGCGTGGGGCTGGCGCTACCCGGCGTCCGGGTCGGTGCGCGCAATCGTCCCGTCCAGGGCCTCCCCGATGTTCTCCATCGTCTCTGCATAGGCTGCACCCAGGTCGATGCCCAGCCGGTCGGCGATGACGAAGTTCCACCACACCGACTCCGCGAGCTTGTGCTTGAGTTCGGTCTCGACGTCCCCGTCGATGTCCCAGATGCCGTCGTTGGCCAGGATCAGGCGTCCGAGGTAGCCGACGTCGTTGGAGAATCCCAGCATCATTTCGTGCAGAGACCACGTCTTGCCGTTGAAGCGCTGTTCGAGGATCTCGTATTTGGCGCGGACGGCAAGCGCCCGCTCACGTGCTTCGTCCAGGGGAGATGCAGAGGTCATGGTGAGCCTTCCCGGAACCAGGGTCCCGACGTCGTACCAGGTGGTGGGTTTCGGTCAGCTTGCGGTGCGCCGCCGAACGATCTCGTTGATCCAGATCGGGGCGAACGGGGACGTGCAGTTCGGCGGCGTCGGGTAGTCCTTCAGCACCTCGAGCCGTTCGCCGATGTCCAGGGCCCGGGGGCGGTACTCCTCGTGCTCAATACCGATGGTGGCCAGCGTCTGGTTCATCGCCCACTGCAGCCGCTCCGGCGCATCCTTCATCTGCGCCTCGATCGTGTCCAGGAGGCCCGGAAGGTCCAAACCCTCGGGCTTCTTCGCCACCCGGTCGCTGGTCAAGGCCCAGCCGGCGCTCGCGACCACGGGGTCCGGGTCGTCCATCCAGACCACCCGCAGGTTCTCGACGTTCGCGTTCTTCTTGACGACGTAATTGACGAGCCAGTCTTGCACTTTCGGCGCACGGGACTGGCGCAGCATCGAGTCTAGTTCACCGCCGTCGAATTCTTTCGGCTTGCAGATCAGCAGGGCCAACAAGCGTGCGGCGGTGTCATCCGTGGTCCACAGTTCCCGCGCGAGCGGCTGCTGGGTCTTCAGCCGCTTGGCGATGGAGCGCAGCTTGGAGAGATTCACCCCATGGTCGTCGCCGTGGCGCTCGTTGACCGCCCGCATTTTCGGGTTCTCGAGGTCGGCCAATTCGGCCATCACGTCGTTGACTAGTTGCTGGCTCATGGTCTCCTCCGGGGGGCCTGCTCGGAGATCCCAGCTTATGTCCTGGGCGTCCGGGCGGGGAGAAGTCCCCATGGACTTTTGGAACAAGCACCTGAGGAGGTCAAGGGGTACACGGTCGACGGGGTTCGGCCGCACCGCTACGACTTTTTGGGGAAAGCCATCGCCTACAAGATCGACGCCGGAGCCCTGCACGCCATCCTCATCCACGTGGCCGCAGACGGTGAATCGCTGCGCTTGGCTGCCAAGGACACGCGGACTGACGGCGACACAACCCAGGACAGCTTCGGGACGGCAACGACCGTCAAGGCGGCCTTCGACCGCTTTTGGGGCCCCCGGGACGACGTCGGCCAGCGTGCCGCCAGCCTGGTGTACCGCAAGGCAACTGCCGTGTCCGACGCTGCGGCAGAATTGATCGAGGCCGACGGAGCCATGTCCGACGCGGCGTCCACTGCCTTGGGCCGCGTTCCCGCCGATTACTCCCCGCCGCCCATCTGGCAAGATCCCCCCGGCACCTCACCGTTCAACTTCGGGAGCTGACGCAGATGGAAGATATCGGGACATTCCCGGACATCGATGTTCCCTGGGACGAGCTGGAAAATGCGGCCACCGACATGAGCACAGGTTCCGGGAACACCAAGAGCTACCTCGACGACGCACAAGCTGCCTGGAAACGGCTCCATGGCGCCTACAGCCACGACGAAACCCAGGCCACCGTCTACGCTGCACTCGATGAACTCACCACACCGGTCAGCGATTGGAAGGACGCGGTGAAGAGCGCGAAGACCGCGATCAGTGATTTCGTGGCCACCGGCAGGAAACTGCAAAAAGAATCCGAAGCCCTGGGGGCCTCCTGCCGGGCCTGAAGTCCAAGGTAACAGCGGATCCGGAAGGCGAAGACAGCGGAACCACCAACGAGCTGACTGAATTCAACAGCCGGGCACGTGCCTTGCGCACGGATTGGAGCACGGCGCAGTCCACCGCCGTCGAGGCCCTGGATGCCGTCACCACCGGAACCGGAGGTTCCTTGCCGATGGAGGCTGCGCTGGGCGGACCGTCCCTTCCCACTGTGACGTGGGCTGATTTCACGGCCGGCCTCGACGAGGACTTCGGTGCCGTGGACCCGGTGGATCTGTTGCCGTCCTTGCGTGGGCTCTCCACCGACGAGTTGCGTGCATGGGCCGACGCCAACCCGGAGGCCTCGAAGGTGCTCGCCAACAACAAGCTCATGGGCCCCTTCCTCCCCGGGACGCCGGAAGCAACCATGGCCGCAGCGATGCCCAACGATTCCCATACCGCACAGTGGGGCATCGATCGTGTCCGCGAAGGATGGCTGGACCTGGATGCCAAGGACCAGGAAAAGCTGCTCCTGCTTTATCCGGGCGTGTTCGGCAACCTGAACGGTGTCCCCATGGCCAACCGGGCGAAGGCCAACATCATCACCGTCGCCGGCAATCGGGAGCAGACCCGCGAGCAACTGGAGGACTACCCGCCGGAACCACAACGCAGCGACTACAGCCGGGACACCTCTGGCGGCCGGGGCAGCATCTTGGGCGATCGGGGAACCAGCGAATTCATCGGGGATCATGCGGCTTGGCTGGCAGAAAAGCGCCGTTTGGAAACCGTGGCCCAGGGACTCGACTACGCCATGGACCATGACACCCAGGTCGTCCTCATTTCCACGGAAGGCGACGGCCGGGTCGTCGCCATGAACGGCACGCCCTCCTCCTCGACCAACAATGTCTCGACGTTGATTCCCGGTACGGGTGCAGACCTCGGCGAATTGGGTTCGTATACCGATCGGCTGGACGCCATCGATGGCAAACAAGACTCCAGCCGGGTCTCGTTCTATTGGCAAGGGGCGGATCTCCCCGACGAACTCGACGACAATCTCACCAGCAAATACAACGACGACGGCGGCCCGAGTCTGGCGGCTTTCGACTACGCCGTCGATGCGGAAGTTCCGGAGTCCGCCCGCACCTCCTACGTGGGCTACAGTGCAGGGGCGCCGTTGTTGGGTACTGCTGAGCGCCAGGGGTTGGACTCCACCAACATCATCTACGTGGCCCCCGCGGGCATCGGACACGATGTCGGCAGCCCGGACGACACGGACAACGAGAATGCCCACCGCTACTGGGTCCAAACCCGCGACGATCCAATCCAGATCGCCCAGGACTTCGGCGGCGGATTCCACGGCCCTTCCTTCATCCAGGGGAGCAACCCCGCCCTCCAGATGGGCGCGACCCGGTTGGAAACGGGCTTCGTTGACCCTGATGATCCGGAATCCCTGATGTCCGGCCACACCGACTACTTCGGTCCGCGATCGACAGCGGCGATGAACATCGCCGGCATCATTGACGGCACCAGGGTCAGTCGTTATGTGCCCGATATGGTGGGCATGGGCCCCGGAGGCCAAAGTTATTCGCCCGTGGAAAAGTATCCCGAGAGGTATTCGAGTGAGAACTTCGAGATGACAGACGTCACCAGTCTGGAGGATGAGTGAAGCGCCACCGTGTCCCCTTTTCCGTGACAACCTCCGTTGCCGCCGTGTTGATCCTGACCCCACTACTTGGAGGTTGTTCCATGAGTACGACGCCGGATCCCGCAGAGGCTTCAAAGACCTCATCAGCCCTCGGAGAACAGCTCGGAACGGTGGTCACGGCGCTCGTCGAGGAAACCGGTGAAGGCGCAGAAGTCGAAATCGACGATGTCCGGGAGATCACGTGCCTGCGCCCGGAGGACGACGCCCCGCAAACCAAGACCCGCTGGATCGGCCAGGTCACCGGGCCCATTGCCAGCACAGCTTCCGCCAACGCGGCCTTGGACCGCATCGACCGGCGTATGAAGGAGCTGAAGTGGGAGAAGGACAAGGAGGTTTCCGAACCGGCAGATGGCACCCGTCGGCTTTCCTTCCACCAGGGAGAGCTGCTGGCCACTGCCGAAATCACTGACGCCCCTCCGCATCATTCACTGGAGATCTTCGTCAGATCACGCTGCACCGACCAACCGGTCGAACACCAGATGCAACGGTCCGAGCTAGACCCGGACTATGGCAAGAACAGCCAGTACTACGACGACTGGAAGTGACCAGCCACCCTCAGAGAGGACGTTCCGATGCCCCGCAACCTCCGCGAGGGCCAACGCTGCGAAGTATGGACCGCCTCCGCGGCCACCGGCGAGCGCGAGCTCGTTTTCGCGACGGACCGTCTGCTGCTCGAGGCACCGAACTGGACGGGGGACGGCCACAACCTGGTCCTCAACGGCGCTGGCCACCTGTGGACGCTGGGTCTCACCGACCGACGGCTGGCCCAGATCCCGCTCACTGGGGTCCCCGACCTCAACAATGACCACGTCCTGGCACCCGACGGCGAGCACATCTACCTTTCGGCGGCCGACGGCCAGCTGTACCGGGCCAGTCTGGGCGGCGGCCCCGCCACCCGCATCACCGCCGATGATGGCTGGGCGCATTTCCTGCACGGCGTGAGCCCGGACGGCATCACCCTGGCCTATGTGGGGATCGAGGCCGGCGATTTTTCCCGCCCCGGACGGTTGGCGACCCTGCCCGCCCACGGTGGTTCGCCGTCGTACATCGATACCGGCACCGGGCACTGCGATGGGCCCGAGTACTCCCCCCACGGCGAGTGGATCCTGCTGAACACCGAGGCTTTCACCACCGCGCCCGGCCACGCCCAGCTTGCGCGGATCCGCCCGGACGGCACCGGTATGGAACGACTGGTCGCCAGCGACACCGTCGACTGGTTCCCACATCCCTCCCCCGACGGCCACCTGGCCACCTACCTGCGTTTCCCGTCCGGAACGCTCGGCCATCCTGCAGATCTGGACGTGGAGCTGGTCCTGGTCACCACTGCGGACTGGACGACGCCGGTGCGCACCTTCGCGCTGTTCGGCGGGCAGGGCACGCTGAATGTGAACAGCTGGGCGCCGGGCTCCGACCAGTTCGCCTATGTCACGTATCCGTTCAGCCCCGCGTGATCCCGTCGGCCCGCAGCTGCCGGAGGATCAGCTGCGTGAACACGTCGTCAGCGGTTTCCGTTCGCCCGGCGTTTCCACGCGGTGCTGGAATATCCAGCCGCGCCACACGTTATGCCCAGTGGAAGCCACCGGCCAGGTCCACTGGACCTGCCGGGTCACCTGCGGCACCCTCACCGGTGCAGAAGGAGCGTCACATGTCAGAAGAACGCGTAGTCATCCTCGGCGGACACGGCAAGATCGCCCTGCTCGCCGCCCCGAAACTCTCCGACGCCGGGTACGCCGTCGAATCCGTCATCCGCAACCCAGAGCAGTCAGGTGACATCGAAGCGGCAGGCGGCACCGCCGTCGTGCTCGATATCGAAACCGCCAGCGTGGACGAACTCGCCCAGACGTTCACCGGAGCCACGGCCGTCGTGTTCTCCGCCGGTGCCGGCGGCGGGAGCCCCGAGCGCACCCGCGCCGTCGACTTCGAGGCAGCCGTCCGCGCAATGACCGCAGCGGAACAGGCAGGGGTGGCGCGCTTCGTCATCGTCTCCTACTCGCGCGCCTCGGTGGACATCGAGAACCTGGACCCGGAGAACTCGTTCTACCCCTACGCGCAGGCCAAGCACGACGCCGATGAGCACCTGCGCGGCACCGGGCTCGACTACACGATCCTGGGCCCGGGCATCCTGACCCTGGAACCGGCCACCGGCACCATCCAGCTCGTCGACAACCACGGCCGGATCGACGGCCGCGCCCCCGAGGGCCAGGAGTCCAACACGTCACGCGAGAACGTCGCAGCGGTCATCACCCACGTCATCGCAGCGAACGCCGCGGTCCGCCAGACCGTCAACTTCTACGACGGCGACACCGCGATCGCCGACGCACTGGCCTAGGCTCCCGGACGCCGGGCTGCACCGTCCCTCCGGGGCGGTGCGGCCCCTACTTCCTGGCGGTCACCCAGATCGGGATGGTGCCGCGGACCACGACGGTCCCGTCGCGCAGCTGTGCGCTGACCTTCACGTCGACCTGGAACGGCGTGGCGTGCTCCCAATCGGCGGGCTCGGTGGCGGCGATGCAGCGGACGTCGCCGGGGACCTTCGCCAGGTAGTCCAGCGTGATGCCCTTCGGGATCCACCGCATCCCCGGCGCCACGGTCGCCTCCGCGAGCAGGCCCATGGCCGCCTCGAGGCCGTTCGCGATGGCGATGGCGTGCAGCGTGCCGAGGTGGTTGTGCAGCGCGCGCCGCTTCCTGAGTTGGACCACGGCCCGGTGCGGGCCCATCTCGATGATGCGCGGACGCACCGAGCGGAAGTACGGCACCTTGAACATGTAGGCCGCGGAGAAGATCTGTCGGCCGAACGGCCAGGCCGCAACTTTTTGGTAGAGCTCATAGGTCGATGCCATACCGGCGATGCTACGTCCCCGGCCCGGTGATTGACACTGCCGACGCCCGGCGGGATGGTGAAAGGGACGGCGCGACCCCCGCCGCCATGGGCCCACTCGGAGGATCCCCGCCATGCCCGCTGCACCCCGCCTGTCCATCCACGACATCGACCCGAAGGCCTACCAGCCGATGATCGCGCTGGAGAAGTACGTCCACGCCGGCAATCTCGGCGAGGACCTGCTGGCCCTGGTCAAGATCCGCGCCTCACAGATCAACGGCTGCGCCTACTGCCTGGACATGCACGGCCGCGAGGCCCGCGCCGCCGGCGTGGACGAGCGCCGCCTCGACGTCTTGGCCGGCTGGCAGGAGGCACCCGACCTGTATTCGCCACGCGAGCAGGCGGCGCTCACTCTCGCCGAGGAAGTCACGCTCATCGGTGAAGGCGGCGTCTCCGACGAGACCTGGGCCCAGGCCGCCGCGGAGTTCGGCGAGCAGGACCTCGTCGTGCTCATCATGGCCATCTGCGCCATCAACGCATGGAACCGGATGGCCATCGCCACCCGCCAACCGCTGCCCGAGCTGCCGGCCGGCGGGGAAGCCGCGGCATCATGAGCGCCGGGACCCTCAGCGCTGCGTTGGAACGCGAACACCGCGCGATCGACGGCGGTATCGAGGCGTTCACCTCCGGCGCCACCACCGGCGAGTACGACGACGCTTCCCTGCTGCGCGCACTCTCGGCCCTGCGCCGGCACATCTACCTCGAGGAGGCCTTCCTCTTCCCGCCCCTGCGCGACGCCGGATTGATGATGCCGATCATGGTCATGGAACGCGAACATGGTGCCCTGTGGGACCTGATGGACACCCTCACCGACCAGCACGACGGCGGTGCCACACCTGCCGAACTCGTCTCCACCTGCACCGAGCTGCTGACGCTGCTGGACGCACACAACGCGAAGGAGGAGCCGATCATCTACCCGCAGGCAGACACCGCGCTGGACGCCGGAACCACCGCCGACCTGCAGGAGTTCATTGCCTCCGGTACCACCCCCGAGGGGTGGGTCTGCGCCCGCGCCGGCGCCTAGCGCAGCGCCTTCTGTCCCGGGCACTGCTTCGTCACGATGCGTTCCATGGCATCGTGCTCGGCCCGGGTGGTCCACAGCCCGTATTTTGCCTTCACCGCGGCTTGCCGCGCCACATACGCACAACGGAACGCCTTGCGCGGCGGCAGCCAAGTCGCCGCATCGCCGTCGCCCTTGGAAGCGTTGGTCGGACCATCAACGGCCAGGAGATTCAGCGGGTCGTTGGCCAGGTCCACCCGTTCGTCGGCGCCCAACTGCTGGGCCCCCTTCTGCCAGGCATCGGACAAGGCCACGACGTGGTCGATCTGCACCGCGTTGCTGGTCCCCTGCCCACGGACGAAGTCGATGAAGGAACCGGTATAGGGATCGTTGAGGATGCCGGAGGTGATCACGCACCCTTGGGTCCCCGGCCGGGCCACCACCGCAGTGAGGTCACGGCGCAGGATGTCGTTGCGCGCGTCGCAGCCGTTGCGGTCCGGATCCTTCCACCCGGATCCGAAGTTCGACCGCTCGTATCCCGTCTTCGGTGCGCGCCCCTTGACCTGGAGGGTGGCCAGCTGGGCCAGGACGGTTCCCGCTACCGGCGCGTGCGGGCGCTTCGGTGTGGACGGTTTGGCCGGCCGAGTCGGCTTGGCCCGCTTGGCCGGCCGGCGCGACGGGGACTGCGCCGAAGCCGGAGCAGACGTTGCCACCGGGGCCTCGGCATCCCCCGAGGGGACGACGGCAGCAGTCGTCGCAGGTGCAGTGGGGGCCTCGGACCACACCACGAGGGGGCCCCGCTTCGGCGTTTCCGTCGAGATGATGATCGGCCCAGCCTGCGGCGGGCCATCGGGTGCTCCGCACCCCGCGAGTCCCAGCAGGACGCCGCCGGCCAGCGCAACGGCCAACCACCGCCTACCGCCGACCGCTACCTCACGTGGCGAGGGGAAGACTATTCGCAACCGACGCCGTCTCCATCACGATCGAGCTTGCGGCTGTATCCCGGGTCGCCGACATGGATGGGATCCGCACCGGCCGCACGCACTGCCGTGCAGTTCTTGTAGAACGTCGAGGTGGATGCGGCCTTCTTCGGCACAGCCTTTTTCGGCGCCGCCGGGGGTGCAACGAAGCTGTTCTTCCGGGCAACCGCTGCCTGCTTGGCAGCTCGTTTTTCGGCGTTCCGCGCAGCTTGCGCGGCCGCCTCCTTACGGGCACTGGCCTGGCGCGCGGCTTTCTTGGCCTGGGCTTGCGCGGTGGCCTTCTTTTCAGCGGCTACCTTTCGCGCTTCGGCCTTTTGCGCATCGGCTTTCTTCTGCGCGGCTGCTGCCTGGCGGGCCTTGGCTTCAGCCGCAGCCTTGTCCTTCGCGGCCTTCGCCTGGGCGGACTTCTCGGCCTGGGCCTGCTGCGCAGCCTGTTCGGAAGCGCGGGCCGCGGCAGCGGCCTCCGCCTTCTCGTGGTCCACCGCGGCGACCCAGACGAACGCACCGCCGTCGTTCGCATCGCAATAGTTGCTCTCGCCGTCCTGCGTCATGACCAGCTCGTCGCCGTCACAGGCCTGGCCCACGAAACTGGCCAGTTCCGGTGCGGCGGTCGCGGCAGGGGTTTCCTGCGCAGCGGCATCGGCAGCTGGCGTGGTGGCGGTCTCGGGGGTGTCCACGAAGAAGGTGGCGACGATCATCAGGGCCAACGCCCCGCCGGCGACACCTGCTGCTGCCTTGCGATGCGGGATCCGGGCCCACCGCGCGCGTCCCATCAGCAGCACGACCAGCGCAAAGAGGAAAGCCAGCACAGTCAGGAAAATGATGAGTGCTGGTGCCAGGATCAACAGGATGACCAGGACGACGGCGGCCACGGCAAGCGTGATCCACCACCGAAGTCCGCGGGTCGATTTTCGGGCAGGCTGAGGCCCCCATGGTGAAGTCACGATTGTCCCCCAAGACGATGAATCGAATAGATACCCCCAGAGTAGCGGGGATACTTGAAGCTTTCACGTCTTTGTCGTAACGATCAGGCCCCGTTCCCCGCATGCCCACCCAGGGGAAGGGCCGGGCACCCCTTCCACGTGACGTATCGACGTGATGGGTGGCCCGGCCCGATGCCCGCCGTACGGGCGTGCTGCCTACAAGGACTTCATCGAGTCCAACAGGTCCTGCGCGCCATCGGCCATGTCCTGCAAGGAGGCGTCGTCGATTTCCATGCCCTGGGCCTGCATCTGCACCTGGAGTCCATTGTCGGAGACCATCACGGTGGCGCCGGGGATCTTCTGCCCCTTGACCTCGGTTTTGGTGATCACGGCCAACTTTCCGGGAGCCGACACGTCCACGTCCTTCAACGTCGAGTTCACTTTCACGGTCAGGCCCATCGTCTTCATCGTCATTTTTTCGCAGCCGTCGAAGGCGTCGATGCTCTTCTTGAACGCTTCGTTGGCCTGCGCCGCATCCTTGGCGGAACCTGCAGTCACCGTCACCAACTGTGAGGGGTTTTTCGGGTTGGCCACCATTGCCACGGCCAGGTTGCTCTTCTTCAACTCGGCCTCGACGTCGATGCCATTAGCGATTCCACATTTGGCTGGGGTGAATTCGGCGTCGCTCACCACCGCTCCCGCGGCTCCAGCCTGGGCCTGCAATTCCTTGCTGCCGAAGACCTGGGCCTTGTCCTCCGGGTCAAAGTACCCGGCGACGACCTTCTTGAGCTGGGCATTCGTCAGCGCAGCCCCAGCAGCGGCGGGCGACGAAGCGGCCTGGCTGGGCGAAGCCGCGGGACTCGAGGAGGCCGACGAGCTGGACTGTGTCGACGGGGCAGCCGAGGCTGCGTCGGCGTTCTCCGCCGGGGCGTCGTTCGATCCGCCACAGGCGGTCAGCATCAGACCAGCTGCCAAGGGCAGGGCAAGCCACAGGGACTTCTTCTTCATGGTTTCCTCCGGGTGTCTACGAGTGATGGAGCCAGCCGGCTAAAGCCCCCCGCCCCTACGGAAACGCTGTTGCCCCCGCAGGGATAAACCTGCCCGATGGATGATGCTCCACACGAGTTCCTGCGCCCCTCCCCCGCGAGCGACAACAACCAGCCTGACGAGACGTTTCCACGGGCGGCTTTGTTTTGAATGGACACCAGGCTGATAGGCGGCCATCAAGAAAGTTCGACTGCCACCCTGTTGATTTGTTGTCACGTGAGGCTACTATTTCTTCAGCGCGCCAGTTCGGCCGCCTCGCACGGCACGGTTTCATGCGGCACGGCGAACACTTCGCACCACAAATTTGGGGGAAACTTGCATACTTCAACGCGCAAAAAACTCGGCTGGCTTGCGGCTGGCTCCGCCATTTCACTCGCGGCCGGGGCAATCGGTCTGCCCGCCGCCTCGGCAGCACCGCGCCAGCTCGACGTCACCGGCTTCACCATCAAGGACATGGTCTTCTCGTCCTCCAGTTGCCAATACAACAACGTCACCGTCAGGGGCAAGGTAGCGGGTTCGGTAACGGACTTCTACATCGACGCCGACGTAACGCGCTCCGGCGCACTCGTTGACTGGGCGATTTTCGATGACAGCGACGCCAAGGATCGACTCTTCATCTGTGACACCGACGGACTCGGCGCATACAAAGTCGGGCCATCCGAAGTCTCGGGATTCACCTCCGACTACGACTACTTCGACTACACGGACTACTCGGCCACAACCTTTTACGTCCGCGGCAAGACCCGGTCCGGCCTGTCGTCAAGCCGCAAGGGAAAAGTGGTCACGCTCAACTTGTCAGCCAGCTACTTCAATCCGGCGGCCTCGAAGTATTCCGCCCTCAACGCCAAGGGCGTCAAGATCCAGCGCAAGACCTCAAAGGGTTGGGTGACCATCAAGACGGTCAACCTCTCGAAGGGCAAGTCCAGCTTCAAGTACACCCAGAAGGCCAAAGCCAGCTATCGGGCCGTCATTTCCCAGACCTCCAAGACCACGGCGGCCACCAGCACCACCGTCAAGCGGTAGCTCGATGATTGCCGCCGGGCGCGGGGGTTGAAGGCGAAGACCGGCCTTCGCCCTCATTCCTCACCAAGAGCGGGGTAACCGCCGGGACTACTCTCCGAGGTCAACAACCTCGAACTCGAGCAATCCCATGCCGGTGGCGACCGGCGCGCCCTTCGAGTGATCGTGCGGGGCGCGCTGGTCGCGCCAGTTTTCGAAGTCCTCACGCGTGGCCCACTGGGTGTAGACGAAGTAGCGGTCCTCGCCGGCGACCGGGCGCAGAAGCTGGAACCCCTCGAATCCGGGCTGGCCGTCCACGGAGTGCTTGCGGGCTGCGAAACGCTTCTCGAGTTCTGAACCCACCTCGACGGGAACCTGCAGGGCGTTGATGACGACGACGGACACGGTGCTCCTTCCGGGCCCGGCACCTCCGGGCCACTCACCCTTCCAAGCTATCGCAGCCCGGCCCCCGCTGGCCGTCGATCTCGTCACGGTCGCGGCCAGCCCAGGGACTATGGGACGTCGGGCGCCAGGGACTCGATCAGCGCCACCACGCGGGAACGGATCCCGTCACGGATGGGACGGACCGCCTCCAGTCCCTGCCCCGCGGGATCCTCCAATTCCCAGTCCTCGTAGCGTTTGCCGGGGAAGATCGGGCAGGTGTCCCCGCACCCCATGGTGATCACGACGTCGGATTCCCTCACGGCGTCGACGGTGAGGACCTTCGGAGTCTCGGCGGACAGGTCGATACCCTCCTCGGCCATCGCGGCGACCGCTGCCGGGTTCACCGCCTCAGCCGGTGCGGATCCTGCGGAACGGACGTCGATGGACCCACCGGACAGCGCGGTGAGGTAGGCGGCGGCCATCTGCGAGCGTCCTGCATTGTGGACGCAGACGAACAGGACTGTCGGCTTCCCAGGGGTTCCGGCGGTGCTCATGGGTTCATGCTCCTCGTGGAAGATGGCAGATCGGCGCTCTCGGTGGCGAAGAAGCGACGGCGGGACCACAGGGCAACATAGACCAGTGCCACCAGGACGGGGACCTCGATCAGCGGCCCGACCACTCCGGCGAGCGCCTGCCCGGAGGTGACACCGAAGGTGCCGATGGCCACGGCGATGGCCAACTCGAAGTTGTTCCCCGCAGCGGTGAAGGCCAACGTCGTCGTCTTCGCGTACCCCAGCCGCAGGAGTCGCCCGAGCACCATGCCCACACCGAACACGACGACGAAGTAGGCCAGCAGCGGCAGGGCGATGCGCACGACGTCCAGCGGCCGCGACGTGATGGTCCCACCCTGCAGGGCAAAGAGCAGGACGATGGTGAAGAGCAGCCCATACAGCGCCCACGGTCCGATCCGCGGCAGGAACCGCTCCTCGTACCACTGGCGCCCCTTGGCCTTCTCCCCCAGGGTGCGGGTCAGGAATCCGGCCAGCAGCGGGATCCCGAGGAAGATCAGTACGGAGGCGGTGATCGCCCAGAAGGAGAAGTCTGCGCTGGTGGTCGGCAGCCCCAGCCAACCGGGCAGGACCTGCAGGTAGAACCAGCCGAGCGCCCCGAAGGCGATGACCTGGAAGACGGAGTTGATCAGGACCAGCACCGCGGCGGCCTCGCGATCCCCGCAGGCCAGGTCGTTCCAGATCATCACCATGGCGATGCATCTGGCGAGCCCCACGATGATCAGCCCGGTGCGGTATTCGGGCAGGTCGGGCAGGAAGATCCAGGCCAGCGCGAACATGAAGGCCGGGGCGGCGATCCAGTTGATGAGCAGCGAGGTAACCAGCAGCCTGCGGTCCGCGACGACCCGGCGTGTCTGGTCATAGCGGACCTTGGCGAGCACCGGATACATCATCACCAGCAACCCCACGGCGATCGGCAAGGAGACCTCGCCGATCCTGACCGCATCCAGCGCCGTATCCAAGCCCGGCACGAACCGGCCGAGCAGCAAACCCGCGGCCATGGCGGCAATGATCCAGACGGGCAGGAAGCGGTCCAGCGTGGACAGCCGCCCGACGACGGCGGCCTCCGGTGGCTGCACGGAGGACGGGGTGCTGAGGTGGCTCACGGGGCGTGTGGCCTTTCGATGGATCGACGAGTATCGATTCATCAGTATCCGTGGATATATTGATGGATGTCAATGTAGATGGATAATGGTGCCCATGACCTCCCTCGACACCGCGGCCCCGGCCACCGACACGTCCTGCTGCATTCCCACGGCAGTGCCGGGACTCAGCGTGGACGAGGCCACCCGCAGGGCGAGGGTGTTCAAGGCCCTGTCGGACCCGAACCGCCTCCGGTTGCTGTCCATCGTCAGAGCCGTAAACGACGGCGAAGCCTGCGTCTGCGACCTGACCGAGCCTTTGGACCTCGGCCAGCCCACGGTTTCCCACCACCTCAAGGTCCTGGTCGAGGCCGGCCTGCTCCGTCGGGAGAAGCGCGGCACATGGGCGTACTACTCGCTGGTTCCGGGAGCCTTGGAGACAGCGTCCCGAAACATCCTGGCACTTTAGGCCCCGGTCACGCCGGCTGTCGCGCGCTGTCGGAGTCCAAGGGTTCCTCGCAGGGGACGGCGCCCCGGTCCCGCCTCGCCCCCGGGGAAGCGGAACCGGCGGCCGCCTATTCCTCGTCCGAGGCCTGCGGCGGATCGGTTGCGGCGCGACGGCCTGTCGCGCCCTTTGATTCGTTCGCCACAGCCTCTTCCGTTCCCGGCCCGGGTTCTCCATCCAATTCCTGCAGCCGGAATCGAGCATGCAGGATGTCGCCGATGAACAGGTCATACAAGAGGATGCCGATCAGGCCGCCCACGAACGGTCCGACGATGGGAACCCAGAAGTACCAGCTGAACGAACCGTCGATCGTGCCCGGTAGCGCCGTCTCCCCCCAGCCTGCCATCCAGGCGAAGAGCCGGGGGCCGAAGTCGCGGGCGGGGTTGATCGCGTATCCGGCGTTGGCGCCGAACGAAATGCCAATCGCTGCGACACCGAACCCGATGATCAGGGGGCCGAGGTTTGCCTTCACCCCGCCATTGCGCATGTCAACGACGGCGGCGATGATCATGAGCAGCAGCGCCGTGCCGACGACTTGGTCCACGAACGGCCCGAAGTTGTCGCCGTTGTAATACGGTGCCGGGAAGGTGGCGAAGATCGAGTACGTGGCCAGGCCCCCGGCCGCATCCCTCGCTGTTTTCGCTGCCTGGTTGAACGCGTCGATGGCTTGCCAGTACACGGCGTACACCACGGCGGCGGCAGCAAAGGCACCGACCACCTGGGCGACGATGTACGGGATCACCTTCTTCCACGCGAATTTGCGCCGGACAGCGAATGCCAGCGTCACGGCCGGGTTGAGATGCGCTCCGCTGACACCTCCGGCGATGTATACCCCGAAGGCCACGGC
The DNA here is from genome assembly GCF_039526245.1 of Arthrobacter rhombi. NCBI lineage: Bacteria > Bacillati > Actinomycetota > Actinomycetes > Micrococcales > Micrococcaceae > Arthrobacter > Arthrobacter rhombi. The sequence goes on from NZ_BAAAIV010000020.1 coordinate 27,368, forward strand.
GAAGGCCCAGCCCCAGGCGATCAGCATCCAGTCCCCGGCCCCCTGGAAGAAGATATTGGCTCCTGCGGTGCGCCCCGACCCCGGCAAGCCTGCCACCGCCATGGCGACGGAGCCATTCCCCAGGAGGATGAGGACGAACGTCCCCAGGAACTCTGCGAGCGTCTCCCCCCACGTCCCGCCGAGCCGTTTGAGACCACTGCCGTTGCGAACGGCGCCCCGAAGCGCGCCTCGAATTGGGGTTATATCACTCACGCCGAGCCTCCATTGGCCGTCCATTTCCGCTCGCCGTTCGTGCAACGGCAAACAGGCTTGAGCGAAGACTAACTCTCTCGAGACCGCATTAGCTAGGGAACGAAATACCCTATTAGTTGCCCCGCCTACTGAGGTACGTCGCCTCTTGGGAAACCTCCGGATGCTTTCAGGAGACCAAGTCAAGAGAACCATTGTGCCAATGCGAGATTGATGTGACGCTACAGATACAACCTTTGATTTGGGGGTAGCACGATGTCGTCCAGTTCCCGCTTGACACCACAGTCACGAACCAGCGCCCTGGAGGCCATGCGGGCCTCCACCGCCGAGGAACCACTAGACGTCCTGGTCATCGGCGGTGGTGTCACCGGCGCCGGAACGGCCCTTGATTCCGTGACCAGGGGGCTGACCACCGCCATCGTCGAAGCCCAGGATTGGGCGTCGGGAACCTCCAGTCGTTCCAGCAAGCTGGTCCACGGTGGGTTGCGCTACCTGCAGATGCTCGACTTCCATCTGGTCCATGAGGCCCTCACCGAACGCGATCAGCTGATCTCGAAGCTCGCACCGCACCTGGTGCGACCGGTTTCCTTCCTCTACCCGCTTGAGCACCACGTCTGGGAACGCGCCTATGTCGGGGCCGGGATCGCCCTCTACGACATCCTGGCCAGCATCACGCCCGGGAAGCGTCCGCTGCCGTTGCACCAGCATCTGACCCGCAAGGGGATGAACAAGCTGTTTCCGGATCTGCGTCACGACGCGGCAGTCGGCGCGCTCCGATACTGGGACGCATCGGTGGACGATGCCCGCCTGGTATCCACCCTCGTCCGCACGGCAGCTTCCCACGGCGCCCAGGCGGCGAGCCGGACCCAGGTCGTTGACCTCACCCGCAACGACACCGGACGGATCGCCGGTGCGCTGCTGCGCGACCTGGAAACCGGCGATGAACTGCGCGTCCACGCCAGGAACGTCGTCAATGCCACCGGTGTGTGGACGGAGGAGACGGAGGCACTCGCCGGCGGCACCGGGGGGCTGCGGGTGCAGGCGTCGAAGGGCGTGCACATCGTCGTGCCGCGCGAACGCATCAGGGGCGAGGCCGGCCTGATCCTCCAAACCGAGAAGAGTGTCCTCTTCGTCATCCCGTGGTCGCGCTACTGGGTCATCGGCACCACGGACACCCCGTGGAAACAGGAGCTCCAGCACCCGGTCGCCACGTCCGCCGACATCGACTACGTCCTGGAGCACGCCAACGCGGTGTTGGCCCAGCCGCTGACCCGCGAGGACATCATCGGCACGTGGGCGGGTTTGCGCCCGCTGTTGCAACCAGGCACCAAGGAGGGGACGAATTCGGCAAAGGTCTCCCGCGAACACACCACTGCTTCTCCGTCACCGGGGCTGACCGTCATCGCCGGCGGCAAGCTGACCACGTATCGCATCATGGCCGAGGACGCAGTCGACTTTGCGCTCGGCTCCGCGGCACAGGACAACCCGTCGGTGACCAGCAACGTCCCCCTCGTGGGAGCGGCCAACCTCGAGGTCGAACGCAACTGGAGCCGAACCTATGCAAAAACCCATGGCTGGTCGAACTTCATGGTTGACCACCTGCTCCACCGGTACGGTTCCCTGATCACCGACATCGTGGAGCTTTGTGCCGAGGACGCGTCATTGGCTAGTCCGCTCGAGCATGCGCACGCCTATCTTCGGGCAGAAATCGTGTACGCATGCAGCCACGAGGGAGCGCTGCATGTGGAAGACGTCCTGCTCCACCGCACCCGGTTGAACTACGAGGTTGCCGATCGGGGGCTGGCGGCCCTGGAAGAAATTTCCACGCTCATGGCCGGAGTGCTGGGCTGGGATGAGGCCACCCGCCAGCGCGAGATGGAGGCCTACAGGGATCGCGCCCTCGCAGAAGAGGCCGCCGAGAACGAGACCAACGACGAGGCCGCCGAAGCAGTGCGATTGAGCGCCGCTGACGTCGCGCCGCTGGTCAAGCTCGAGGCGCGGCCCGGCGGGGGGCTCAAACCGGGATCCCCCGCTGATTCCGCTGGCGCTGCCGGTCCCGTCGGCACGTAGCTGTCGCCCGGGTACGCACAGGAGGTACAACACACCACGAAAACGACGGGGAAAGGACAAGGATGGACGTCACGCATCGTCCTCGTCCCGGAGGTCCTTTGCCCAGGGACAGTGGTCCTGCTCGCCCCGCTCGCCGCAGGGTTCAGCCGCACCACCGGCGCCGGCCCCAATTCTCGCCGGCACCGACCATTGCTAGCCACCACCGATAGGAAATGACATGAGCACCCAGTACGTCCTAGCGATCGACCAGGGCACCACCAGTTCCCGGGCGATAGTCTTCACCCACGAAGGAACCATCCACTCTGTTGGCCAGCTGGAACATGACCAGATCTTCCCGCGTGCCGGCTGGGTCGAGCACAACCCCGAACAAATCTGGAGCAACGTCCGCGAGGCAGTCGGCCAGGCCCTGGCACGCGGGAACATCTCCCACCAGGATCTGGCGGCCGTCGGCATCACCAACCAACGCGAGACCACGGTGGTCTGGGACAAGAACACCGGGAAGTCCGTCTACAACGCGATCGTCTGGCAGGATACGCGCACCCAGAAGATCGTCGAGGAGCTCGGCGGCGAGGAAGGCGCAGAGAAGTACAAGGACCGTGTGGGGCTTCCGCTAGCCACCTATTTCTCCGGCCCGAAGATCAAGTGGATCCTCGACAACGTGGAGGGCGCCCGCGAAGCGGCCGAACGCGGTGATCTGCTGTTCGGCAACACCGACACCTGGGTGCTGTGGAACATGACCGGAGGCACCGATGGCGGGGTACACATCACCGATGTCACCAACGCGTCGCGCACGATGCTCATGAACATCGAATCACTGACCTGGAACGAGGACATCGCCGCCGATATGGGGGTACCGCTCTCGATGCTGCCCGAGATACGTTCCTCCTCCGAGGTCTACGGCCAGGGGCGCCAGCGCGGCATGGTCCCCGGCGTGCCAATCGCCGGGATCCTGGGTGACCAGCAGGCAGCCACGTTTGGACAGGCCTGTTTCACGAAGGGCGCCGCGAAGAACACCTACGGAACCGGCAACTTCATGCTCCTGAATACCGGCACCGAGCCGGTGGCGAGCAAGAACGGGCTGCTGACCACCGTTTGCTACAAGATCGGAGACGCCCCGCAGGTCTACGCCCTCGAGGGCTCGATCGCGGTCACCGGCTCCTTGGTGCAATGGCTGCGGGACAATCTGGGGCTGTTCGAGGAGTCCGCAGACATCGAGTACTACGCCAAGAAGGTGGAGAACAACGGCGGCGCCTACTTTGTCCCGGCCTTCTCCGGCCTGTTCGCCCCGCACTGGCGTGCCGACGCCCGCGGAGCGCTCGTGGGCCTGACCCGCTTCGTGAACAAGAACCACATCGCCCGCGCGGCGTTGGAGGCCACCGCATTCCAGACCCGCGAAGTCCTCGACGCGATGAACGCCGATTCCGGTGTCGACCTGACCGAGCTACGGGTCGACGGCGGCATGGTCGCCAACGAACTGCTCATGCAGTTCCAGGCCGATATCCTCGACGTCGATGTCGTGCGTCCAGAGGTCGCCGAAACCACGGCGCTGGGGGCTGCCTACGCTGCGGGGATCGCGGTCGGCTTCTGGGACGGCGAGGACGACGTGGTGGCCAACTGGCGTGAAGGCAAGCGCTGGAGCCCGGCCATGGACTCCACCGAACGCGACCGGCAGTACCGGCTCTGGAACAAGGCAGTGACCAAGACGCTGGACTGGGTCGACGACGACGTCGTCTAGGTCCCGACCGGCCAGGCCACCGGAAACCCACCCCACCCGAAAGGAGGCGATTGTCCGTTTGCAGGCTCCATCACACGCTGGGGACCCACTGGAACACCATTTTGGAAGGATCGAACACCCATGTCTGAAAACAGGGCCGTCGCCTATCAGGGCGCCGGCAAGGTCGAAGTCATCGACACCGCGTACCCGACTTTCGAGCTCAAGGACGGTCCCGGGGTCAACCCCGCGAACGTCGGACGCAAGGTCCCTCACGGGGTCATCCTGCGCACCGTCGCGACAAACATCTGTGGTTCCGACCAGCACATGGTGCGCGGGCGGACGACGGCGCCCACCGGGCTGGTCCTCGGGCACGAGATCACCGGGGAGGTGGTCGAGGTCGGTCCCGACGTTGAATTCATCAAGGTCGGGGACATCTGCTCGGTCCCCTTCAACATCTCCTGCGGGCGTTGCCGCAACTGCAAGGAACGCAAGACCGGCATCTGCCTGAACGTGAACCCCGACCGCCCCGGCAGTGCCTACGGCTATGTCGACATGGGCGGTTGGGTCGGCGGTCAGGCCGAGTTCGTCCTGGTTCCCTACGCCGACTGGAACCTGCTGAAATTCCCCGACCGGGATCAGGCCCTGGAGAAGATCATGGACCTGACCATGCTCTCGGACATCCTGCCGACGGGGTACCACGGTGCCGTCAGCGCGGGGGTCGGTGTCGGCTCCACCGTCTACGTCGCCGGCGCAGGACCGGTGGGTCTGGCAGCTGCCGCCAGCGCACGCCTGCTGGGGGCCGCCGTCGTCATCGTCGCCGACATGAACGATGAGCGGCTGGCCCAGGCCCGCTCGTTCGGCTGCGAAACCGTCAACGTCGGCGACGGCGATCCCGGTGACCAGATCGAACAGCTCCTCGGCGTTCCCGAGGTCGATTGCGGCATCGATGCCGTCGGCTTCGAGGCACGCGGGCACGGGGGAGGCAAGCAAGCGCAGGAGGCACCGGCCACTGTGTTGAATTCGCTGATGGACCTCACCGCGGCCGGCGGGTCGATGGGCATCCCCGGGCTGTATGTCACCGGTGATCCGGGCGCCGCAGACGAGGCGGCGCAACGGGGCGCGTTGTCACTCTCGTTGGGCACCGGGTGGGCGAAGTCGTTGTCCTTCACCACGGGCCAATGCCCGGTGATGAAATACAACCGGGGACTGATGATGGCGATCCTGCACGATCGGATCCATATCGCCGATGCGGTGAACGCACAGGCCATCGGACTCGAGGACGCCCCGCGCGGCTACGCGGAGTTCGACGCAGGGGCAGCAACGAAATACGTGCTGAACCCCAACGGCTACCTGAAGAACTAACTGGATGGTCCCGGTGGGCGCCGACCCCTGACCCCATCCTTCCTGCACGTCAGTCGCTCGAAGGGTTGGTTCGGGGGCCGGGCTCCATCGCCGTGGCAGCAGATGCCCCTCCAGCTGTTCCGTCGGCATTGGCTCGCCGATCAGCAGCCGCTTGAACTTCCGGCTTCGGAGTCCGGTTCCGGCCGTTCAGGCCCTCCCCGTGGCCAACTCGATGGCGTGGGCCCGGTCGCGGGCATCGAGCTTGGCGAAGATGTCGTTCACATAGGACTTCACGGTGCTCGGCGACAGGAACAAGTCGGCGGCAATCTGCGCATTGACGCGCCCGGAGACGATGAGATCCAGGACCTCGGCCTCGCGCGGGGTCAGCTGGGGGAAGCGCTCCCGCACGGTCGGCGGGGCCGCGAAACTGCCGACGATCCTCTCGCCGATGCCGCGCGCAAACGTCATCTGTCCCCCGGCGGCCGAGCCTTGATTCTTCCGGGCGCCCTGCCGCGCCGGCACCACCCCAGGGTGGTGGCCCGGGTGGTGTTTTCCTGCCGTGTCTGGATCGCCCGCTGCTACCGCAGGTGGGTCGGGACCGGTGAACCCACACCGCGGATTCCCGAGTCATTCTCCCGGCCGGGCCTCGATCGGTTGCCGCCGAAGAACAACTGCCGGTGGGTCGAGACCACGATTCCGGCCACGATCAGCAGGAGGATCGTTTGGATGATCTTGGTGTCGGGATCCGTCATGAAGACCTCGTTGGCGAGATTCGCCGTGACATGGAACAGGACGGCGATGAGGATGCTGCGTCCCGTGCTGAAGTAGAGCCAGTTCATCAGGATCACGAACGCCACCATGGACAGCGGGAAGTTCAGCACGTGAACCCACCCCATCTCGACGACCTCGTGGTGGTAGTAGCCCTTGATGAAACCCAACGGCAGGTGCCATAAGGCCCAGAAGACCGTGAACACCAGGGATGCGGTGAAGACCGACATCCTGCGCAGCAGCGCATCCGTGCCGTAACTGTGCCAGGCAAGTTCCTCGAAGACGGCAGCACCGATCAGCGTGAACCACACCGGCAGCAATCCGGCGGAGAAGGTGAAGCCACTACGGAGTTGGAATTGCTCGGGCCCATAACCAAACGCCAGCGAGATGGCTTGGGCGGCCAGGACGCTGGCTACCAACAGGAGCAGTGCCATCGTGAGGTGGAACCAGCCGATGCGGCGCGGCAGCAGCCGGCCGAGCATGTCCGCCCGGAGGTCGGGCCGACGGCGGACCAGCAGGACGACGACGAAGATCGGCGCCACCAGACCGCAGACCCCCAGCGCAGCAGTCCAGACCTGCACTGCTGCGCTCTGGTCGTCCAGCTGGCTGAGGTAGGCGGCCAGGAACCAGAACAGCCACGGGATGACCGTCGCGAGGGTGTAGAAGACAACGGGCCGATCGTACGTGGACGCGGCCGGGTGGTCGACGGTGCTGCTCATCAGGAGCTCCTAGGGTGGCGTGGAACCAGCCTAGGCACGGGGCCAGCGGGCGATATCGGTGAAGACCCTTGCCCGCCCCTGGAGAAACAGGCCGCCTCAGCGACCAGCGGGACTACTTCCCCTGGGTGATGAGGCCTTCCTTGAGCATCCAGTCGTAGGCCACGTCGGCGGGCTCCTCGCCCTTGACGTCGACCCTCAGATTGAGTTCGCGCATCACGTCATCGGTCAGCAGCGGGGAAATCTGCTGGAAGACCTGCTGGAGCTGTGGGTACTCCTTGAGCGTTTCGGTGTTGAAGACCGGTGCGCCGTTGTAGGCCGGGAAGAACTTGCGGTCATCCTTGAGCACCACCAGGTCCAGGGCCTTGATCCGGCCATCGGTGGTGAAGACCTCGCCGAAGTTGCAGTCGCCCTGGTCGGTGGCCGAATACACGGCGCCGGTGTCGTAGGTGCCGATGTTGGAGTCGGGTACCCCGTTCGCGGCACCGCGCTTCAGCCCGTAGGCCTTGAGCATGGGGTTGAAGCCATCGGACCGGGAGTTGAATTCGGACTCCACGCAGAAGGTGCGTTGTTTGACCGGCAGGTCCGCAATCTGGGAGAGCTTGGAGATCCCACCGAGCTTCTTGACCGCATCGCGGCGTACGGCGAAGGCATACGTATTGTTCAACGGGGCCGGCTTGCCCCAGGTGAGTCCGTTCTCCAGGTCCTCATCGTGGACCGCCTGCCACTGTTTCTGCTTCTCGGGGATGCCCTTGGCGTGGCCCATGAAGGTGATCCACGCGGTCCCGGTGTACTCCCAGGTGAAGTCCGCCTGATCCGAAAGCATGAGCTCGCGCACCGGCTGGCTGCCCGGCACGTTGGTCAGGTCGGTGACTTTGAAACCGGCCGCCTGGGCGGCGATCACGCCGATCTTGCCGAGCACCAGTTGCTCGGTGAAGTTCTTCGAGGTCACGGTCAGCTTCGCGTCGCCGGGGAGACCCTCGATGTGCTTGATCTTCCCCGGTGCCGCGTTGGGGACGTAGGAGGCGGCGGGTTGCAGTCCGCACCCGGCCAGCATCCCGGCGGCGGCGAGGGCAGCCGCGGTGGCGAGGAGCCGCCGTCGTACTGTCTTGGTCGGTGCAGCCATGTCTAGAGTCCCTTCGGGCGGGCGATGTGCTCGACGAGTCGGCCGAGCCAGTCGACGATCAGGGCCAGCAGCGCGACCAGCAGGGAACCGGCGACCAGCACGGTGGTCAGATTGAGGTTCACGCCGGTGGTGATAAGGATGCCCAGGCCGCCGCCGTTGATGAAGGTGGCCAGCGTGGCGGTGCCCACCAGCAGGACCAGCGCGGTGCGGATGCCGGCGAGCATGACCGGTACGGCCAGCGGGAGTTCGACCTTCCAGAGCACGGCGCCGGAACTCATGCCCATGCCGCGACCGGCCTCGATGAGGCGTTCGTCGACCTGGCGCAGGCCGACCATGGTGTTACGCAGCACCGGCAGGATGCCGTACGCGACCAGGGCGATGATGGCCGCCCAGAAACCGAAGCCGACCCAGAAGGCCAGCAGCACGACCAGGCCGATCGCCGGGGCAGCCTGGCCGAAGTTGGCCACCGCCACGATGGGGCCGCTGGCCTTGCGCATGGGTCCCCGGGTGAGCACGATGCCCAACGGGATGGCGATGACCAGCACGATCACCGTGGCGAGCACGGTGAGTTGGAGGTGTTCGAGCGTGTAGCCCCACAGGGCGTCGGGTGCCAGGGTTGCCCGTTCGGTCTCGGACAGGTCGGCCGTGGCGAGCCAGGCGATGACGGCCCCCAGGACGATGAGGATGCCGACCAGCTGCCAGACGAGGGGCATGACGGAGGGGCCGGATGGACGGTGGGCCGGCTTCAGGGTTTCCCCGGGATCCGGTACCCCCTGGTTGCTGGTGTCGGGGGTGCTCATGGCCGGGCGTCCTCGTCCGTGGCGCCGGCTGGCGCGCCATCCGCCGGATCGGCCGCGAGGGCGGCGGCCGCCGCAGTGGTGGGGATGGCGCCGCTGTTCAGGCCCACCGGCGAATCCGAGTCCCCCTTGGCCGCTTGCTGCGCGGCCCGGATGGACTCCATGACGGTGTCGACCGTGACCAGCCCCAGGAAGGCGTCGCGCCGCCCGGTGACGAGGGCGGCGCTGACACTGTTGACGAGCATGACGTCGAGGGCATCATTGAGCGTGGAGCGATCCGAGACCACCGCGAGGTTCGGATCCACCTGATCGGTCATGACCTGCAGACGGCTGACCTGCCGGCGGTTCAGCCACTGCACGGGCCGCTTGCGGCGATCCAGTACCACCACGTTGTTTTTGCCGGCACCTTCGAGGCGGGAGAGCACATCGGAGGCGAGATCCCCGGCACCTGCGGTGAGGGCCTCCTCGAGATTGACGTCGTGGACGCGGTTCAGCGTCAGCTGCTTCAGGCCGGCACCGGAACCGATGAAGTTCTCGACGAACTCGTTGGCCGGGTTGGCCAGGATGCGTTCCGGGGAATCGTATTGGACCAGCTGGGCGCCTTCGTTGAACACGGCGATCCAGTCGCCCAGCTTCACAGCCTCGTCGAAGTCGTGGGTGACGCAGACAATCGTCTTCTGCAGTTCATGCTGGATGTTGATCAGCTCATCCTGCAGACGCTGGCGGGTGATGGGGTCCACGGCACCGAAGGGCTCGTCCATCAGCAGGATGGGAGGGTCGGCGGCGAGGGCGCGGGCGACGCCGACGCGCTGCTGCTGACCGCCGGAGAGTTCCTTCGGGTAGCGGTCCTTGTAGGTGGCCGAATCCAGCGAGACGAGTTCGAGCAACTCGTCGATGCGGGAGGCGATGCGTTCCTTGTCCCAGCCGAGCATCTTCGGGACCAGGCCGATGTTCGCCGCCACGGTCATATGGGGGAAGAGCCCGCCGGCCTGGATGACGTACCCGATCTGCCGGCGCAACTTGTCGCCGTCCATCTTGGTGACGTCCTCGCCGTTGATGACGATCCCGCCCTCGGTGGGCTCGATGAGCCGGTTGATCATCTTCAGCGTCGTCGTCTTGCCGCAGCCCGAGGGGCCCACGAACATGACGATGGAGCCGGCCGGGATTTCCAGGGTCAGACCCCCCACGGCTGGCTGGGCCTGGCCCGGGTAGCGCTTGGTCACCTCCTGCAAGAGGATGGAGGCGCCGGTGACGCCTTCCGGGCTGTTCTGGGTGGATGTTTGCAGATCAGACACGGATACCTCGCGGTGTGGTGAGACGACCCAAGCCGACAAGCAGCAGGTCGAGGATGAAGGCCAACAGGATCACGCCGACGACGCCGACGACCACCGACTCGAAGGCGTTGGCGCCGCCGAGCCGGGACAGACCGGAAAAGATGAAGCCGCCCAGGCCGGGGCCGAGCGAATAGGCGGCGATGGCTGCCACGCCCATGACCATCTGGGCGGAGACGCGCACGCCGGTGAGGATGATGGGCCAGGCCATCGGGATCTCCACGGTGGCCAGCGTCCGGAAACGGCTCATGCCGATGCCGCGGGCCGACTCAACGGTGGCCGGCGGGATCCCCGCCAGCCCGACGACCGCGTTGCGCAGGATCGGCAGCGCCGCGAAGAACGTCACGACGGTGACTGCCGGGGGGACGCCGAAGCCCATGGGGGCGATCAGCAGGCCGATCATGGCGAAGGACGGGATGGTCAGCCCGATCGCCGAAATGCTGTTCGCCGCGGAACTGGCGAACTTGCTGCGGTAGACCAATGCCGCGATGACGACGGCGATGATCGTTGCCAGAATGAGGCACTGCACGACCAGGCTGAAGTGCTGCCAGGCCGCGAAGAGGATCTGGCGGTATCTCTCGCCCACGAATTCCCACACGTTCAGACCTTCTTCACCTTGGTTGCGAATCACTCCCTGCAACGGACCGTGATCCGCATCATGCACCCCCACGCTAGTCACCGGGGAGCCGTCCGGGGCCGTTAAAACCAAAAACCACCCGTACCGTTACCACTCCGTGACGTTGCGGGTGGGGCCCGACGGCCCGGAACCTGTCGTTTCATGCCGTACGCCAGTAGCCAAAATCCACGCATGTGCTTGCCACGCATCAGACCGGATGCAAAGGTGAAGACGTTGACTCCCCTCCACGTTAGGAGCATGAAACCATGGCAGATCTAGCCGGCAAGAAGATCCTCGCACTGGTCACGAACCGCGGCGTCGAGCAGGACGAATTGAAGGTCCCCGCCGATCGGCTGCGCGGCGCGGGCGCCCAGGTCACGGTCGCAGCCCCCGAATCCGGAGACGTCCAGACGCTGGTGGGAGACTGGGATCTCGGCGAGAAGATCCCGGTGGACACCACGCTCGCGGAGGTCACGGAGGCCGATTTCGACCTGCTGCTGATCCCCGGCGGCACCCTGAACGCCGACAACCTGCGCCTGGATGCCGACGCGCAGCGCATCGTCACCGCCTTCACGACCTCCGGCCGGCCGGTCGCCTCCATCTGCCACGGACCGTGGCTGCTGGTCGAAACCGGGCTGCTGAAGGGCAAGACGCTGACCTCCTACCTCTCCATCAAGACCGACGTCGAGAATTCCGGCGGCACCTGGAAGGACCAGGAGGTCTTCCGCTGCACGGCCGAGGGGTACACGTTGATCACCTCACGCAACCCGGGCGACCTGGACCCGTTCATCGGCGCCATCCAGGACGAACTGGCGCAGTAGGACCCCGGCCACCCCACACCATCCACCGAAGGAGCAATCACCATGGCTACCCAGAACACCACCCACGCCGGATACACCGTTCCCGGCCTCAGCCTCGCCGACGGCCACAAGGTCGGCGACACGCTGCAGATGCGCCTGCACGCCCTCAACGACCTCCAGCTCACGCTCAAGCATGCGCACTGGAACGTCGTGGGCCGCGACTTCATCGGCGTCCACGAGATGCTTGACCCGCAGATCGAGAAGGTCCGCGCCATGATCGACACGATCGCCGAGCGCATGGCCACCCTCGGGGTCTCCCCCAACGGCCTGGCCGGCGCCCTCGTGCAGGCCCGCCCGTGGGATGACTACGACATCCAGCGCGCCGGGACCGCCGAGCACCTTGCTGCGCTGGACGTGGTCTACACCGGCGTCATCGAGAGCCACCGCAAGGCCCGCGCCGTGGCCGAGAAGCTCGACCCGATCACCGAGGACCTGCTGATCGGCCAGATCGCCGAACTCGAGCTCTTCCAGTGGTTCATGCGCTCGCACCTGGAGAACAGCCAGGGCACCCTCGACGATGCCTCGGCGAAGACCGAGAAGGCGGCGGCAGCCTCCACGAAGTCCTCGAGCACCAAGTCCTCCGCGGCGAAGTCCACGTCAACGAAGAAGAGCACCTCCAAGAAGAAGTAGGCGCTTCAGCCGTTCTCCCCCGCCGGGAGGACTCAGTACGACGACGGTCCAGGGGTTTGATACCCCTGGACCGTTCTCGTGTTCCGCCCTGGGCACGTGGCTCAATCGAGCCGTGCGCCCTCGTCCCGCGCCCTGCCGCTTCCGTCCCGCCGGTTGCGCAACCGCGGCGCGACCACGCCAATGACGACCATAGTCGCCACCATGACCGCCATGTCGGCCGCTGATCGCCGTTCGTGGAGTGCGGCCCGGATCAGTTCCGATGCCAAGCCCACGGCGAGTCCGAGGAGACCCCCACGGATCGAGGACCATGTTGCTGCAGACATCCCAACGCCCCTTCTTGTTGCCTGGGCTTCCCCTCCCACGCTATCCACTACCGGCCCAGTTCCAGGCCCACGGTGATCTCGTCGTCGAGCTCGATCCCCTCGGCCCGGCGCACCGCGATCTTCAGCGGCACCAGGTAGCCGCCGTCCTTCGGGAACAGGGAGGTGGTGAACGTGGTGCCACCGATGGTGGCGGTCACCGGGATCACACCCCAGCCATAGGTGACCTGGGCGGCGACGTCGTGGATGTAGTCCGCGACGTCGCCGGGCACGCGCAGGTAATGGAACGGTGCAGGTCCGCGCCAATGGAAGACGGTTCCCGTGGCTTGCAAGGGGCCTTCGTCGCCGTCCATCCTCGTCCCTCCAGGGGGTCGTTTCATGTGCTGGCAACCCAGCCTACGTCGTGCCCGAGCGGCATGACGATGACATAGGCTGGCCAAAAGTTCGTCGAAAGGACCCGCAATGCCCGCGACCATGCGCGCCGTCAGGCTCAACGGCCCCGGACCGGCGGAGTCTCTGGTCGTCACCGACGTCCCGCGGCCCGTGCCGCGCCCTGGGTGGATCCTGATCCGGGTGAAGGCCTTTGGCCTGAACCGTTCGGAACTGCATCTGCGCCAGGGGGTCGCCGGCAATGCCCGGTTCCCGGTCATCCCGGGCATCGAGGCGACGGGCATCGTCGAGGAGGCACCGGGCGGCGAGTTCGAACCCGGGACCACCGTCATGGCCATGATGGGCGGCATGGGACGATCCTTCGACGGTGGGTACGCGGAGTTCGCGAGCGTCCCGGCCCGGCAGGTGGTTCCCTTCACCAGCACCCTGGATTGGCCGCTGCTCGGCGCCGTCCCGGAGATGCTCCAGACCGCCCATGGATCGTTGGCCATCGGCACCGGACTGGTTCGAGGACAGACGCTGCTCATCCGCGGCGGGACCTCCTCGGTCGGCATGGCGGCCGCAGTCCTGGCCCACCGTGCGGGAGTCCGTGTCATTTCGACGACCCGACGCCAGGGAATGGAAGCCGCCCTGCGCCGGCTCGGCGTCGATGAGGTCGTGCTCGACGACGGGGCCATTGCCGACCGGGTGCGGGACCTCGCCCCGGGCGGGGTGGACGGCGCCATCGAATTGGTCGGCGTCAACGTACTGCGCGATACGCTGGCTGCGACCCGCAGCGGGGGAACCGTCTGCTTCACCGGCATGCTCTCCGATGAGTGGACGATCCCCCAGTTCTACCCCATGGACTGGCTGCCGAACGGCGTCCGGCTCACCGCCTACAGCGGGGACGCGGGCGATCTTCCCCCTGCCGTCCTCGACGACTACCTGCAGGCGGTGGCTGCCGGGGAGGCGGAGATCCCGGTGGGAACGGTGTACGGCCTGGACGATATTGCCCTGGCCCACCGCGACCTGGAGGACAACCGCAAGCCGGGCAAACTCGTCGTGATCCCGTGAGAGGGCCCACCCCGGCCAGGTGAACCGGGTGCGGGGCCCGGCTGGCACCTGGCTCAGGAGGTGGTGAGCGCGGCGGCGGTTGGCGATTCCGCGGCAAAGGCACCGCGATAGGCGGCGGCTGGGTGTCGCTCATTGATCCTGTCCGTTCCGAAGAGCTTGGCCCGCAGGGTTCCCTCGCTGTATTCGCTCTGGGCCAGGCCGCGCTCGCGCAGCACCGGCAGCACCTCGTCGGCGAACTCGGCGAACGAACCGGGGATCACCCAGTTGATGACGTTGATCCCGTCGACGCCGGCGTCCTGCCATTCCTGCAAACGGTCCGCGATTTGCTCCGGGGTGCCGACGATCCGTGAGTTGCGCGCCTGGAGCCAGGCCAGGTCCTCAACGAGGGGCTCCCGGTCGGTGATGTGCTTGGACACCCACTCGGTGAACCCCTTGGCGGTGTTCGTGTCGACCTGCGACAGCGGGGTCTTCGGCGGGTACACGCGGCCGGTCTTGTCGACGATGGCCAGGTGGGCCAGGTAGCCCTCGATGGAGACGAACTGGTCATACTCGGCCTCCTTGGCGCGGGCTTCCTCCTCGGTGGAGCCGATGACGAACGACAGCCCGGCGAAGAACTTGATGTCCTCGCCGCGCCGCCCCAGGTCCACGGCCTGCCGGCGGGTGTCCTCGATGATCTGGCGCGCGATCTCCGGGCTCGGCGCGATGATGAAGACGGCCTCGGCATTGCGGGCCGCGAACGCGCGACCGGAGGCGGAACTGCCGGCCTGGAACAGCACCGGGGTGCGCTGCGGCGACGGTGACGGCAGGTGGGGTCCCTCCACCCGGTAGCGGGGCCCCTCATGGTGGATCTTGTGGACCCGTGCCGGATCGGCGTGACGGCTCCCCGACCGGTCGCCCAGCACCGCGCCCTCGTCCCACGACCCCTCCCAGAGCTTGTAGGCGACGTCGACGTATTCGTCGGCCCAGGCGTAGCGCGCGGCATGGTCGGTCAGCTGCGGCAGGCCGAAGTTCCGGGCGCCGTTGTCCTGCATCCCGGTCACGATGTTCCAGGCGATCCGGCCCTTCGAGATGTGGTCCAGTGTCGAGATCTGGCGAGCGAAATTGAAGGGGTGGTTCTGCACCACGTTGGAGGTCGTGGCCAGGCCGATGTGCCGGGTGCTCACGGCGAGCGCACCGAGCAGCACGGTGGGGTCGTTCGAGGGGATCTGCAGCCCTTCCTCCACGTAGACGTCGTAGTCGGCGTCGGAATCCCCATACAAGCCGGAAACGTCGGCGAAGAACATGGCATCGAACTTCGCAGCCTCCAGCAGCTGGGCCAGGTCGATCCAGGTGTCCACATCGTTGAAGCGGGTCTGCCCGGCATCGGGGCGGCGCCACTGCCCATGGTGGATGTGGCTGGCGGTGTTCATGACGAATGCGTTGAAATGCAGTGGCTTGCCCATGGGGTCTCCTCGGAGGGTCGGTGGTGTTGCGGACCATGCTGGCACCCGGGTGCAGCCGCGTCGATGGGCCCGACTTCCGGCGTCGTACTGGGTGATCTGGTGTGGCGAAACCGCGTCACAAGTCCCGATATGACGCGGTGTGGAGGCTGCGCGGGGGCTCCTCGGGGCCGGATGAGACGCCGCATGTCGCGCCGCGACAACGGGTGAAGCGGCGGTGGTGGGAGGTGGCGGATCGCGCGTAGAACTGACGGCAATCCACCGTCCAGCACGCCGATCCGCAGGAGAACCCTCGTGTCCCACCCCTCCCCGGGCCCTTCCCCGGCCAGCCGCCAGCCAGTCCCCCGGCGTCGACCCCACGTCCTGGGCACAGCCCTCGCCGCCACCTCGATGCTGCTGCTTTCGGCCTGCGGCGGCAGTGCGACGGCCGCCGGCACCACCGGCAAGAAGGTCGACGGCGGCACCATCCGCTACGCCCATCTGCAGGAGGTGCCGTGCGTGTACGGCGGCTGGGTGCAGCAGGCCTACCTCTCACGCCAGGTGCTCGATTCGCTGGTCAGCCAGACCGACGACGGGACGATCGTCCCCTGGCTGGCCCAGAGCTGGAGCGTCTCCCCCGACCGCAAGACGTGGACGTTCAAGCTCAAGCCGGGCGTGGAATTCACCGACGGGACGCCGCTGGACGCCCAGGCCGTCGCTGACAACTTCGACTTCTGGATGGGCGGGGGCAACGGCACCGTCCAGGCCCACATCGGCGACTACTACTCCTCGGCGGAAGCCGTCGATGCCACCACGCTGCGGGTCCGGCTGAAGGCGCCCTACGGTCCGCTGCTCTCGGCGTTGAGTCAAGGCTATTTCGGCATCCAGTCACCCACCGCCCTGCGCACACGCACCGAGCAGCAGAACTGCGAGGCGCCCATCGGCTCCGGACCCTTCACGGTCGGCGAATGGAAGCGCGGCGAATCGATCACGTTGCACCGCAACGCCTCCTACGACTCCGCCCCGGCCAACGCCCGGCACCAGGGGCCCGCCTACGTGGACAACGTCGTCTGGTCGTTCGTCCAGGACAACACCTCACGGTACGGCTCCCTGGTCAGCGACGAATCCGACGCCATCGGCGAGGTCCCCACCGTGGACTTCGACGACGCCCGCTCCCGGTTCAACGCCCAGCAGTACGTGACGCCGGGCCGGCCGGTGACGTTGTCGCTGAACACCGTCCACGGCCCGTTCACCGACCGCCGGGTCCGCCAGGCGTTCGCCTATGCCTCCGACCGCAAGGCCAACGTGGACTCGGCGTTCCTGGGCGTCGTCCCGTTCGAGGGCAACGGGTACGTCAGCCAGACCACCCCGGGGTACAACGCGGCCGTCGCGCAGGACTACCCCCACGACCCGGCGAAGGCCGCCGCGCTGCTGGACGTCGCCGGGTGGACCGGGCGGGCCGCCGACGGCACCCGGACGAAGGACGGGAAGGAGCTGTCGGTGGACATCGTGTTCGGCTTGAACTCGATCGTCACCCAGGAGGGGGCCACCGCCCTGCAGAACCTCCAGGCCCAGGTCAAGGAATCGGGCATCAAGGTCAACCTGCACCCGGTCAACCAGTCGGAGTTCTTCTCCGGGACGTACTCGGTCCCCGGGAGCTACGACGCCCAACTGGGCTACTGGACCAGCCCGCACTCCGGCATCCTCTACATCAACTTCCGCGAGACCACCGCAGCGAAGCCGAACAACGCGAACACCACGTTCTACAACAACCCGGGCATCGTCTCCACGATCCGCCACGCACTCTCGGCCGGCACCACCGCCGACGCCAACCGCTACTACGCCCAGGCGCAGCAGCAGCTCAGCGACGAGGCGGTCGCCGTGGGCCTCTACGACCAGACCTCCACGATCGCCAGCCGTCCCGACCTCCAGGGCCTCTGGCTCGAGGCCTCGCAGGGCGAACCCGTGTTCCACGACGCCTACTTCACGGAGTCAGAATGACCACCACCTTGCCAGATACCGCCATCCACCACCCCACACCGGATCCCGCCGTCGCGCCCCTGCCGGCCGAGCCGCCCCGCCGTGCCCTGGTGTTCCTGCGCAGCACCGGGATCCGCATCCTCTCGGCCTTCGGGGTCATCTGGGCGGCGGCCACCTTCACCTTCTTCATCCAGGCGCTGCTGCCCGGGGACCGCGCGACACTGCTGCTGAACCAGCTCACCGGCCAGACCCAGGAACGCACAGCCACCGAGCTGGCCCCGATCAACGCCAAATACGGGTTCGACGACGCCCTCCCGGCGCAGTACCTGCACTTCCTGGCCGGCCTGGTGCGCGGGGACCTGGGCATGTCCTACCAGCTCTACAAGCCGGTCACCGAAGTCATCGGGGACCAGGTGCTCCCCACGATCATCCTGACGTTCTCGGCCCTGGCCGTTGCCTGGGTCATCGCCACGATCTTCACCATCGCCACCGTGCGGCGGGCCGGATGGTTGTCCTCGCTGGCCGCCTCCCTCGAGGCCTTTGCCGCCGGCCTGCCGCAGTACTGGCTGGGGGTGATCCTGCTGGTGGTCTTCGCCCTGGGACTGGGGGCCTTCCCCGTGGTCGGCGGCACCGGGTTCGCCAGCCTGGTGCTTCCGGCCCTGACGCTGGGCATCCCGTTGGCCGGATTCCTCGGCCAGACCATCCGCAGCGAGTTCGCCAGCGCCCTGGACCAGCCGTTCACGTTGACCGCCCGCATGCGCGGCATGGGAGACACCCAGGTCAGGTTGCGCCACGTGCTGCGCCACTCCGTGCTGCCGGGCATCACGCTCAGCGGCTGGGCGATGGGCGCCCTCTTCTCCGGGGCGGTCATTGCGGAAAACATCTTCTCCCGCCCGGGCCTCGGCAAGGTCCTGGTCACCGCGGTGAACAGCCGCGACCTGCCCGTCGTGTGCGGGGTCGTGATCCTGGTGGCCGTCATCTACGTGGTGGCCAACCTGCTGGTGGACCTCGCCTACACCCTGATCGACCCAAGGATGAAAACCGCATGAGCACCCTCCAGATCCCGAAACCCCTGAGGGCCGCCACCGGCCGCGTCCGGCTGGCCTCCCTGCCCCGGGTGCCGATCGGCGCCCTGGTGGGCGCCGCCGTCGTCCTCTTCTTCGTCATCGCCGCCCTGGCGCCCGGCCTGCTCACCGGGGGCGATCCGTTCGCGATCGACCTCGGCGCTGCGCTGCAGGGCCCCAGTCCGCAGCACTGGTTCGGCACCGACCAATCCGGGCGCGACCTCTATACCCGGGTGGTCTACGGGACGCGCGAATCGCTGCTGATCGGCCTCGGCGCCACCGCCCTGGCCGTGGCGATCGCCGTGGTCCTGGGCCTGGCCTCCGGGCTGGGTGCCCGCTGGGTCGACGGGCTGGTCAACCGCGGGCTCGAGGTGCTCTTCGCGTTCCCCGTGCTGCTGCTGGCGATGCTGTTCGTGACCATCTACGGGCCCAGCGTCACCACGCAGATCATCGCCGTCGGGCTCGGGACGGCCCCCGGGTATGCCCGCATGATCCGCGGCCAGGTCCTCTCGGTGCGCACCTCCGGCTACGTGGAGGCGGCCCATGCGCTCGGCCACGGCCGGGCCCGGATCCTGCGCCGCCACCTGCTGCCCAATGCCACCCGGCCGCTGGTCGCCGTGGTCGCCCTGGGCGTCGGCCAGTCGATCGTGTGGGCCTCCGGGCTCGCGTTCCTGGGGCTCGGCGTTGCCCCGCCCTCCCCCGAATGGGGCGCCCTGCTCGACGCCGGCCGCCTGTTCATCACCCACGCCTGGTGGCTGGAGGTCATGCCGGGGCTGGCCATCGTGGCCCTGGCACTGGCCTGCACCACGCTGGGCCGATTCCTCCAATCCAACCTCGAAGGGGCACGACCATGACCACCACCGCCATCCCGTCCGAGACCACCTCCGCTACCCTCCCCACTCCCCCGGTTCCTGCACCGCGCCGGCTGCTCGCCGTGGACCATCTGGACGTGTCCTTCACCGCCGGACGCGGGCGCGCCGTGCGCACCACCCGCGTGGTGAAGGACGTGTCCCTGCACCTGGAGGCCGGGCAGTGCCTGGCGATCGTCGGGGAATCCGGTTCCGGCAAGTCGGTCACCGCCCGCACCTTGGTGGGGCTGCCCGGTGCCGGGGCGCAGGTGGATGCGGACCGCCTCGAGGTGGCCGGGCACCAGGCGCTGCGCCGACCCGAGCGTTCCTGGCGGCGGATCCGCGGGGCGGACATCGGTTTCATCCTGCAGGATGCACTGGTCTCGCTGGACCCGCTGCGGCCCGTGGGCCGGGAGATCGAGGAATCGTTGCGCCTGCACGGTGCCACACACCCCGCGACCCGCCGGGCCAAGGTCCTGGAGTTGTTGGCCAGTGTCGGGGTCCCCGAGCCGGAACTGCGCGCTCTCCAGCGTCCGGACCAGCTCTCCGGCGGGTTGCGGCAGCGGGCCCTGATCGCTTCGGCCATCGCCCTGGATCCCGCGTTGGTCATCGCCGACGAACCGACCACCGCCCTCGACGTCACGGTCCAGGCCCAGGTGCTGGATCTGCTGGCCGGCATGAAGGACCGCGGAACCGGGATCGTGCTGATCAGCCACGACCTCTCGGTGGTCGCCCGGATGGCCGATCACGTGGCCGTCATGCAGGGCGGGGCGATCGTCGAACAGGGCCCCGTGGCCCAGGTCCTGGGCGACCCGCAGCACGAATACACCCGGGCGCTGTTGGACGCCGTTCCCTCCTCGCACACCCGCGGCGTCCCGCTGACCAGCGCCGGCCGGGAAGCACTGTCCGGCAGCGTTGGCCGGGAACGGATCGAACGCCGTGCCGACGCGCCCGCCGTTCTGCGCGCCGAGCATTTGGTGAAGACCTACCCGGGACCCGATGGCCGGCGCAGCACCGTCGTGGATGATGTCTCCTTCGAGCTGCGTGCCGGCGAGACGCTGGGCATCGTCGGCGAATCCGGTTCGGGCAAGAGCACGACGGCGAAGATCGCCTTGGCCATGCTGGAACCGGACGCCGGGCGGGTGCTGCTCGATGGGCAGGCGTGGACCGGGTTGAGCACTGCCCAACGCCGTCCCCGTCGACGGACCGTCACCGCCGTCTACCAGGACCCGCTGGGCTCCTTCGACCCGCGCTGGAACGCCGAGCGGATCCTGCTCGACGCACTTGACGCCGGCGACTACACCACGGCGGCGTCACGGCGGGCGCGGATCGTGGAACTGGCTGCCGCCGTCGGCCTGGCCTCCGAGCATCTGGCCAAGCATCCGCTCCAGCTCTCCGGCGGCCAACGCCAACGCCTGGCGATCGCCCGCGCGCTGGCCCCGGACCCGGAGGTCATCGTGCTCGACGAGGCGGTCTCAGCGCTGGACGTCTCGGTGCAGGCGCAGGTGTTGGATCTGCTCACCGACCTGCAGCAGCGCCTGGGGTTGAGCTACCTGTTCATCTCCCACGACCTGGGCGTCATCCACCACATGAGCGACCGGGTCCTGGTGATGAAGGGCGGCCGTGCCGTGGAGCAGGGGGACGCGGACCAGGTGTTCAACGACCCGCAACATCCCTACACCCGCGAACTGCTCGCCTCGTTGCCGCGGGTGGAGCTGGCCGGGCCCCTGCGCTGAGGCAGTTGCGGCCCGGCCAGCTGCAATCGATCGCTCAGGCGGTACGGCGCTCCTGTCGGGCAAAACGTTCGGGTCGGAACGTTTCAAGCATCGGGTGTCGGACACCAACGCTGATTTCCTTGCTGAGCAACTCACCGGCAACCAGCGCCAAAGTAGCGCCAGAGTGGGTGAAGGCCACGAAGCAGCCCGGCACCCCCTCGAGTTCTCCGAAGACGGGTTCCCCATCGCCCGGGATGGGCTTCCGCCCGATCTTCCATGACGCTGCTGCCAGCTGGGGCGCCCCGTGCAAAACCTTCGACGCTTCCTGGACAAGTTCGTCCACAACCGCCCGGGGAATGTCGTAGGAGCCATCGGCGTGTTCGGTGATGTCCTGCTCATACCAGTCATGATCCAGAGCCAGGGTTCCCCCCGGGTTGGGGCGCAAAGCCACCCGCGGCGTATTCATGACCGGGGGGACCTCGTGATCCCCGGGCTCAGTGATGACCAGCATGGAGACCGGTGATGCATCGTCGATATGGACACCAAGAGGTGCAACGACTTCAGGGGTCTGAGGTCCACAAGCCACCAGAACCGCGTCTGCCGTGAACTTTCCGGCCGTCTCGGTGGTCACCCCGACGGCACGCCCTGCTTCAACGAGAACTTCGGCCCGCCCTGCGTTGAGAACCAGGCGCCCTCCCCGGCGGGAGAATTCCTCCATGAGATGGCTGATGAGGTGGGGCAGGCTAACCCACCCTTCAGCGGCATTGAAGACGGCAGAATCAGGAATCGCCTCGGGGTTTGCGCCCGGCGCCGTTTCGGCCGCCGACGCTGCGTCCAGGAGCAACGATGAGTAGCCCCGGGCCGACTCGGCCTCGTGACGCTGCCCGGTTGTCGCAGAGTTTCCATCCCAGAACAGCCCGCCCCCAAACGACAGCCAGTCGATATTCGGGTACTGCGTCGACAGCACTCGGTAGCGCTCAATGCCTGCCATCCTCAGCTCGTGGTATTCCTTGGTGCGGGTCCCCGCGGAATTGAGCCACGACAGGGACCGCCCGGACGCCCCGGAGGCCAGGCCGGCTTCGGTGACCAAGGTGACGTCCACCGCTTGCCGGAGCAGATGCACTGCGGTTGAAACGCCGATGGCGCCGCCGCCGACGACGATGACGTTCTTGACGGGAGAAGTTTCTTTCATGGTGTTTCCTTCGAATTCAAATAGTTGGGTCAACGTTGTGCCCTGATCAGTGGGACTGCCGGACGTGGTGACGCATGTGGATGTCCTCCAAGATCTCCAGCACACGGGTGGATTCCGCGGGGTCAACAGGGAGCGGACCATCTCCGCGCAACGCAGCGGCGAGCCGGTCGTAGAACTCCGGGTAGGCCCCTGCCGCGAGGTCGATCGGGCGCGCACCTTCTGGTGTGGTGAGCGTGGCCCGTGCTCGTGCGTGGATGCCGTAACCCCGCGCAGCAGGCACCATGCCGTCGGCGAGTTGTGCCTCTTGCGGATCCTTGTCCTGGCTGGTGAAGGTGGCATCACGGCCCACGATGTGAAATCTCGGCCCCACTGCCGGCGTCTTCGAGTTCATCCATAGTCGCGATCGCACCCCCGTGACATGGAGCATCGACACGAACCCGTCTTCGTCTGGCCCTTCATCTGGGGCGTGCCGCACCAGTTCTGCCGAGTACTCGATCGGGACGCCAAAGAGCTCTATGGCCTGATCGACCAGATGGCTACCGACATCCATGAGGATGCCCCCGCCACGATCCGTTGGAGTTGTATCCTTCCAACCTCCAGAACGCGCCGAGAACCACTCGAATCGGGATTCAAAGGTCTGCACCTTGCCCAACTGGCCTTGGGCGGCCAATTGCTTCACGGTGAGGAAGTCTCCATCCCACCGCCGGTTCTGGAAGACGGTCAGGAGACTTCCCGTCGTCCGAGCCGTTTCCATCAGCTGCCGGGCTTCGGCAGCACTCGGAGTGAACGGTTTGTCGACAACGACGCCAATGCCCCGGCGCATCAGCAGTTCCGCCTGGTCCTTATGCCCCTTCGGCGGGGTGCCCAGGACGACGACGTCGACATCGAGGCCGTTGTCCACTGCCGCCACAAATGTGGGTAGGTCCGGAAATACCGGAGTCCCTGGGTGTCGCTTGCGGGCTCTCGCCTCCCGTTGCGGATTCGCGGTCACGATGCTTGCCAGAATGAATTCTGGATGGGCCGCGATCAACGGAGCGTGGAATACACTCCCTGAGACGCCGTATCCGATGACGGCAGCCTTGACCGCCCTACTGCCAGGGCCCATCAGAGCACCTCCGAGAGGAAGCGTTGCAAACGTGGCGACTGGGGGTCGTTGAAGAGTCGCTCCGGCTCGCCGACTTCGACCACCTCCCCCTCATCCATGAAGACGACTTGGTCGGCAACTTTCTTGGCGAACCCCATTTCGTGGGTCACGACGAGCATCGTCATGCCGTTGGCACCGAGGCCGGCCATCAGGTCGAGTACGCCTTTGACCAGCTCGGGGTCGAGAGCCGAAGTCGCCTCATCAAAGAGCATGATCTCAGGTTCCATCGCCAGCGCTCGCGCGATGGCCACACGCTGTTGCTGCCCGCCCGAAAGGTCCCGTGGCCGGTGGTCACTCCGTTCCTCCAAACCGACATCCCGAAGCCTCTCCATGGCCAGCTGGCGGGCAGCCTTCTTGCCCTTTCCTTTAACGTGCCACGGCGCCAGTGCGACGTTATCCAATGCCGAATGGTCCGGAAAGAGATTGAAGTGTTGGAAGACCATCCCCACGCGTCGGCGCAATGCGTCCGGCGGATCTCCCAGCACGGAGCGTCCTCCAACCAGGATGTCACCGGAAGTGGGTTCGTGCAGGCGGTTTACACCCCTGAGGAGCGTGGACTTGCCTGATCCGGAAGGCCCGATGATGCATGTCGTGGTTCCGGCGCGGACGGTAAGACTCATGTCCCGAACGACCGGGATCTGCCCGTAGGCGAGGCTGAGGTTCTTCAGTTCCAACGAAGCACCTCGGAAGGGCGCCCCAGTTTCGGGGACCTCATGTTCTACGTCAAGACGAGTTTTCGTGCTCATTAGTGACCAACTCCAGCCGGTGTGTTGACAGTTAAGCCACTGTCCATTTCCTCGATTTCCTTCAATCCACTGGTGGGCGGTGTCGCCTTCCGGCGTCCGCTCCGGAAGCGCTCATCGATGAAATTGACCAGGTGCGTCAGAGGCACGGTAATGATGAGGTAGAAGACGCCTGCCGCGACAAGCGGCGAAAGGTTTCCCGACAGGACTGCTGCATCCTGGCCAACCCGGAACAATTCCCTCTCGCCAACGAGCAACCCAAGAAAATAGACCAGTGAGGAGTCCTTGATGATGGCGATGAACTGGTTGACCAGCGCCGGGAGAACCCTACGGATACCCTGCGGAACCACTACAAGGGCCATGGCCCTCGCGTATCCCATCCCCAGCGCACGGCAAGCTTCAAGTTGTCCCTTTTCCACACTTTGAATCCCTGCCCGGAAAATCTCACCGATGTAGGCGCTGGAAATCAGGCTGAGGGCAAAGATTCCCAGCGGATACGGGCTCGGACCGAAGAGATCCTGGCTGAAGCGTGCCAATCCCTGCCCGATGAGCAATATCGTCAAGATGGCCGGAAGGCCTCGGAAGAGATCTGTAAATGCCCGTGCAGGCAGCCTGAGCCAACGGGTTGGAGAAATGCTGCAAATGGCAAGCAGCATCCCGAGAACGATGCCGATGACGGTAGCCGACACCGAAATGATCAGGGTGTTGAGCAGACCGACTCGGATGAGTTGCGGCAGGACCTGAACCATGGCACCGAAGTCCAGGAAGGTCCGCGAAAGGGTTTCGAGGGCATCCATCGGTTAGTTCTTTCCGCCACCGGGCAGGTACTGCTTGGGCATCGGCGAGCCGGGGAACCACTTCTCGTAGAGCTTCTTCCACGTTCCATCCTCCATGGATTCGTGCAAGGCCTTGTCCAGGGCCTTCTTCAGTTCGGGGTTGCTCTTGGAGACGGCGAACCCGGCTGGGGCGTCGAAGGATGGGATGTCGGCTGCACTGAGAAGATCGAATTTCTTGGCGTAGTCCTTGGCAGCTTCGTAATCGAGGAAATGGGCGTCCACTGCACCGCTATTCAGCCCCGAGATCGCTGTGTTGTTGTCGGGGAATCGCACCAAATTGGCTTGCGGGAAGTGCTTGACCGCATACGCCTCCTGGAGGCTTCCCTGCACG
Source organism: Arthrobacter rhombi (assembly GCF_039526245.1). Taxonomy (NCBI): domain Bacteria; kingdom Bacillati; phylum Actinomycetota; class Actinomycetes; order Micrococcales; family Micrococcaceae; genus Arthrobacter; species Arthrobacter rhombi. The sequence goes on from NZ_BAAAIV010000020.1 coordinate 52,620, forward strand.
ACTGCAAGACGATGGCCCGCCAAGTCCTTGGCGGATTTGATCCCGGTGTCCTTACGTGTGAGGACGGTGAGATAGCCGGCCAGGTAGCCGTCCGAGAAGTCCACTGTCTGCTTCCGCTCGGGCGTGATGCCGATGGCCGCTACGCCTGCGTCGAATTGTCCGTTCGCCACCGCCGGGAGGATCGCAGAGAAATCCTGCCCGGTGAACACGACTTCGTCGATACCCACGCGGTGGGCCACATCCGTGAAGAATTCAACATCGAACCCGGTGAACTTTCCGGATGAGTCCGTGAATGTATAGGGTTTCGCGTCGCCCAGACTGGCCACACGGATCTGGCCAGGGGTGATCAGATCGTAGGGGTTGTCCTGGGCTTGGGATCCTGCCGATGCGCCGCCACATGCCGTCAGCAGCAGCAGCGAGCCGGCCGCGGCAGCGGCCAACGCGGTCGTCTTGAGTCGGGAGATGATTCTCATGCTGGATTCCATTCTGATCATGGAATGAGACCGGTCTCTTTCTTGAGCGAGTGAGACCGGTCTCACTCTCGGGATATGATGATGAGGTTAGTGATGCAGAACACCACCCGTCAACCCCTGGAGCGAAACTCGATGACCAAGCCCGGCCCTGCACGGGACGCAACCGTTGCCGACGTCGCCCGCCGGGCGGGCGTCTCCAAGGCCCAGGCGGCCCGAGCCCTTGGGGCATACGGCTCCGTCAGCGAGGCAGTGCTGACCAGCGTCCAAGCAGCCGCCAAAGAGCTTGGCTACCACCCCAATCACGTCGCCAAAAGCATGAACACCGGTCGCTCGCATACGGTAGGCGTCGTCGTCGGTGACATCGAGAACCCCTACTTCGGAAGGGTTGTCCGCGGCATCAGCGACGCGGTGCGGGAACGGGGCTACAACGTCATGCTCGTCAACTCCGACGAGCAGCTCGCTGCCGAGCAGGAAGCCGTGCGCGCCCTGCTCGACATGCGCGTAGACGGACTGATTGTTGCACCCGCCTCAGCCGAGACGTCCGACCATCTCCGGGACGCACAGGCGAGGGGCCGTGCACTCGTGCTCTTCGACCGGGGCGCACCCGGCATCGAGGCGGATCTGATCTCGGTGGACTTCCAGGCGGCCTCTGCGGCCTCCACACAGCAACTCATAGATGCGGGCCATGAACGGATCGCTTATATTTCCAGCCTGAGAAGCACCACCCCCTATGCCCCCGGAAAAGACCTCGGACAATCACCGGTCTCCCAACGCATCGGCGGGATTGAAGCAGCGCTGGCCAACGCTGGCCTCCGGCTCGATCCCGCCCTAGTGCGCCTCAACGCCGTTGATCCGGCCGCAGTGGAATCTGCAGTTGACTTCCTGCTAACTCTTGCGGAGCCGCCGACCGCGTTTGTCGCCTCGGACAACATGATCGCGCAAAGCCTCTTCGGCGCCTTGATAGATCGCGGCCTCAGCGTCCCCGGGGACTGCTCATTCGTCATGTACGACGACTTCCCGTGGACGCTCCTCACCACACCGCCGCTGACTGTCATCCGCCAGCCCGTCTACGAGATGGGTGTCGAGGCAGGACGCCGAATCGTCGACCGCATAGAAGGCAAAACGCCGGGGCCGATGCCGGATCTCGAAGCAGCCGTGATCTCCAGGGGCTCCATCGCACCGCCTCGAAAACTGCCTCCTTCGTGAACGGAGCACGGCTACCCACCAAGTAGCAGCAGTCCACAGCCCTCCACGAGGCGCTCCACCAGGTCCGCCGGGGCGTCCTCCGACCACAACGCCATGAGCTTGCGGGAGAGTTGCAGCTCGGGGACCTGGACGGCGACGACCCCCGGCGGGCGGGCGGTCATGGCCAATTGGGGCACCATCGCCGCCCCATGCCCCGCAGCGACCAGGCGCAAGGTGGCGTTGAAGTCATCGCTGGACGCGACGATGCGCGGATGGATGCCCGCATTCGCCAGGACCGAGTCCACCACATTCGCATCGCTCGAGCCGCGTTGGTGGATGATCCAGGGCATCGCGCCCACCTCATCGAGCTCCATGCGCTGGTCTTCCCTATGGCCAACCGCGGACGGAACCACCACCCGGAATGCGTCGTCGGCGAGCCAGTGCCGCGTGACCCCCTGCGGCAGGACCAGGCCCGACTCCCCCACCTGGTAGACCAGCGCCGCGTCGAGTTCACCTCCGGTACGAAGACCTGGCACGACGGCGCTGGGCTCACCGATCGAGATCATCAGCTGCGCACCTGACTCGATCCAGTCCGCCGATTCCAGGAACTTCGCCAGCACGAAGGTTGCCGCCGAGGGGAAGACGCCGACCCGCAATTCCCGAATCCCCGACTCGTGGGCGGCCGCCCCCGCAGCCAGCAACCCCTCGACATCGCGCAACAGCTTCAGCGCGTGTTGGCCCACCGCATGCGCCGTCTGGGTCGGCTGGACACTGCGCGCACTGCGGACGAACAGCCGCATGCCGGTATCGCGTTCCAATGCCGACATCTGCTGGGACACCGCCGAGGCCGTATAGCCCAGCCGGTTCCCGGCAGCGGTGAAGGAACCCAACCGGAGGACTTCGGCCAGCGTTCGCAAGTGCGTCAGATTAAGCATTAGCAGTCCTTGAACTCAGCGCGTTAAACAGTCATGTGACACACATCATATGCTGGGCATTCGTCCCTTAGAGTTAGCGGCACGACCAACAAATGGTGCTGGAAACCGCTGGGGACCCCTTGCAGATCCACGCACGGATCTCCACAGAGGATTAGGAATGCTTCAGCAACACCTGTACGTCAACGCCACGTTCCACACCCAGTGGGCGGGCCGCCCCCGGGCGACGGCATTGTTGGCGCGCGGTGAACGGATCCTTGCCGTCGGATCGCCGGACGAACTCCGCGCCCACGCCACCGGCCCCCTGGAGACCGTCGACCTGGGCGGTGCCACCGTCATCCCCGGGCTCACCGACGCCCATATCCACACAGCCAACTACGCCCGGGAGATCTCGGCACTGGACCTGCGCGGGGTGACCGGCCTGCCCGACGCGCTGGAGCGGATCCGCACCCACGCAGCCACTCTGCCGGAGGGCGCGTGGATCTTCGGCGGACGGTGGGATTTCAACACCTGGGACGTCCCCGTCCAGCCGGACCGGGCGGCCCTGGACGCGGCCACCGGTTCCCACCCGGCGGCCCTGCCCAGCGTCGACGGCCATACCGTCTGGGCGAATTCGGCAGCCCTCGCCGCTGTCGGGATCGATGCCGCCACCCCGGATCCGATCGGCGGGGAGATCGTCCGCGGGCCGGACGGCGAACCCACCGGAATCCTCCGCGAATCCGCCCACGCACCGCTGGAGCAGATCATGCATGGTGCCGCCGCCGGCGACCTGCGCTCCCAGCTCGACCGCGCCCAGCACCGGCTGCTCGCCGCCGGCCTGACGGGCGTCCATGATTTCGACGGCGATGAATGCCGCACCGCCTACGCGTCCCTGCGCGCCGAGGGGAAGCTGCAGCTGCGGGTGCACAAGTCCATCCCGGCCACCTCCCTGGAGCGTGCCATCGACGCGGGCTGGGCGACCGGCGACGGGGATGCCTGGCTGCGCACCGGCCCGGTCAAGCTCTTCTCCGACGGCGCCCTCGGTTCCCACAGCAGCCACATGGGCCACCCCTTTCCCGGCGAGGACGGCAATACCGGGATCGAGGTCACTCCCTATCTCGAATTGCTCGCCCTGGTCCGCCGCGCTGCCGGCGCCGGGATCGCCGTGGCCACCCATGCCATTGGCGACCGGGCCAACCAGCTGGTGCTGGACGCCTACCAGGACCTCGTCCGCCACCCGCTGGATGCCGCGCCCGGCCTGCCGGACAGTTCGCTGCCCGTCCGCCAGCCCCTGCGGCACCGCATCGAACATACCCAGCACCTGCGTCCGGAAGATGTCCAGCGGGTGGCGAGGCTCGGCGTCGTGCCCTCCATGCAGCCCACCCACTGCACCACCGACATACCGCTCGCCTCCACTCTGCTGGCGGGCCGCAATCTGGCTTCCTACGCCTGGCGCTCACTCATCGACGCCGGCGCGCAGCCGGCCTTCGGCTCCGACGCGCCGGTGGAACTGCCCAACCCGCTGCACGGCATCCACGCGGCCGTCACCCGCCAACGCCACGACGGCGAACCCGCCGGTGGCTGGCAACCCGGCGAACGGGTCACCGTCGCCGAAGCGATCGCGGGCTTCACCACCGGGGCCGCACGGGCCTCCGGCGAGGAAGCCCTCAAGGGCCGCCTGCGACCGGGAATGCTCGCCGACTTCACCGCCCTGGCCGCGGACCCCTATGCCATCGATCCCCGCGAACTGCGCGATCTACCCGTGACGGCCACCGCCGTCGGGGGAACCCTGCGCTACCGCAACGACTCCTGACCCACCCATCACCGCTCGAACCCGCACCGAGGAGAACACCATGAACAGCACGCTCATCCGCAATATCCGCACCGGGGCACTGGCCTCGGCCGCCCTGGTGGCGGTCCTGTCCACCACCGCCTGCGGCGGCCAGTCACTGTCCGGCAACGACGACGCAGCTGCCGCCGACCCGTCGGCCTTCTCCGCCGCCCCTGCTCCGACCGAGGACCTCGCGGCCCAGACGATCGACGCCATCAAGCCCGACGCCGAACTGGCCAAGCTGCTGCCCGATGCCGTGCGCACCCAGGGCCTGCGCATGACCACCTCCGAGGGCTACCCGCCGATGGAGCTCTTCGCCAAGGACGGCAAGACCCTCATCGGCGTCGACCCGTCGCTGGGCCGGGCCATCGCCAACAAGCTCGGCGTCAAGATCAGCATCAAGAACGAGGACTTCAACGCCCAGATCCCCGGCATCACCACCGGCCGGTACGACATCATCATGTCCTCGATGACCGACAACGCCGAGCGCCGCGAGACCGTCTCGTTCGTCGACTACGTCCAGGCCGGCAACGGCTGGGTGGTCAAGAAGGGCAACCCGGCGGGCCTGGGCGATCCGATGACCGCGTGCGGGAAAACCGTTTCCGTCGTCGACAACGGCTCCTCGCTCGCCCTGGCCCAGCAGTTCGACAAGGACTGCAAGGCAGCGGACCAGGCCGGCGTGAAGATCCTGAAGTTCACCGGTGACCAGGACGCCATCCTGCAGGTGCGCAATGGCCGTGCCGATGCCGGCATCAACGACTACCCGGTCGCCGCCTACCGCGCCCAGACCTCCAAGGACGTGCTGGATGCCGTGGCCATCCCGGGCGACGAGAGCGTGTGGGGCATCGCGATGAAGCAGGACTCCACCGAGCTCTCGGCGGCGGTGCAGAAGGCGTTGCAGTCGCTGATCGACGACGGCAGCTACGGCAAGATCCTCGAGGCCTGGAACGTGCAGAAGATGGCACTTGAGACCGCGACCGTCAACGACGGGAAGTAGGGGGATTCCATGAGTCCGGCAACACGCCGCAACCACCGGCCGACTCAACTCAGCGGACCGGATGGCACCACCGTCCCGGTCGTCACCCTCAAACACCGTGAACGATGGATCCTCGGTGCGCTGGCGCTGGCCGTGTTCTTCTGGCTCGCGTTCACGATGGCCACCAACCCCAACATCCGGTGGGGGAAGGTCGCCGAGTACCTGTTCTTCCCCAAGATCATCGACGGCATCTGGATCACCCTGATGATCTCCGTCCTGGCCACCGTGCTGGGGCTCGTGCTCGGCGTGGTCCTGGCCATCATGAAGCTCTCGGCCAACCCGGTGCTGAACTGGCTCTCCACGCTCTACATCTGGTTCTTCCGCGGCACCCCCGTGCTGGTGCAGCTGATCTTCTGGTACAACTTGGCCTTCCTGTTCCCGACGCTGGTGATCAAGATCCCCTTCACCAACATCGGGTACCTGTGGAACACGAACGACGTGATGACCGGTTTCACCGCAGCCCTGCTCGGGCTCGGGCTGAACCTCGCGGCCTATTTCGCCGAAACGGTGCGTGCCGGCATCCAGGCGGTCGACACCGGGCAGACCGAGGCGGCCTACGCCCTGGGCATGACGCCGGGCAAGCGCATGCGCAAGATCGTCCTGCCACAGGCGCTGCGCATCATCATCCCGCCGACGGGCAACGAGTTCATCTCCATGCTCAAGACCACCTCGCTGGTCTACGTCGTGGCCGGCAACGACCTGATGACCAACGCCAGCCAGATCTACAAGCAGAACAACCTAATCATGGAGCTGCTGATCGTCGCCTCGCTCTGGTACATGGTCATGACCGCGATCGCCACGTTCTTCCAATCCAAGCTCGAGGCGCACTACGGGGCCGACGCGGTGCGCCTGGTGCGCAAGCCGGGCATGCTGCTCAAGACCGTCAGCGCATCGAAGACCTCCACGCCGCGGGGCGACGATGATGTCGCCACCGCAGGAAAGGACCTCTCATGAACGCCCAGCCCGCCGAGGGGATCCGCGACGCCTCCAGCGCCGCGGCCCCGGGAAAGCTGCACGTCCAGGCCCAGGGGGTGACCAAGTCCTTCGGCAGCCACCAGGTGCTGACCGGCGTCGACTTCACCGTGGCTTCCGGGGAGGTCAGCTGCATCGTCGGCCCCTCGGGTTCGGGAAAATCGACGTTCCTGCGCTGCCTGAATGCGCTGGAGACGTACGACGACGGCACCCTGTTGGTCGAGGGTCGGCACGTCGGGTACGAATTCCGCCAGGGACGCTACTACGAATGGAACACGAAGCAGTTCGCCGCCTTCCGCTCGCGGATCGGGATGGTGTTCCAGCGGTTCAACCTGTTCGGGCACTTCTCCGCCGAGGAGAACGTCGCCTGCGCCCTGCTGGAGGTGCGCGGCTTTTCCAAGGCGAAGGCGCGCACCCGGGCGCTGGAGGAACTCGATCGCGTGGGGCTGGCCGAGCACTCGCACAAGCGTCCCCACCAGCTCTCCGGCGGCCAACAACAGCGGGTCGCCATTGCCCGCGCGTTGGCCATGGACCCGGAGATCATGCTCTTCGACGAACCCACCTCGGCGTTGGACCCGGAGCTGGTAGACGAGGTGCTCGAGGCTATGAAGGCCCTGGCCCACGCGGGCATGACCATGGTCGTGGTCACGCACGAGATGGGTTTCGCCCGGGAGGTCGCCGACACGGTGCACTTCTTCGACGAGGGCGCCATCGTCGAGTCGGGTCCCCCGGCCGATGTGCTGGCCAACCCGCAGATGGACAGGACCCGGGCCTTCCTCGCGAAGGTGCTGTAGGAGCGCTCCCCGCCGATGGACCCGGTGCCCGGACAGATGCTCGACAACCCGGCCGGCGCGGATCAAACTGGGACCCCATCGGCGCGGGATCGGGGACGATCATGAAGCAGGAAATTGCCGCCACAGCCCTGGTGCTCGCCGCCGCCCTGACCGGGTGTGGCCCGGGCAAGGTGGCGGTCCAGGGCAAGGTGGCGGCCCAGGAGATCGCGACACAGCTGGGCACCGGCTCGGACGATGTCAGTCGGTGGATCGCCAAGAATGCCGACGCCGCCGGCACCACGGTGGACGATACGGCGACCACTTGGAGGTCACGCATCGCCTCCACCCCGCGGGCCACCGGGATCCCCAGGACATTCGCCACCGAGACGGCGTGCGGCGCCCTGTCCGACATCCTGTTCACCGATCGGGCCGACGACCCGCTCACCGTCAACGGGGTGCTGGCGGCCGTCGTGGAAGCCGTGGGCTCGGCCAACGGCACCTCCTATGGGACCTATAGGTCACTGAAATCCGAGGTCGACGGGATCACCCAGCAGGTGGCCGAGGGCAAGCCGGTGTACCTGGAGCTCATCCTGCTCCGGCAGACGTATTGCGCGGTGGCCCTGGGTCGCTGAACCCCGCGGGTGCGAGACAGATCACGTCGAAACTAGTTGTCCCTAGGCAACCATTTCGCATATAGTTGACCCAGATCAACCATCTCCCCCCTCTTTTTTGGAGCCCCCTTGTCTTCAGTTTCCACCCCGGAGCGGACGGCCTCGCTGTCCGACTCCGGCATGACCCACCGGCAGGTCATCCAGTCCCTGACTGGACTGCTCATGGGCATGTTCGTCTCGATCCTCGCCGGCACCGTCGTCTCGACGTCGCTGCCCGTCATCCTCTCCGACCTCAATGGCACCCAGACCGCCTACACCTGGGTCGTCACCGCCACGCTGCTGGCCACCACGATCTCCACCCCCATCTGGGGCAAGCTCGCTGACCTGACCAACCGCAAGGTGCTGCTGCAGCTCTCGCTGCTGATCTTCGTGATCGCCTCGGCCATCGCCGGGTTCTCGCAGGACACCACGATGCTCATCACCATGCGCGTCTTCCAGGGGCTCGGCGCCGGCGGCCTGACCGCCCTGAGCCAGATCGTCATGGCGGACATCATCTCCCCGCGTGAACGTGGCAAGTACATGGGCCTCTTCGGTGCCGTCATGGCCCTGGGCACCGTCGGCGGACCGCTCATCGGCGGCTTCATCACCGACTCGATCAACTGGCGCTGGAACTTCTTCATCGCCCTGCCCTTCGCCGCAGTCGCCATCGTCCTCATCCAGAAGACCCTGCACCTGCCGACCCTGGCCAAGCGCAAGGTCAGCATCGACTACGCGGGCATCGTCCTGCTGTCCGCCGGTGTCGCCCTGCTGCTGATCTGGGTTTCCCTGGCCGGCAAGGACTTCGAGTGGGCCAGCGCCACCACCGCCTGGATGGTCGGCGGCGCAGTCATCGCGCTCGTCGCGTTCGTCATCGCGGAGTTCAAGGCCGCCGAGCCGATCATCCCGCTGACCATGTTCAAGAACCGCAGCTTCACGCTCAGCGTGGTGGGTTCCATCTCCGTCGGCGTCTCGATGTTCGGCACCTCCGTCTTCCTCGCCCAGTACATGCAGCTGGCCCGTGGCGCCAACGCCACCCAGTCCGGCCTGATGACCATCCCCATGATGGCCGGGCTGCTGATCGTCTCCACCGTCGTCGGCGCCATGATTTCCCGCCGCGGCAAGTGGAAGGCCTACATGGTCGTCGGCTCCGTGCTGCAGCTGGCGGGCCTGTACTTGTTGGGGACCATCCACTTCGACACCGACTTCGTGCTGGTCTCGGCCTACATGTTCATCCTGGGCGCGGGCCTGGGCATGGTGATGCAGAACCTCGTGCTCGTGGTGCAGAACGCCGTCACCCCAGCAGAAATCGGCGTGGCCTCCTCCGGCATCGCGTTCTTCCGCTCCCTCGGCGGCACCATCGGCGTCTCCGTCCTCGGTGCCATCATGGCCACCAAGGTCACCGACCTGATGGGCGAACGCGCGGCCGATCTGAAGACGGCCATCGCCTCCCTCGGCGCCGGTGGCAAGGACGTCGCCGCGGCCCTGTCCAGCGGCAACATCCCTGCGGTCCACTCGCTGCCCGAACCGGTGCGCGTGGTCATCGAAGCGGCCTACGGGGACGCCGTCGCGCACATCTTCACCGTCGCGGCACCTCTGAGCATCCTGACGATCCTCGCCGTCGTGTTCCTGCCCAACCTGGCGTTGAGCACGCAGACCCGCCACCAGCGGGCCGAGGCCGAAGCCACCGAAACCGAAGGATCCGCGGCTCCCGCCACCACCGAGCTGGAGGCAGCCGAATTGCATCTGGCAGAGGTCAGCGAGGCCACCATCGCGGTGACCCCGACGCTGGACACCGACGCCCTCCCCGTCGTATCGGCCCCGGCACCCGGGAACGACGACGATGCCCGGCTGGCACCGGACACCCCGGCTTCCGGGATTCGTGGCTGAGATGACGCATCTCCCCGACCCGTTCGCCGCTCCGGCCAGCGCCCCGGAATCCGCTCCGGCGCCTCCCGGACTCAGCCAGGCCATGGCCGAGGCGATCGGTGAGGTCGAACAGCAATTCGGTACGTTGATCGTCTCGGCCCGTGCCAGTATCCGCAACCGGGCGGCAGCCATCCACCCGGAGCTGCAGCCCACCGGCTACAAGGTGTTGACCCTGCTGTCCCACCACGGCGCACGCCAGCAGGTCGAATTGGCCGAGGAACTGCAGACCGACAAGGCCATGATGAGCCGGACCATCAAGCAGCTCGGCGAGTTCGGGTTGGTGGCCTGCACCGCCGACCCGAACGACGGCCGGGCGAAGCTGATTTCGATCACCGAGGAAGCCCGGGCGAAATTCGAGGTGACCACCGCCGAGTCACGCCGGCTGCTCTATGACCGGCTGGGCACCTGGGACCAGGCAGAGGTCGAGCGGTTCGCCGAGCTGCTGGCCCGTTTGAACGAGACCAGCGGAGCGGGGCACACCCCCGCCTGACGCTCGTCGTCATCAGCGCCCACGGGACGTGGAACGGGTTCGACCCGTTCCACGTCCCGTTGCTGTCGGCACCCTCCCACCCGGACGGTGTGGCTCAGTACTTCCGTTCGGTGGCGAAGTGCAGTGGCTCCAACTCGGCCCGACGGTGCATCAGTTCGGTGGCGTGTTCGTCCAGCCGCCGGTCCTCGTCGGTGCGGAGAACCAGCTGGGGCACCGCCCCGGCCCGCCCCTGCTCGTCCCGCGACACGAAGATCGTCATGCACTGCGTGGTCTCGCGCCAGGTCCCTGACCGTGGGTCGCGGGCCCTGACGTGTACTGCGATGTGCATGCTGTGTGGCCCGGTGTGGATCAGCCGGGCCTCGAGTTCGACGACGTCGCCGATGTGGATCGGATGCAGGAAGTGGATTCCGCCGGAATAGACGGCCACGGCGTCGTCGCCGCACCAGCCCATCGCACAGGCGCGGGCCACCTCGTCGATCCACCGCATGACGATCCCGCCATGGGCATTGCCACCCCAGTTCACAACGGCCGGTGACGCCAGGAACCTGAACTGTTGCCGCGGCGTCGTTCCCGCGTCCGTGTACTCCTGGGCGCGCATGAGGTCGCGGATGGCCGAGCGGGCCACGATGCGTTCGGCCGCACCGCGGGAGAGCTGCTCCGTCTCCGGGTCGGAGGGGCGCCACGGCGGAACCGGTGTGGGCCGGCCGTGCTCGTCCATCGCCACGAAGGCCAGGATGCAGTCCATCGCCGGGCGGAAGACCCGCTCGCGGACGTCGGCGGCATCGACGGTGACCACCACCTGCATGCTGCTGCGCCCGGTGTGCACGATGCGTGCGGTGACCTCGATCAGGTCGCCGTTGTGGATGGGGCGGGTGAAGTGCACGTTGCCGACGTAGGCGGTGACGCAGTAGCCGCCGCTGTAGCCCACGGCGCAGGCATACCCGGCCTTGTCGATCCATTCGAGCACGCGACCGGCCTGCACAGTCACCCCGTCCTCGGACACGTCGGTGGGTGCTGCCAGGAACCGCAGCGTCATCACGTCATTCATGGGGACATGGTAGCCAACAGATCCCCCTGCGGCGCTTTTCCGGCGCCGCAGGGGGCGGGCCCTACCGGGGCAGGAAGATCCCGTTCCCCGGTCCCAGCGGCAGGTCCAGGAAGAAGAACACGCTCAGGACGCCGACCCAGGCCACCCAGAACGGGATCACGAAGGGCAGCATGCGCGCCATCAGGGTGCCCAGGCCCGCGTGCGGCTCGTATTTGCGCAGCATGGTCAGCAGCACGATCATGTACGGATTCAGCGGCGTGATGACCTGCGTTGCCGAGTCGCCGACCCGGAAGGCCGCCTGGATGAACGCCGGTTCGTAGCCCAGCAACACGAACAGCGGGACGAAGACCGAAGCCATCAGCGTCCACATGGCAGACCCCGAGATGATGAAGAGGTTCAGGGCAGAGGCCAGGATGATGAAGGCGATGATGGCCGGGTAGCCGGTCAGGCCGATCGATTCGAGACCGCCGGCCCCGGCCACCGCAATCCACTGGCCGATGCCCGACCAGTTGAACAGGGCGATGAACTGCCCCAGGATGAAGGCGAGCACCAGGAAGCCGGTCATGTCGCGGACCGCCTCGCCCATCACCCGGGGCACGTCCCTGCCAGTGCTGATGGTGCCGATCATCTTCCCGTAGACCAGGCCCGGGAGGGTGAACATGCAGAACACGATGAAGACGATGGACTGCAGCAGGGGCGACTTCGGCAGGAAACCGCCATCCTCGTTGCGCCACGGTGACCCGGGTACCAGTGCGGCGACCACCATGACCACGGCGAGCACCAGCCCGGACAGCACTGCGAGTTTCAGAGCCCGCGATTCAGCACTGGTGAGCTCGGGGTCCAGGGTGCCGAACTCCTCGACCTCGCCGGTTTCGGCGTCACGCTGCTCCGTGGGCACTCCCTGGCGGGTCAGACGCGGTTCCAGGATCCGGTCGATGATGAACCCGGCCAACAGCATCAGGATGAACGAGGACACGATGTTGAAGAAGAGGTTCGAGACGGGAGTGACCACGGCACCGGCGTTGGGCATCGACGCGGTGACCGCCGTCGTGATCCCCGAGAACAGGGCGTCGAGGCTGGTGACGAGGAAGTTGGTGGAATAGCCTGCACCGGCGGCCGCGAAACCACCCAGCAGCCCGGCGACGGGATGCCGGCCGGCGGCCTTGAAGACCAGGGCCGCGAGCGGCGGGATGACCACGAAGGCGGCGTCGGCCATGATGGATCCGGTCACGCCGACCACGCCCACGGCGTAGGGCAGCGCCCAGCGCGGGGCGGAGCCGAACCCCTTGCGGATCAAGGCGGCCAGCAGTCCCGACTTCTCGGCGACACCCACGGCCAGCAGGATCGGCAGCACGGTGGCCAACGGCGGGAACCCCAGGTAGTTGGTGCCGATGTTGGTGGTCAGCCAGGTCAGGCCCTCGGCGGTGAAGAGCCCCTTGATGGCCGTGGCCTCATCACTGCCGGGAAGCTGGACAGTGACCTGCGCCCACGACATGGCCGTGGAGACTACAGCGGTGAGCGTGAAGAGGATCAGGAACAGCATGAAGGGGTCCGGCAGCTTGTTGCCGACCCGTTCAACCCCGGAGAGGAACCGGTCCATCCCGCCGGGGCGCTTGGTGGTCAGCGTGCTCATTTCGTGCCCGCGCTTTCGGTGATCCGCCCGCGGGAATCCGCAGCCAACTGGTGCAGGCGGGACTCGGCCAGCTGCGCATAGAGGGCAGCCCCGTCGGCCAGGACCCCGTCGTCGTAGATCGCCTGGGGTGAATGGTTGAATTCGACGGTGTCCAGATCGGCGCCGGGTACGGCAGCCCCAAGACCGACGAAGGCTCCGGGTACCTGCTGGAGGACCCGGGAGAAATCCTCCGAGGCCGCCAGCGGCTGCTTCATGCTGAGCGTGCGATCGCGCCCGAACAGTTCGCTGGCGGTGGCATCCACGAACCGGGCCTCGTCGTCGTTGTTGATGGTGGCCGGGTAGCGCGGACGGAATTCGACGTCGGCGTCCAATCCGTGCGCCCGGGCGATCCCGCCCAGGAGCTGGGGCGCGAGTTCCTGGAGGCGCTCACGGGAGGCCGCCGAGAAGGTCCGGACGCTGGCCTCGAAGTAGGCGGAGTCGGGGATGACGTTCGATGCCGTCCCGGCGCGCAGCAGTCCCACGGTGATGACCACGGGGTCGAAGATGTCGAACTGCCGGGTCACCGCCACCTGGAGGGCCGAGATCATCTCGGTGACCACGGCGATCGGGTCCTGGGCCTTGTAGGGGGCCGAGCCGTGGCCGCCGGTACCCAGCACCGTGACGATGAGCGTGTCGGAGGCCGACATCATGATGCCCGGACGCGTCAGGAACGTGCCGTGGTCGACGAGACCGGAGAAAACGTGCATGCCAAAGGCCGCGTCGGCCCGCCGGCCGGCCAGGTCCAGGATGCCCTCGTCGATCATGTGTCCTGCCCCGTTGAGGCCCTCCTCGCCCGGCTGGAACATGAAGACGACGTCGCCGGGAAGGCGGTCACTGCGCGCGGCCAACAGGTGCGCGGCACCGGTCAACATCGCTGTATGCATGTCGTGCCCGCAGGCGTGCATGGCCCCGTCGACGGTGGAGGCATACGGCACGCCGGTCCGCTCCTGCACCGGCAGGGCATCCATGTCCCCGCGCAGCAAGACCACCGGGCGATCGCCGTCGCCGTCCTGCGCCGCGTCCGGGTGGGCGGTCCCGCGCAGCACGGAACCGATCGACGTCAACCCCCGGCCCAGCGTGGTCTCGAGGGGAAGCCCCTCCAGTTCGGCCAGGACCCGCTCCTGGGTGCGGGGCAGATCGAGCCCGATCTCCGGTTCCTGGTGCAGCGCATGACGCAGCCGGATCAGCTCCGGCTTCATCTGGTGGGCGGTCTCGAGGTACGACATGCGGCAGTCCTAACGGTGATGTGTGTCTCAGTCCGGATGAGCGTATGTGTACGCTGTAGTTTCGTTCAAAAATCACAGGAAAACTGCATCGCATTAGCACCCTGTCCACGAATACTGCACTGGAGTCCCCATCATCGACGTCACGGAAGACGACCTGGAACTGATCCACGCCCTGCAGATTGCGCCCCGGGTGAGCTGGAGCGATGCGGCGGGGATCCTCGACTCCCACCCCACGACGCTCGCCGCCCGTTGGCAGCGATTGCGGTCCGCCGGCTTGTCCTGGGTGACCGCCAATACGATCAGCACGTCCATGGAATCAACGTTGTCGTTCTTCGACCTGGAGTGCACATTGGCCGATCGGGACGAGGTCACCCGCCGGCTCTGTGCGATGCGCGAAGTGGTCTCGGTGCTCGAATCGGCGCGCAACCGGGATCTCATGCTCATTGTCCAAACCGCATCACTCGCGGCCCTGGGGAGCCAGGTGGTCCCGCGGATCGCCGGCATTCCGGGCGTCACGAAATACGAGGCCTCCATCTGCACCCGGGTCCATTCGGAAGGCCACGCCTGGCGGCTCGACGCCCTGAACCGCAAGCAGCAGGCAGCCTTCCAGTCGCTCGCGCCGCCCGCCTCCGGCCAGCCCTACACCCTGGTGCCAGCCGACGGTCCCCTGGTGGAGTGCCTGGTCCGCGACGGCCGGGCCAGCGCCACCGACATCGCCCAAGAACTGGGCGTCCACCCCACCACGGTCAGCCGGCGGCTCAACCGCCTGTTGGCCGGCAACGTCCTGTCCTTCCGGTGCGAGTTGGCCCAGCAGGATTCGGCCTTCCCGGTCAGCTGCCAGTGGTTTGCCCGGGTTCCGCCCGGCCAACATGAGCAGGCGGCCGAGGTCCTCCGGGGGTTTCCGAACCTCCGGCTGTGTGCTTCGACCACCGGGACGACGAACTTCACGTTCGTCATCTGGCTCCGGTCGGTGTCGGAGGTGATGGAAATCGAGTTGGCGCTCACGCAACGGATCCCCGACATCCGTTTTGCCGAAAGCACCGTGGCCCTCGCCTACCCCAAGCGGGTCGGCTGGCTTTTGGACGACGCCGGGCGGGCGACCCGAGGCGTTGTTGCCTGAGGCATGGTCCGGCGACCCGGCTACAACGCCTCGCCGGTTTCCAACCAGGATTTCAGCGAGCTGTAGATCTGCGGGGTATCGCGTTCCGCGGCGGCGGCACTCTCCCCCACCAGATCCCAGAGGGTCACCGTGAGCAGGGTGACCGATCCGCCGTCGTCCACCGGCTCCAGCAGGTAGTCGATGATGCCCGCGGGCTCCGCCGCGGTGGCCTCGTCCCATTGGGCGTCGAAGCCCAGGCGCAGGTGGCGCGGCGGATCGACGTCGAGGACGTCCCCACCGATCAGGGTGAATCCGCCACTGGCCTGCGTGTAGGCGGTGCCGGGCAACCACGAGGAATCCGTGGTGGTTCCGTATAGCCAGGGCCGGGGCGTGCCGGTGTCCACCAGCGCCTCCCAGACGCGGTCAATGCCGGCCCGGATGTGAAGGGCGTAGATGGTGGTGGGGCGTGGTGCAGGATCGCTGCGGGTCATGGGGTGTTCCTCGACGTCGTGTCCGAACGCGAGCAGGCCGGCGGCCGCGTCGCGTGTGTACTCCGAGAGCCAGCGTTGCTGCATCTCGACGAGCGGGACGGCATTGAGGTAGTGGAGCTTGCGGCGCCCGGACTTCATCGTGGTGATGAGCCCGGCGTCCTCCAACACGGCCAGGTGGGAACCCACGCCGAACCGCGTCATCTGCGGCAACCGTTCCGCGAGACGGCCGAGCGACTGCCCGTCCTCCTCCTTGAGGGCGTCCAGCAGCGCCCGGCGGTTCGCATCGCCCAGTGCCTTGAAGAGATCGCCCATGCACCATTAATAGGTGAGTAATTACTCACCTGTCAAGGGCTGGCGCCTCCCCGGCGGTCAGCGCGTGCCGACCTGGTTCCCCTCTGCGGGTGCGGAACGACGGCCCACGAAATGGTCCATGGTGTTGTTCACGCCGAGGAAATTGGCCATCTTGTCGAAGAGCGGAACGGGCAGCAGGCGGGCCGGCGAGAGGGCGTGGACGGCGCGCGGCATGATGAGCTGCTTCTTGCCGGCCTCGATGGAGTCCAGCACCCGGTTGGCCACGTAGTCCTGCTTGAGGATCGGCAGCAGCAGCGGGAACTTCGTGGCCACGCCCTCGAACATGCCGGTGTCGATGTAGAACGGGCACACCGCGAGGGAGTTCACGCCCGCCGATTCCTTGTCCATCTCCACGCGCAGGGATTCGGCGAAACCGAGCGCTGCGAACTTGCTGGCGGAATAGTCGGTCTGCTTGGCCACCCCGACCAGGCCCGCTGCGCTGGACACGGTCACGACGGTGCCGTGATGGCGTTCGATCATGCCACCCAGGAACGCCTTGGTCACCCAGTACAGGGCCAACACGTTGATCCGGATGGTCCGCTCGATGGCCTCGTCCGAGGCGTCCATGAGCCGCTTGCCCGTCACGACGCCGGCGTTGTTGACCACCACGTCCACGGGCCCGGTCTCCGCGGCGGCCGCCCGGACTGCCTCGCGGTCGGAGACATCGACGACGAACGATTCGGCGCTCGCGCCGGTGGCCCGGATCTCGTCGCGGACCGCGTCGGCGGCGGCTCCGTTCAGGTCCCAGATGACGATCCGGGCACCGCGGCGCGCGGCGCCGAGGGCCATCAGCCGGCCGATGCCGCTGCCGGCACCGGTGATCAGGACGGTTTCATTCTTCAAGGGGTGGCGCATGGATTCTCCTAGTTCAGCTGAAGCGGTTGAGGATGCGGACGCCGGCAGACAGGGCCTGCGACCAGCGTTCGTGGCCCATCCCGGGCGGTCCGCCCACCGGGAGGAGCCGTTGGGCGGCAATGGTCTGTGGTTCGGTGAATTTCTGGAAGCCCTCGGCCCCGTGGCGGCGGCCCATCCCGGAGGCCTTCATCCCGCCCATGGGCGAGGCATGCGAAGCCCAGGCAGCGGCGTAGCCCTCGTTGATGTTCACGGTTCCGGCCTGGAGCCGGCGGGCCACTGCGGCGCCACGACCCCGGGACCAGACGCTGGCATTGAGACCGTATTCGGTGTCGTTGGCTGCCGCGATGGCCTCCTCGTCCGAGTCGACCGGGTACAGGCTGACCACCGGACCGAAGGTCTCCTCCCGGGCGACGGCCATGCCCCGCCGGACGTCCGCCAGGACGGTGGGCTCATGGAAGTACGGGCCCAGCTCCGGCCGCGCGTTCCCGCCCGCCAGGACCTTCGCCCCGTGGTCGACGGCGTCGCGGATGTGGTCCGACACCTTCTCCAGCTGGTCGGGGCCGATCAGCGAGCCCATGTCCGCGTCCCATCCGAGCCCGGGGGCCAACCGCATGGCCCGGACACGCTCCAGGAAGGCGGGGACGAAGGCATCCCAGACGTCGCCGTGGACGTAGATCCGCTCGATGCTGATGCACAGCTGGCCGGAGTTGGAGAAGCAGGCGTTCACGGCACCTGCGGCGGCGCGCTGCACGTCGGCATCGGCGAGGACCAGCATCGGGTTCTTGCCACCCAGCTCGGCGGAGAACCCGATCAGCTGCGACGCGCACCCCTCGGCCACCGTCTTGCCGGTCGCGGTGGAACCGGTGAACATCATGAAATCGGCCCGTTCGATCATGGCCGGGCCGATCCGGGATCCGGGACCCAGCACGATCTGCATCAGGTCTGCGGGCAGCCCCGCCCGGCGCAGCAGTTCCAAGGCGAACAGGGCGGTGTGCGGCGTCTGGGAATCTGGCTTGAGGACGACGGCGTTGCCCGCCAACAAGGCGGGGACCGCATCTCCCGCCGGCAGGGTGAACGGATAGTTCCACGGGGTGATGGTGCCGATGACCCCGCGGGGCACGAAGCGTTCATGGGTGCGGGTCAGGACCGGGAAGACGCCGGGACGGCGACGTTCGCGCAGGTATCCCGGACCGGCATGCGCTGCATGGCTGGCCCACCGCGAAACGTCGGCGACCTCCTCGAAGGCACTGAGGCGTGCTTTCCCGGTCTCGTGCTGGATGACGTCGAGCAAGGCCGAACGCTCGTCGATGACGAGTTCCGCGAACCGGCGGAACACGGCCACCCGCTCCGCCAGGGGCCGTGCGGCCCAGTCGCGTTGCGCCGCACGTGCGCTCCGGAACGCCTGCTCGACGTCCTCGTCACTGGAGAGCGGAAGCCGGCCGACGACAGCGTCGTCGAAGGGGCTGCGGATGGTGGCCGAGCCATGCTTGCCGGCGGATGCAACGAGCCCCGCCAGGTGCCCGCCGAGGCGGCCGGGCGCGTCCTGGCCCGGGGAGTCCGCGGCATTGGTCGCGGTACCCGCCAGGGAGGTCGTGGAGGTGATGGAAGCCATGGTCTTATATTGAACTACGGTTCGATATGATGCAACCATCTTCCGGCGGCCAGCCGATACTGTAGGTCCATGGTGGGAATCAAGAAGCCCGAGGGCGAGCGCCGCAGTGACATCATCCGCGCCGCCAAGGCGGTCGCGCTCCACGGAGGCGTGGAGTCGGTGACCGTGCGGACCGTGGCCGCGGAGGCTGGCCTGTCCATCGGGCTGGTCTACTTCTACTACGACTCAAAAGAAGGCCTGCTCCACGCATTGCTGACCCGCCTGCTGGAAACCACCCTGGATGGGCCACCGCCGGGATTTGGTGACAGCCAGCGTCCCGAGGATGCCCTCAACGCGATGATGGCCGAGGAACTCGAGGGGCTGCAGAACCAGCGCGGCGAAGTCGACCTGATCTTCCAGTTCTACTTCGCCCGCCATGCCGACGAATTCCGGACCCCGATCAACACCGCACTCGATGCCTACGCAGCACGCATGGAGCCCGTCGCGGCCCGCGTCTCCGAGGCGGCCGGCGTGGAGCCGGAAGCCCTGCGCTCGGTCCTGGCGGCGGTGATCTACGGCGCCGCCATGGACGTGGTCCGACGCCCGGAGGAATTCAGCGCGGCCCGGCTGCTCGGCGTCGTTTCCGGCCTGGCAGGAATCGTCGCCCGCCACTGATCTGCCGGCGACCCCGGCCGCCGCATGACAGGTCCCCCGTTACCTTCTTAGCAGCCCCTAGTTGAGCAAGTATTGGGGTTGCTGGCCTGTCGGCCCCGGCATTGATTCTTTCCCCCAGTCTCCAATGATCCGGGGGGTGTTGTCACCGGGGTTCGATAGGCACCAGGGAAATCGCTAATAGGGGCCGGATGCAGGCGGGGAACCACCGTCAATATCGGCCGTAACGTGGATGCCGAGCCTTGGAGCCGCAGGACATGCCAGCACCGTCCCACCCACAGGAATGTGCTGTCCCAAGGAAGGCCACACGATGATCCCCTCACACGAAAACGTCGATGTCTTCATCGGCATCGACGTCGGCAAGACCAACCACCACGCAGTGGCCCTGGACCGGGCCGGAAAGAAGCTGCTGGACAAGGCCCTGCCCCAGGACGAGGCAAAGCTCCAGGCCATCATCACCAAGCTGGCCCGGCACGGGAAGGCCTTGCTGGTCGTTGACCAGCCCGCGACCATCGGGGCCCTGCCCGTCGCGGTCGCCCAGGCCGCCGGGATCATGGTCGGCTACCTGCCCGGACTCGCCATGCGCCGCATCGCAGACCTGCACCCGGGAGAGGCCAAGACCGATGCCCGGGACGCCTACATCATCGCCGAAGCGGCCCGCACCATGCCCCACACCCTGCGCTCCATCCTCGTCGGCGACGAACAGGTCGCAGAACTGGCGATGCTCTGCGGCTTCGACGACGACCTGGCCAAGCAGGCCACCGTGACCAGCAACCGGATCCGCGGCCTGCTTACCCAGATCCACCCGGCCCTCGAACGGGTCATCGGAACACACCTGGACCACCCGGCGATGCCCGAGCTGCTGGCCAAATACCCGACACCAGCTGCGCTACGCCGGGCTGGCAAGGCGAGGGTGGAGGCCCTGCTGCGCAAGCACGCGCCGCGCGCCGGCAGGGGCTGGGCCGCCGACGTGTTTGCCGCCCTGGATGAACAGAGCGTCGTGGTTTCCGGCACCAACGCGGCCGGCATCGTGCTGCCCCAGCTGGCCCGTTCGCTGGCCCAGACCCGCACCGCCCGCACCGAGGTCCTGGCCCAGGTCGAGCTCCTCGTGGAGGCCCACCCTCTTCACATCCTCCTGACGTCCCTACCGGCGGTCGGCGTCAGGACCGAGGCCCGGATTCTCACCGAGGTCGCCGGCAAGGACTTCCAGACCGCCGGGCATCTCGCCTCCTACGCCGGGCTGGCCCCGGTGACCTGGCGCTCGGGGACCTCGATCCGCGGTGACCACCCCTCGCGCAAGGGCAACAAGGTCCTCAAGCGGGCCCTGTTCCTCTCGGCCTTCGCCTCGCTGCACGACCCGGTTTCAAGGACCTACTACGACCGGAAACGCGCCGAGGGCAAGAAGCACAACCAAGCCGTCATCGCGCTGGCCCGGCGACGCTGCAACGTCCTGTTCGCCATGCTCCGCGACGGGACCATCTACCAGGAACCAGTGGCCCTCGCCGCCTGAAACACACCACCACGCCAGTCACGGCAAATGAGTCCCACACCGTTGGCCAGTATTGGCATGCCCGTAATCGCCCGCCACCGATTCCCGAGAATTTCCGCCCAGACCCTTGACCAAGCAGATAGGGGCACCCCCCAACGTTGTTGGCCAACCGTTCGGGCATTGGTCGTATCGTCGATGATTTCCCATGACCTCCTCGTCGTCGTCGGTTCACGCAAGCTTGCGACGGTGGAACGTGGTCGCCCCGCGGACGCGGGCGACGCCCACTCCCCGGAGGTTCATCGTGAGCACCACCAGCACGCCGCCCGACAACCACCACCAACGCAGCTCCCTGCGACGGACGGCGGGGGCCCTCGCCGTCGTCCTCGCGGGGTCGTTGATTCCCGCCTCGGCCCTCGCCGCGCCCGAGCAAAAACCAGCCTCGACGACCGAGTGGTCCGATGCGGCCTACCGCGGAAGCGTCGACGTCGTCAGGGCCACGAAGTCATCGGCCGATGACGCCCAGCAGCTCTCCGGCGTCGTCTTCAACGACCGGGACCAGGACTCGCACCAGGACCGCGGCGAGCGCGGCATCGCCGGGGCCAAGGTCTCCAACGGACGCACGGTGACGACCACGGACGCGAACGGACGCTACACCGTGCCGGTCTACGAGAACATGACAGTCTTCGTCACCCAGCCCCGCGGATACCAGGTCCCGGTTGATGAGGACAACGTCGCGCAGTTCTCCTACCACCATCTACCGGAGGGCTCCCCCGACCTCAAGTACGGCGGCTTGGAACCCACAGGCAAATTGCCGAAGGCCGTGAACTTCCCGTTGGCCAAGGACCCGGGCACCGCTGCTGCCGAACAGCATTGCCTCATCGGCGGCGACGTCCAGACCTACAACCAGAAGGAAGTCGAGTACGCCCGCCAGGGCGCGTTCGGCGATCTGGCCCAGCGCACCGACTACACCTCCTGCGGGGCACTGTTCATCGGCGATGTGGTCGGCAACGACCTGTCCCTGTACCCGCAGACGCGTGAACTGACCGGCATGCTCAATGGCCCCGCCCGCTTCCTGCCCGGCAACCATGACATCGACTTCGACGCCACCGACAGCGCCCACAGCTTCGATACCTTCAAGCAGAATCTGGGTCCGGAGTACTACTCGTACGACACCGGCAAGACCCATGTCATCGCCTTGAACACCGTCGAGTACCCCACCCAGCTGCCTGCGGCCCGGGGTGACTACAAGGCGTCGCTGGACCCCCAGCAGCTCGAATGGCTCCGCCAGGACATCGGAAACACCCCGAAGGACAAGCTCGTCGTGTTGGCGGCACACATCCCCCTCCTCGACTTCGCCGACCAGGAGTTGTCCCAGCACCAGGTGAAACAGGCCAAGGAGATCTACTCCATGCTCAAGGGGCGCAAGGCGGTCGAGGTCGCCGGACACACGCACAGCCTCGAGAACCTGCGGGCCGGGGACTCCACTGCCGGATGGAAGGACACCTATGGCATCAAGAAGCTGCCCTTCCCCCACCTCACGGCAGGTGCCATCGCCGGTGACTGGTTCTCCGGTCCGCTCACGGAGGCTGGGTACCCGACGGCCGTCCAACGCGACGGCGCCTTGCCCGGCGTCCTCACGCTGGATATCCAGGGCAACAAGTTCACCGAGCGGTTCACCGTGCGCGGCACCGACGGCAGCGACCAGATGGCCCTGGGGCTGAACACCCCGCGCTACAGTAGTGCCCCATAAGGTGGTGTAGCGTCCGGCCGACCGCCGATATGAAGTGCGGCCACCGGACG
>NZ_BAAAIV010000021.1:0-3563 GCF_039526245.1 Arthrobacter rhombi
GGCCTCGCCCTGGAGAGTGCGTGGATGCTGAAGTCCTCGAGGTCCACAGGGGTCCACTCCCATGGTAGCTTCTCGCAGTATGCGGAGAAGCGGCGGATGAAACTGGTCCTGACGTCGATGGTTTGCCTTGACAACCCGCGGCTTTGTTGCTGGTCGTCCCAGCCTTGGAGCATCGCGTTGAAGATGAACGCAGGCTCGTCCAACGGACGGACGTTGCCCAACACATGCAGCGGGGACTCCCCCATTTCGCGTTGGTTGGCCATCGTTCGATTGTTGCATTAAATGCAACAATGATGCAATGGCTTTCGGATCTCATTCCGGTGCCGGTGCGGGGCCCGAGGGGTGGAAGGCCGATGGGGAGTTAGCGCATCCGCCTACCGCGCGGCCGCGATGAGCTCCCCCAGCAAGCACGTGGTCCTGGCCCGGATGTCGTCGCGCACCAGCCTCATCCTTTCCATTCCATCGATCCCCCTCGTGGAAGGTTCATCGATGTCCCAGCTCCGCATCAGGGCTCCCGGAATCGGTTCCAATTCCGCTTCCCGGCCAAGGGTGATCACCAGGTCGACCCCGGCGAGCAGTTCCCTGGTGATGGGTTTGGGGCGCTCGTCGCCGATTTCGGTGCCCGCACGGGAAAGCGCTCGCCCTGCCTGGACAAGCAAGGGGTGGGCCTAACGGACCTCTAGGAACGGGCCCCCGGCAACGCGACGGCCGCGCCTTCCTGCCTTGTGGCGGCCTTCACGGGGCGGCCCGTTTATTCGGAGGCTCCGCGTCCCAGGCCGGCGAGGAGTTCGTTGCATGCCTGCTCGCAGCGGCGGCAGGCATCGGCGCAGACCTTGCAGTGCCCGTGCATTTCGGCGTGCTGTCCGCATTCATCGGCGCAGGCCTTGCAGGTCGCGGCACAGGCCTCGAGGACCGACCTGGTGACGTTGGCGTCGTAGCCGGTGTGCCGGGAGAGGACATTTCCGGTCGTGGCGCAGACGTCCGCGCAATCCAGGTTCGTCCTGATGCACTTGGTGAGGTCGGCGACCATGTCCTCGGCCAGGCAGGCGTCCGCGCAGGAGGTGCAGGTCTGGGCACACTCGAAACACGCGGCGATGCAGTCCGCGAGTTTTTCGCGGTCGATACCGCCCAGGTCCTTGGGGTACGTGTCGAGCATGCTGGTGATGTGGCTCATTGGTTTGCTCCCTTGCGCGTCGGTTTCGTCCGGTTCAGGCCGTGCGGAGCACGCCTGGTTTGCCCCACGCTAGACCTGCCTGCGGGGAGGTGTCGACGGGATGCGCAGCTGTTCCGAAGGAACGCCGCGCCCCGGTCTTCCATACCCCCGCGGGGTAGGACTGCGTACCGGCATGGCTCACGGGGCCGTGACACGAACCGGGTCTCCGGCCCGTGGCCATGAACGGGCCGGTCCCTCCCCGGGGCGGTAGAATGGCCCATGTGATGGATTCAGGGAGGACCGGACCCCGCCGGCATTCTTTCCTGCTCCTGCTGTGCCTCGGCGCCGTCCTGACGGGCATCATCGGCATGCACCTGTGGATGGGCGGACACGGGGAACACACGGATTCCCAACCGGCCCTGTCCTCCGCCAGCGTGGCCTCACTGGCCACGGCTTCGGACCTGCCCAACATTCATGCGCACACCGGGGCCATTGGCGACGGATCGCCGATGGCCGGTTGCGTCGGCACCTGCGATGCCGGGGACATGGCAGCTGGCATCTGCATGCTCTCGCTGATCGTCCTGGCGATGTTCGCCTTCCTGGTTCCACCGCGCAACGAGCTGCTGCGTACGCTGCTGCGTCGCGGCCCACCGCGCGTCCCGCGGGGATTCCGACTCGTTCCCACTCCTTCGTTGACCCAGCTCTGCATCAGCCGCACCTAGAACCGTGTGCGGACCAGCCGTGCCCACCGGGCACCTGGTTCATCATCTGTCGGCCACCGCCTGGTGGCTGGCAGACCTGCAGACACTTTCTTAGCAACGAAGGACGAACCACCATGAACCGCAAGCTTTTCCTGCCCGCCATCGGCCTGGCCGCAGCAATCACCCTGGCCGGTTGCGCCGGCAACGAGAACCCCGCCGCCTCCGGCTCCGCCACGGCTTCCTCCCAGTCGGCCTCGTCAACTGCCGGGAGCCCGGTTTCGGCCGAGCACAACGACGCGGACACGATGTTCGCGCAGATGATGATCCCCCACCACAAGCAGGCCGTGCAGATGAGCGGGATCATGCTCGCCAAGGACGGCATCGACAACAAGATCACCGACCTGGCCACGACCATCAAGGAAGCCCAGGGACCCGAGATCCAGACCATGACCGGATGGCTGAAGGCGTGGGGCGAACCCACCGCATCGGACATGGGAGGCCACGGCATGGAGGGCATGATGACCGACAGCCAGCTCAAGGAGCTGGAGTCTGCCCAGGGCACCGATGCCTCTCGGATGTTCCTGGAGGGAATGATCGAGCACCACAAGGGCGCCGTCGGGATGGCCGAGGACGAGATCGCCGACGGAAAGAACCCCCAGGCCGTCGCCCTGGCCCAGCAGATCAAAAAGACCCAGCAGGCGGAGATCAAGAAGATGCAGGACCTGCTCGCCGGCCTCTAGGCCACCAATCTCCCGCGCAGCCAACCGTGTGGGGCCGGAATCCCGGCCCCACACGGTCACTGGCTGCGCGCCCAGGAAATTCCAAAGGACCCCCATGTACCCCCTTTTGCCCAAGCCCGTCATGACCCTGCGCAGGACCGGGTTCGCTGCCGTCCTGGCCGCGGGCGCGCTGTTGCTCTCGGCCTGCTCTCCCCCGGCCCCGCTGGACGATTCGGTTCCGGTGGCCGACTCCGCCGACTACCCGGCCAGCCACATCCACGGCATGGACGTGGATGCCGGCTCGGGGAGGGTCCTGCTGGCCACCCACGAGGGCCTGTATGACGTCTCCACGAAACCGGCCACCAGGATCGGCCCCGAGATCGACCTCATGGGCTTCACCGTCGCAGCCGACGGGACCCTGTACGCCTCCGGACACCCCGGCCCCGGGGTGGACCTGCCCAACCCGGTGGGGCTGATCGAATCCACCGACGGGGGCAGGAACTGGACCCCGTCATCGCGAACCGGGCAATCGGACTTCCACGCCCTTGCCGCCACCCACGAGGGAATCATCGGCTTCGACGGCCAACTGCTCACCAACAAGGGCGGCAGCTCCTGGGAGCTGGCCGGGGACCAGGTGCCGGCCTACCACCTCGCCGCCGCCACCGACGGCCACGTCGCCTTGGCGACCACGGAGTCCGGCCTGATGCGCTCGAACGACCACGGCAACTCATGGAACCGGGTCCCCGGGGCCCCCTTGTTGATGATCACCGCCATATCCGGCAACCAGGCAGCGGGCATCACACCCGACGGGGCCCTGTATGTCAGCAGCGACGGCGGCCTGCAATGGCAAAAACAACCCGCCACCTCGAAGGACGTGGCCGCCATGGACCTGGTCGTCAAGGACGGCGACACGCAGATCTGGATCGCCTCCGCGACCGGTGTACAGGTCTCCCGCGACCTGGGGCGCACCTTCACCGACGCCGAGCCCCA
>NZ_BAAAIV010000022.1:0-1319 GCF_039526245.1 Arthrobacter rhombi
TGAGCGCCTAACCAACATCAAGAATCACGTGGCAACCGACTTACACCACGCAAATGGGCTTGACCAAACAACGGTTCGCACGGTGGAACGACTCATTCCTATATATAGAAGGTCTTGGATTTTCTCGGAAGAGGTCCGCGAATCGATGTCCGTAACTATGACGCACGGCCACTCAAGACCTTTAAAAGAATGAATTGTTGAATACTGGGCCAGGTCCCTCCCCTCCGCATGAGGAAAAGCAACCATGGAATTCTTCAGCCTTGTCCGTTTGATTCGCGTAGCTAGAGCATCCTTTTGCGGGCTAAGTATCATGATGTCTCTGAGTTCAAAACCGCTCTCCTGCAGTTCACTAATGGCAAGCAAGAGGTTATTTTCGGCCTCATCATCGTTCGCATACGGAATATAGCGCGGAGAAATGCCATCGTCTCGTCGCCTAAAACGTTTATATCCAGGCTCAAGATTCCCGAAACTCGATACAGCATGACCCACTCTGGGTAGATTTCGACAGTTGCTGCTTAAACTAGACCGCGCCAGCGACATCGATCTCCGACCGAATTCGCTCAGGACACCTTCTTTGGCGTATAAATTCTGACGCTCAAAGTCCCCAAATGCCATGATTCTCCCGTCCGCAAAACCTCCATCGACGAGAAACTCAAGGACATCCAGGTACTCGCTCCGCAAAACATCCTGGGCCTCATCAACTATCAAAAAAGAGCGTGCGACATCCGCCTGAAAGACAATATTTTCTGAGGCCAGGTCCAAAAATTCTCGATCCCACCAGCCGCTGCTCGCGGCCGCCGGTATCTGGATACCACAGAGCCGCCTAAATATAGAATGGAAAGTCCCGACCTCAACGCCCGGGACGTCCTCCAATTCCATACGTAGGAAATTGGCTAGGTGGCGGTTATAGCAGAGTAGGTAGCCTGACAAACCTTCGGCACAAAAGTTGCGAGCCGCCTCAAGAGCCAAATACGTCTTCCCCGAGCCAGCCGGGCCCGTGAAAACTATACGATCGTTATCTTGGAGTAGCTCAAGCGCCTCCGCTTGTTCCCGAAGGACTGATTCTAAATCGTCAGCGAGATCAGTTCGACGATCTTCCGCAGATTGCCTGCGCGTAAAATCTGGTCTAAGAGTTTCAGCGATCCTTTCTGTCATTTTCCTGTCTAGACGTTCAGCATCTACAGATCTCCCCACTTGACGCATGTGATCCGCAGCATGTGCTAAAAATTCCTTTACTGCCTTGCCTACACTTTGAGTAGTGCCCCATAAGGTGGTGTAGCGTCCGGCCGACCGCCGATATGAAGTGCGGCCACCGGACG
>NZ_BAAAIV010000023.1:0-9463 GCF_039526245.1 Arthrobacter rhombi
ACCCCCAGCGAGATTGCTGGGGGTCTATTCTGCAAACACGCGGAATTAGGACTTATTCATCTAGGCTGAATCCATGGATCTCGAATATCGGACTTCCGGGGAATCGCCTGATGTCACCCGGCTCGTGACCACCCGGCTGCCCACCCGACATGGGGAATTCGCACTGCTGGGCTACCGGGATGCCCGCGGTGTCGACCATGTCGCGCTCACCCGTGGCGAGCCGGCGGCCGGCGGGGGGCCGGCGCCGCTGGTTCGGCTGCATTCGGAATGCCTGACCGGCGATGCCCTGGGTTCCTACCGTTGCGATTGCGGGGAACAACTCGACGCCGCCCTGGGAGCCATCGCCGCGGCGGGTCGTGGCGTCTTGATCTACATCCGCGGACACGAGGGCCGCGGCATCGGCCTCATCGACAAGCTCAGGGCCTATGCCCTGCAGGATTCAGGCATCGACACCGTGGACGCGAACACCCATCTGGGTTTGCCCGTCGACGCCCGCGACTACGACCAAAGCGCCCAGATCCTCCGCGAATTGGGCATCGAACGGATCCGGCTGCTGTCATCGAACCCCGCCAAACAGGCGGCCTTGGAAGCACTCGGCATCGGTGTCGAGTCACGGGTGCGGTTGAACGTCGCGGACCGCCAGGAGAATTCCGGCTATCTCGCCACGAAGCGGGCCCGAATGCACCACGATCCGCCGCCTGGGCGAAATGCCTGGGATGTGCTGGTCTCGGGCCACCTCCCGGGTGGCAGCCTATCTACCGAGGAAGAAGCGCTGCTGCTGCGCTACGGACCACTGGTCGAGGCCGGCCCGCGCCTGGTGATCGGCCAGCTGGGGCAGAGCCTGGATGGGTTCATCGCCTCGCGGACCGGAGATGCCTGTTTCGTGACCGGAGAACCGGATCGCAAGCACCTGCACCGCCTGCGGGCTTTGGTCGACGCTGTGCTCGTGGGGGCAGGCACCGTGGCGGCCGACGATTGCCAGCTCACGGTGCGCGCCGTCACGGGCAACCATCCCGTGCGCGTCGTCGTGGATCCGCAGGCGCGCATCCCGCGGACCGCCAAGGTGCTCACCGATGCGAGCAGTCGAACCCTGTGGCTGGTCGGCACCGACACCGCGGTCCCGGAGCCGTTGGCGCCGCACGTGAGCGTGCACCGGTTGGACTCGGTGCGGGGATTCGAGCCCGCGTCCATCCTCGCGCTCTTGGAAGGCCAAGGCCTGGGCCGGGTCCTCGTTGAGGGTGGCGGGCTGACCGTGTCCAGGTTTCTGCACGCCGGAGTGCTCGACCGCCTCTACATCACCAGCGCACCCCTACTGGTGGGTGACGGTGTCCCCGGAATCCGCTTTGATGGAACCGATGCGCTGTCCGGGGCCCTCTCCGCTCCGGTGCGTCGTTTCGTCCTGGGCGAGGACATCTGCACGGAGTTTGATTTCGCCGCGGCGCGGACGACGGCGTCGGCCACTTCGCACCAGGCGGATCAGCAGGACCGCTAGCCCGGGCAGTACCGACACCAGCGCGAGGAGCCCATAGGCCACCGACACGGCCACGCCTTGCTCCGGTGGATGGCCGAGGGCCATGAACCCCAGGGCGGCCGCGCCTTCCCGCGGCCCCCAGCCGGCAACATTCAGCGGGATGGACATCCCGCCCAGGGTGATGGCGGCCAGCACCGGGATCTGTCCCGCCGCCAGGTGGGGTGCCACCGCGAGGCAGGCCATCAGGAACATCACGGCAAACGCGCACCATCCCACCACCGACAACCCCAACACCTGGCCGATGTCCCTCTGGGGCAGCCGGCGCAGCCACGGCCAAGCCGCAGCACCAGCGGCCACGGCCACCAGCAACCCGATCGCCGCGGCCGCGGGCCAGGCGAACAGCAGTGCGATCCCCGCGGCCAGGAAAACCACCGAGGTGCCGGCGAGCCGCTCGGCGGAGACGGCGCCGACGCTGCTCTTGATCGTCTCGCGGCGCCGCTCGTGGCCCACCGGTCCTTGTTCGACCGCCCGCACCGCGTCGCCGGCCAACCCTCCAGGGAGCACCGCGTTCAGGAATGCCGCCTGCCAGCAACGCCCGATGGCCGCGCGCAGGCCCAGTTCGATGCCCTGCCCCCGGGCCACCAGCCTCCACCGCTGGGCTTGGACCACCACACCGGCCGTCCCCATGGCCAGCGCCCCGATGGAAGCCGGCCAGGACAGCACCCCGGCTGCCGCAACGAAGGGCCCCCTCCCCCACAGCAGGGCGGCCCACACCAGCAGTGCCGCCGCGACGGCGACCTGCAGCAGGGACAGTGCAATCCTTCGGCGGTTCATGCCATGACCGCCCCTCAGTGCGGGGGCAGGCACAACAGGTCCCGGTGGCCGACGGTGAGGTGCAAGCGCCCCGTTCGCACCTCCGCCAGCCGGTCCGCCAGCCAGGTGGCCACCGGGGAGGCCAGGGCCGGATCCTGTTCCACGACGGCTTCCGCCCGGTCACGGAGGTATCGGTCCATCAGGTCCCTGTCATCGGAGCCCAGTGCCCACGGGGTTTCCGCGGTCTGCACCTGCATGCCTCCGGCGCGGAGCCGTTCGGCTGCCTGCCCGACAGCGAGGGGGCCGGCAAGACCGTCGCGCCCCTGATGGACGTTGAATGCCGTGTTGACCAGGGCATCCGAGGGATGGACCGGGCTCAATTCCACATCCCCGACGACGCTGAGGCTGAGCAGTGCCGGGATGTTCCGGTCCACCAGGTAGTCGCAGAGTCCCTCCAGCTGCGGCATACCCAGCAAGTCGAGTACTGCGGAACAGGTGAGGAGGACGGGGCCGTCGGCGTCCCGTCCCAGCGTCGGCAGGTCCTCGATTCCCGCGACGACGCGGTCGATGTGCTCCACGGGCCCTCCGCCGGGTTGCGGGATGAGTCCCAGCAGGTCGGGATCATGGTCCAGCAACGTCCATGTCTGCCTGAACCGCAATCGCGGTGCCAGCCAGGCCAGGTTGGCGCCGGTCCCCGCACCGATGTCGATGACGTGTACCGGAGCCGCCGCCCGGGAGGGGGTGAAGTGGTCGGCCAGCGCATCCAGCAGCGGGCGCGAGGCTTCCCGGGCCCGCTCGTCCGCCGGCCGCCTCAGGGCCAGCCAGTCACTGGCAATGGGCCGCTCGGGGCGGCTCACGGGCCGAGGATTCGTAGCATGTCGATCGCCGCGTCGTGCCATGTCGGCATTCTATCCCGGGCGAGTATGGCGGCATTCCGCCAGCTGTTGCGACGGGCGGGGTCCTGGAGCCAGGAACGCAGCACCGCTTCGAGGCCGACCGGATCGTTCGGGGCTGCCGCGGCACCTGGTAGCGAACCCCCTCCAACGGCCAGCGCCTCTTCCGATCCCGTACCGGCCCCGACGATCGCGGGAATACCGCGGGCGAGCGCCTCGGTCACGACCATCCCAAAGGTCTCCTCCCGGGAAACCAGCAGCAGCAGGTCCGTCGCGGCCCAGATCGCGTCGAGTTCGGGGCCGGTCCGGGGCCCGGTGACGTGGACCCTTCCGGGAGCGAACGCGGATGCCGCGTGCTGCCGCACCCGGCGTGCATAGCCGGGCTCCGCGGCGCCGGGGCCCACTAGCATCGCCCGCCACGGCAGTGATTCAAGTGCCGAGAGGGCATCCAGCAGGGTGAGTTGGTTCTTGCGCGAGGTGAGCGAGGCCAGGACCAGCAGTTGCGGTGGGTTGCTGCCTCGGGCCAGCGGTGCGGGGTCCGTGCCGGGGGGCACCACCCGGGTCGGCAGTAGACCGTAGCGGGCCACGACGTCGCCGGCAGCCCACTCGCTGGTGCAGATCACGGTGTGAGCCGCCTGCAGGGCCCGGCGTTCCCTGGCCTCCACGCGGGCCCGGTCCGCGGGCGGCACGCTGCCCTCGGCCAGCAGGGACAGGTGGAACAGGACGTGCACCCGTGTCCCCCCGGCGACAGCGGCCTCCACTTCCGCGGGGGCCGCCGAGGCGATGATCCCGTCGAGGACGACCTGTGCACGACCTGCCAGGGTGGCGCGCAGCTCGTGGAGATCCGACTGCCCCGGGCGCGGCCAGCGTCCCCCGACCCCGCAGACGGACACGGTGCCGCCTGCCGCCCGGAGCGCGCGCGTCAGGGCCTCGTTGTACGCCGTCCCCCCGCTGGGGCCGGTGAGCCCCGCAGGAACCACGAACGTCGTTTCGCGGGGCTCACCCGAAGTCGACATCATGGGATGCCCAGGCATCGGGGTGCTCGCGCAAGAGCACCTCCAGGCCGGCGAACTCCGAGGTGTCAAAGTGCCGGCACAGTTCCTCGCTGATGTGCCCGGCGATGGCCTCCGTCGTGCTCAGCCGGCCGGCAAAGGCCGGATGCTCATCCAGGTTGGCATAGCGCAAGGACTCCAGGACCGCGGAAAGCATCGAGGACGCGGCCCCGATATCCATCACGACAGACTGTGGCCCGAGCTCGCGGCGACGCCAGGTCACCTCCACAACGAGGGTCGCACCATGCAGCGCTTGGGCGGGGCCAAAGAACGGATCAGGGAGGCTATGCGCGATCATGACGTGGTCGCGAACTGTCAATCGATACATGCGTACGACCCTAGCGACCGGAAGGGGAATCGGGATACCTGATGGCCCGGCAGAGCGAGGGCAGGACACCGCTGGAGAGGTCGGCCATGACGCCGGGCAAGTCATCGAAGTCCGACTCCCCGCTGATCAGGGCATCGAATGTCGGGTCCGCCAGCAGCTGCATGACCAGTTGCATGCGGGAGGCGTGGGTGCGGCGGTGGCGGCGCGCGCTGCCAATCATGGACACCTGGCTGGCGCTGATGCGCAGCCGGCGCGCGTGAAAGCCGGCCCCGAGGGGTACCTGCGGGGACTGGGAACCGAACCACGACAATTCGACCAGGTCGCCTTCGTCGCCGAGCAGTTCCAGCCCCCGGGCCAGCCCCGCGGCGGTGGTGGACGCATGGTAGACGATGTCGCATTCGCCGTCGGCGGCCCCTGGTTCCACCGCGTCCACGCCCATGGACCGGGCCAGGTCGCGCTTGGCCGGGTCCGGGTCAACGACTTGGAGACCGGCCAGCGGAAACCGGCTCAGCAACACGGCGAGCGACGCGCCGATCATCCCGGCGCCGAGGACCGCGATGCGGTCCCCCGCGCACGGCGGAACATCCCACAGTGCGTTCAGCGCAGTCTCCACCGGACCGGCCAGGATGGCACGGCGGCTCGGTACATCAGCGGGCACCGCCGTCAGGGCGTCCAGCGGCACCACATAACGGTCCTGGTGCGGATGCAGGCAAAACACCCGGTGTCCCACCCATTCCGGCGGGCCGTCGTCGACGACGCCGACCGATAGGTATCCATACTTCACGGGGTAGGGGAATTCCCCTTCCTGGAAGGGCGCCTTCATCCGGACGGCGACCTCCGGGGGGACCTGGCCCCGGTGCACCAGCATCTCGGAACCCCGGCTCACCCCCGAGTACAGGCTCCGTACCAGCGCCTCCCCGCCCTCCGGTGGACGCAAGCGCGCCTGCCGAAGTTCGCCTGCCTCGGGCGCGGTCGTCCAATATGCGGTGCTCTCCATCGGCTGCGGTGAATCCATGGTCCGATTATGCCCACACGGCCAGGAACACCGCAGTCCGGGGCGGTCATGAACCCCCGCCGCCGGGCGCCACGCCGGTAGACTCGCCACGCAATACCCGACGACCACGGAGGATGCCGATGCGCCGCTCGACGGCCCGGATGCGGCGACAGGCGCTCGTTGATGCGCTCTGCGCCCTGGTGGGCTCCGTGGGGCTGGGCATTGTCCTGGTGCAGTTCGGACAGGCCTCCTCATGGGGAAGCGTCGCGGCGGTGGCCAGCGGACTGGCACTCGTCCTGGTTGCCGTGCTGATCGTCGTGCGGCGCAACCCGCTCTTCTCCACCCTGGCGGACCGGGTGACCCTCAGCCGGGCCGTGCTCGGCGGCGGATGCACCACGATCGTCGTCCTCGCCGCCCTCGGCACGGCCCCGCACCGCTCGTGGTGGCTGGTGCTGCTGGCTGCCCCGGCGGTGCTGCTGGACGCCGTCGACGGGTGGGTGGCCCGGCGCACCGGCACCGCATCAGTCCAGGGTTCGCGCCTGGACATGGAGACCGACGCCGCCCTGATGCTGGTGCTGTGCGTGCCTTTGGCCTTCACCCTGGGGCCGTGGGTCCTGGCGATCGGCGTGATGCGCTATGCGTTCGTGGCGCTCTCGTGGTGGCGCCCTGCGTTGCGGGGGCACCTGGAGTTCAGCCAATTCCGCAGGGTCGTGGCAGCCATCCAGGCGGTGGTCCTGGTGGTTGCCTTGGTCCCGTTGGTCCCCGAGCCGGCGGCGCAGGTTGTCGTGGCGCTCAGCCTGGCCCTCCTGGCCACGTCCTTTGCGCGCGACATCATCAGCCTCGAACGCGGTCACGGCTCCAGTCGCGGCCAGGCCCCCTCCCCTGCCGGCGGAGCCGCGGCCCCGGGCACGGAATCTGTGGGCCGCTAGCGGGGCGCCTGGCCGAAGGCGTGCCTGCGGATCCAGGCGTGCATGGCGATGGCGGCGGCGGAGGCGGCGTTGATCGAGCGGGTGGAACCGTACTGCTCGATGCTCAGCGTGGCCTTCGCCGCAGCGTGCACCGCCGGGCTCAGCCCGGGGCCCTCCTGGCCAAAAACCAGCACGCAGCGGCGCGGCAGCTCGTAGGTCTCCAGCTGCTCGGAGTCCGGGAAAATGTCGATGCCGATGACCTCCAGCCCCTCCTTCCGCGCCCAGGCGGTGAACTCGTCCACGGTCGGGTGGTGGCGCACATGCTGGTACCGGTCGGTGACCATCGCCCCGCGACGGTTCCAGCGCCGTCGTCCGATGATGTGGACCTCCTTGGCCAGGAAGGCGTTGGCAGTGCGCACCACGGTGCCGATGTTCATGTCGTGCTGCCAGTTCTCGATGGCAATGTGGAAGTCGTGCCGCCGGGTATCCAGGTCCGCGACAATGGCTTCGTGCAGCCAGTAGCGGTACCGGTCGGCGACGTTGCGCCGGTCTCCGTCGCGCAACAGGACCGGATCCCACTGGTCCCCGTCGGGCCATTCGCCCTCCCAGGGCCCCAGGCCCACCTCGGGCGGTGCCGCGGCCTCCCCGGCGGGCTGCGGTTCACCGGTCGGGGCACTGGGTTGCGTCGATTCGTCCACCGTCCCAGCGTAGTGCGTGGCACCGGGCCCCGGCGCGGCGGGACCGGCAACGGGCGCGGCCGCCGGGCAGGTGGCAGACTATGCGCTGGAGGTGGTCATGGCCATTGTCGATAACGGGATCTATGTCAACGGGCACCGGGTGCAGGATCCGGCGGAACTGGGTCACACGGTGCAGCAGATGCGCGAGCATTCGGGGATGGCGTGGCTGGGGCTCTACCGGCCCAGCGAGCAGGAGCTGCAGGCGGTCGCCGGCGAGCTGGGGTTGCACGCGCTGGCCGTCGAGGACACGCTGAAGGGCCACCAGCGGGCCAAGCTGGACCACTACGGGGACCATTCGCTGCTGGTATTGCGCCCGGCCCGCTACCTGGACGACGTCGAGAAGGTCGAGTTCGGCGAGCTGCACGTCTACATCGGCGAGGACTTCGTCGTCACGGTCCGGCATGCGGAGTCCCCCGACCTGGCCAAGGTCCGGCACCGCATGGAACAGGAGGAGCCCGAGCTCCTGTCCCTGGGGCCGCGCGCCGTGCTCTACGCGGTGGTCGACCAGGTGGTGGATGAGTACGAACCGGTCGTCGACGGGCTCTCCAACGACATCGACGAGATCGACGACCAGCTCTTCTCCGGCAACCCGAACGTGTCGCGGCGCATCTACGAGCTCTCCCGCGAGGTGATCGAGCTGCAACGGGCGACCCTGCCGCTGGAACGCCAGCGCCGGAACATCTTCCGCAACGCCGTCGGCCTGAGCGTCGTCGAACTGCGACGCAAGAAGAACGCCGGGCCGTGGGACTACGTCTGCGGGGCCCACAAGAATCGCAGAATCACCCTCGACACCGAATTCGAGCTGACCGGACCAGCTGCAGGATCCGAGCTTCTGAAAACCAAGCGGGACCGCCGCGCACGCTTCGTCGAGGGCACGCTGGGAAACTGCTCCGGCGGAACCACCCCCTGGGGAACAATCCTCTCCGGCGAGGAGAATTTCAACGGCTTCTTCCGCACCCCGGGCACTTCCGTCGAAGACAAGCGCTATGGCTTGGAGAACAAGGCCACCGGCATGGGCTGGGAGCTCGAGGATCCGCGCTTCGACGCCCGCGGCAAGGACTTCGCCAACGAGCCCCACCGCTTCGGCTACATCGTCGAAATCGACCCGGAGGATCCTCGTTCGACGCCCGTCAAGCACACCAGCCTGGGCCGCTTCAAACACGAAGGCGCCAACGTCATCGTCGCCGACAGCGGGCACGTGGTTGCCTACATGGGCGATGACGAGCGGTTTGATTATCTCTACAAGTTCGTCTCCAAGCGCAAGTACCGCAAGAACGACCGCCGCCACAACATGACCTTGCTGACCGAAGGGGACCTGTATGTGGCCCGGTTCTCCGGTACCTCCGAAAACGAGATCGACGGATCCGGCGACCTCCCCTCCGACGGCAAGTTCGACGGTTCCGGCCAGTGGCTGCCGCTCGTCGAGGACGGCAAGAGCCGAGTCAAGGGCATGGGCATCGAGCAGGTCCTGGTCTTCACCCGTCTGGCCGCCGACGCGGTCGGGGCCACCAAGATGGACCGTTGCGAAGACGTGGAACCGAGCCTGAAGTCCGGCAAGGTCTACATCGCGTGCACCAACAACTCCAACCGCGGCGTCGGCGCCAACGCGCAGGCCGATGAGGCCAACCCGCGGACCGAGAACCGCGATGGACACATTGTGGAAATCACCGAGCGCCGCGGCGACCACACCGCCACCCGGTTCAATTGGGACCTGCTGATGCTCTGCGGCGATCCCGCCCAGGGCGATGCGACCTACTTCAGTGGCTTCCCCGCGGACCAGGTCTCCCCGATTTCCTGCCCGGACAATGTCGCGTTCGACTCCGAGGGAAACCTCTGGATCTCCACCGACGGCGCCCCGGACGGCATCGGCTACAACGACGGCTTGTTCAAGGTCGCCGTCGACGGCAAGAACCGCGGCAAGGTCGAGCAGTTCCTCTCGGTCCCCCGCGACGCCGAGACCTGCGGTCCGGTCATCCACGACGACGACTCCATGGTCTACGTTGCCGTCCAGCACCCGGGAGAGGAGGGCTCCTACTCCGAGATCCACTCGTACTTTCCGGACTACGTCCCCTCGGAGGCGCGCCCGGCGCCCGGCGAGGCCAGCGCCCCCCGCCCGTCGATCGTCCAGGTGTACCGCCCCTCGGCGCAGGCCGGTACGGGCCGGTAGACGGCCCGCGGAAGGCGGCGGAAAAGGGGCTGTTCCCCTAGATGATTAATTCCTATTGGTTTCAGTGGTCGTAGGCAGTCAATGAGCGTTTGTTCGGCGC
>NZ_BAAAIV010000024.1:0-12365 GCF_039526245.1 Arthrobacter rhombi
GAGCGCCTAACCAACATCAAGAATCACGTGGCAACCGACTTACACCACGCAAATGGGCTTGACCCGACTTTTCCGACGACTACAGCAAAGCCATATTCGAACTTGCTGGAGCAGTGCCACCAAGATCCGTCTAGCTCGGAGAAACGGCATTCGACAATGGCAGCGCATCTTCCCGAGAAGATAGCCCGTGAGACTGCCCGGTCAACGTTCCCCAAACGGGATACTCTCTCTTTGCCCTCAGGGTTCGTGATCTTCGCGGTTTTATGCTTCCGGACTGCGAGCGCCGTGGGTGCGAGATGCAGGAATTCAGGTGCCGCTCATTCCCCGGCATTGGCCTGCCGCGGTTCGGGCGTTGAACCGCATAGACGCCCAGGATCGCGATCGCCTCCGGGGGCCATCGAGCTCCTGGGCGAAGAACCACGGGCTCCCAGCGCCAAAGCCTTCCTAGAGGCGTCCCGGTCTTCGCACGCGTCCCTCGCGGCAACGTCTACAGTCAGTGACTGCGGCGCCAAGCCAGACGTCGGCGAGACGACATGTCTGCCAGACTGGCCCCATGGACGAGGAACTGGACTCCACCTACAGCACGCTTGAGGGTGTGCCCTATGTCCGTCTCTTCGCCGACTACGGTGAGAGCCCGGTCTGGACGTGGGAACCCCTCGATTATGCCGAGCTCCAACTTCCCCCGGAGCTGGAGGCGAGGATGCGCGCCTGGGAGCAGGCGTTCTACGCCCATGACATCGACGGGGCCTCGAACGACCAGATGGCCCAGCGCCACCGGGCGGAGGGGATCCTCATCGCCGGACAGCTTGCCGGCGAATTGGGCTCGCCCCTCGCCGTGCACTACGCGGCGGCCGACCCGGAGGTGCAGTCCTTGGCGGGGGAGGACGGCGCCGAGGGCAGCAGTCTCTCCCTGGCGGATCCGACGATCTTCCATGTCGACACCTTTCCGGTCCGCCCTGTCATCACGCGCGACATCGTCTGGATGATCCAGCACCCCTTCGAACGTCCCGACGACACCGGGGGAGCCGGGCCGTTGGATGCAGACTGGTCGGACCTCGGGGACGATGACGGCCCGCCCGGCGGTATCCACTAGCACGGCCGCAGGTGCGCCGCGGGTCCGCCGGTGCGCGATACTGGAGGCATGGAGTTCCGCGAGCCGCAGCACAGCACACTTCCCCCGCACGATCCCCGGCGCATTGTCCTGCTCGGGTCGACCGGTTCCATCGGCACGCAGGCCATCGACGTCGCCGATGCGGCCCCCGGGCGCTTCACCATCGTCG
This sequence comes from Arthrobacter rhombi, assembly GCF_039526245.1. Taxonomy (NCBI): domain Bacteria; kingdom Bacillati; phylum Actinomycetota; class Actinomycetes; order Micrococcales; family Micrococcaceae; genus Arthrobacter; species Arthrobacter rhombi. The sequence continues at coordinate 1,281 of NZ_BAAAIV010000024.1, forward strand.
CGCTCGCCGGCGGCTCCAACCTCGAACTCCTCGCCCGCCAGGCAGTCCACACCCGCGCCGAAGTCGTCGCGCTCGCCGAGGGAGACGTGGACGAACTGCGCCGGCGCATCCACGACCACGCCGAACTGGCAGGACACAGCGGGTACCGCCCCGAGCTGCTCACCGGCCCCACCGCGGCAGCCCGCGTCGCCGCCTACCCGGGTGCCGACGTCGTGCTCAATGGCATCACCGGGTCCATCGGCCTGGCCCCCACCCTCGCGGCGCTGAAGGCCGGCCACCTGCTGGCATTGGCCAACAAGGAATCACTCATCGTCGGTGGCGCCCTGGTCAAGGACGCCGCTGCCCCCGGCCAGCTGGTGCCGGTGGACTCCGAGCATTCGGCGATTGCCCAGGCCCTGCGCGCCGGCACGCCCGATGAGGTCGCCCGGCTCATCGTCACCGCCTCCGGCGGCCCGTTCCGCGGGATGACGCGCGCGCAGCTGATGGACGTCACCCCCGCGCAGGCGCTGGCCCACCCGACCTGGGACATGGGCCAGGTCGTCACCACCAACTCGGCGTCCATGGTCAACAAGGCGCTGGAGGTCATCGAGGCGCACCTGCTCTTCGACGTGCCGCTGGACCGGGTCGAGGCGGTGGTCCACCCGCAGTCGATAGTGCATTCCATGGTCGAGTTCATCGACGGTTCCACCATCGCCCAGGCCTCCCCGCCGGACATGCGCCTGCCGATCGCCCTGGGCATGGGCTGGCCCGCCCGCGTGCCTGGCGCCGCGGCCGGCTGCGACTTCACCCGCGCCTCCGAGTGGACGTTCGAGCCGCTGGATGAGGAGGCCTTCCCGGCGATCCGCTTGGCCAAGGCGGCAGCCCGCGCCTCCTCCACCCACATGGCCGTCTACAACGCCGCGAACGAGGAGGCGGTGCACGCCTTCCACGCCGGCGCCATCCGCTTCCCCGAAATCGTCGACACCGTCGAGGCGGTGGTGGACGCGTACGACGCCGGCGCCACCTCCGGGGGCGGGCTCACCGTGGACGCGGTGCTGGCCGCAGAAACATGGGCACGAAAAGCAGCCCAGGATCGTTGGGGTCAGTTGTGACAGTTCTCCTCTTCATCGCCGGCGTGCTGATCCTCGCGATCGGCGTCGCCGTGTCCATCGCCCTGCACGAGGTCGGCCACCTGGTCCCGGCCAAGGCGTTCGGCGTGCGCGTGCCGCAGTACATGATCGGCTTCGGCAAGACCCTGTTCTCCCGCAAGCGCGGCGAAACCGAATACGGGCTCAAGGCCATCCCGCTCGGCGGCTACATCTCGATGATCGGGATGTACCCGCCCTCGGCAGCCACCGACGTGGACGGCAAGGTCAAGGCCTCCAGCACCGGCATGTTCACCCAGATGGCCGACGAAGCGCGCCAGGCCGCCGCCGAGCAGCTGCAGCCGGGCGACGAGCACCGCATGTTCTACAAGCTGCCCGTGTATAAGCGAGTCATCATCATGCTCGGCGGACCGTTCATGAACCTGGTCATCGCGTTCGTGCTCTTCGCCGTGCTGCTCTCCGGATTCGGAACCGTCCAGTCCACCACCAACGTCACCGAGGTGTACCAGTGCGTGGTCAGCCAGGCGGACCAGAAGGCCCGCGGCGGCGACGACGCGGCCACCAACTGCCGGCGCGGTGACCCGAAGGCCCCGGCCTATGCGGCGGGACTGCGACCGGGGGACCGGATCACCTCCTTCAACGGCCGCGACGTGCGCGAATACCAGTGGGATGAGCTGACCACGCTGATCCGTGCCGCTGCCGGAACGTCCTCGACGATGACGTATCTGCGCGACGGCACCGAACACAGCACCAGCATCACCCCGATCCTCACCCAGCGCCCGGCGCTGGACATCAACGGCCGCGCCAAGACGGACGCGGAAGGCAACACCGAACTGGTCAACGTCGGCTTCGTCGGCATGGGCGCCGAGAACAAGCAGATGACCGTCCCGCTCACCGAGGTCCCCGGCGCCGTCGGCGAGAACGTGCGCGCTGTGGCGGGGATCGTCATCGACCTGCCCGCCCGCCTGGTCGCCGTCGGCAAGGCGGCCTTCTCCAGCGCCCCGCGCGACCCGAACGGGCCCATGTCCGTGGTCGGCGTCGGCCGCATCGCCGGGGAGGTCAGCGCCATGGACGAGATCCCGCTCAAGGACCGCGTCGCCACCCTGATTGGCCTGGTCGGCAGCCTGAACATCGCCCTGTTCGTCTTCAACCTCATCCCGCTGCTGCCGCTCGACGGCGGACACGTCATCGGCGCGTTGTGGGAAGGGCTGCGGCGCACGGTCGCGAAGATCTTCAAACGGCGCGATCCGGGCCCCGTGGACATCGCCAAGCTCATGCCGCTGACCTATGTGGTGGCCGTGCTGATGCTGGGCATGGGGGCACTGCTGATCTACGCCGACATCGTCAAACCGGTGAATATCTTTGGTTGACGCCCCCGCCCTGCGCCCGGTGACCGCGACGGCGGCCGCGGGCCTCGCGATCGCCCTGCTTCTGGCCGGCTGCACCGGAGCGGGATCCACTCCACCGGCCTCCGGGGGCACGACGGCGGCGCCGGGCTCCTCCTCCTCCGATCCCCAGCAGGTGCGCCTCACCTCTGCCGAACCCGGTGCCCACTCGCTGCGGGGCGCCGGCGGAGAGCTGGCCATCGCTGCCAGCCGTGCCTTTTTCGATCACTCTCCCGCCGCCGTCGTACTCGATGACGGCGACAGCGACGCGGATGGCGGCGACGCGCACGCCGCCGCGGAACGAGCCCAGGACCTCGGCGTTCCCCTGCTGCTGGCCCCCGGTTCGTCGCAGCAGGCCACCGCCCTCGAGGCAGAACTCACCCGGCTCGGCGCCTCCACGGTCATCCGCTACGGCGGGACGTCGACGGGGGACCAGGGTGCTGCTGCATCCTTGGGCAGCGACGTGCACGTCATCGACGGCACCGATCCGCAGGCCCACCTCCCGGACGTCACCGCGGCGGCAACGGCGAAGCCGCGTGCCGCGGTCTCGCTCAAGGGCCAGGCGGACACCGGGACACGCGCAGCCCTGGCCACCGCCCGTGCCGCCGGCGCCGCCACCCACACGATGGCCTCCGCCGATCCCCGCGCCGACGCGAACCGCGGTTTCTTCCGCGACCACGCCGACACGGCGCTCTACGCCGTCGGCCCCGGCTTCGGGCCGGCCCCCGAACTCCAGGCCCTGGCGGCCACCGCGGCCACGGGCCCCGAGCTGCCCGGCGGCGGGCAGATCGTGTTCCCCGACCGGCGCATGGTCGCCCTGTACGGGACACCCGGCACGGCGTCGCTGGGCCTGCTGGGGGAGCAGGGCGTCGACGCCGCCATCCGGCGGGCGAAGCAGCAGGCCGCCGCGTACCAGCCGTACAGCCAGGAAAAGGTCCAGCCGGCGTTCGAGATCATCGCCACCGTGGCCGCGGCGACGGCCGGCAAGGACGGCACCTACTCGACCTACGTTCCCCTCGAGCGCATCGAAACGTGGGTGAAGGCAGCGCGGACAGCGGGCGTCTATGTGGTGCTGGACCTGCAACCGGGCCGCAACGACTTCCTGACCCAGGCCAGGCACTACGAAAAACTGCTGGAGTACCCGAATGTCGGCCTCGCCTACGACCCCGAGTGGCGGCTGAAGCCCGGGCAGAAGCACATGGCCCAGATCGGCTCGGTCGACGCCGCGGAGATCAACCGGACCAACGACTGGCTGGCGGAGCTGACCCGCAAGCACCGGCTGCCGCAAAAGGTGGTGATCCTGCACCAGTTCCAACGCGGGATGATCCGCGACCGGGCCGTCCTGGACACCACGCATCCAGAACTCGCACTGGTCCTGCACGCCGACGGCAACGGCACCCCACACCAGAAAATGGCCACCTGGAAGGCGCTGCGCCGGGACCTGCCGGACGGCATCCGCATGGCGTGGAAGAACTTCATCGACGAGGATTCCCCGACCTTCACCCCGGAGCAGACGTTCGACATCTCGCCGAAACCGTGGTTCGTCTCCTACCAGTAGGCCGTCCCACCGTGGCCGTGACGGAACGTACACTGGGGCCATGACGATCATTGCCGTGGAATACGTATACGCAGCCGATTCCGAGTCCGCCCGCGACGAACACCGTCCGGGCCACCGCGCCTTCCTGGCCGGACTGGACGGTGACTTCTCGCTGGTGGCCTCCGGCCCCTATGTCGACGGCTCCGGCGCCCTGCTGCTCATCAAGGCGACCTCCGAGCAGGCGCTGGCCGAGAAGCTCGGCGAGGACCCGTTCAACGCCAACGGACTGGTCTCCGCGGTCCGCCTGACCGCCTGGAGCCCCGTCACCGGTGAGCTCTCTCACCACGCCTGAGCCCGTCCCGGCCACCCGTATTTCCCGGATCAGGGGGATAATGGGGGCTGATGAACCACCACCTGAATCCTCGGAGGAAAATTTGACCTCGGTCAGCCTGGGAATGCCCGCCGCCCCACCACCGGTGTTGGCCCCGCGGCGGAAAACCCGCCAAATCAAGGTCGGATCGGTCGGCGTCGGTTCCGAATCCCCGATCAGCGTGCAGTCGATGACCACCACGCCGACCACCGACATCAACGCCACCCTGCAGCAGATCGCCGAGCTCACCGCCTCCGGCTGTGACATCGTCCGGGTGGCCTGCCCCTCGGCCGACGACGCCGAGGCGCTGCCGATCATCGCGAAGAAGTCGCAGATCCCCGTCATCGCGGACATCCACTTCCAGCCGAAGTACGTCTTCGCCGCCATCGAGGCAGGCTGTGCAGCGGTCCGGGTGAACCCCGGGAACATCCGCAAGTTCGATGACCAGGTCAAGGAGATCGCCCAGGCCGCCAAGGACCACGGCACCTCCCTGCGCATCGGCGTCAACGCCGGTTCGCTGCACCCCGACCTGATGAAGAAGTACGGCAAGGCCACCCCCGAGGCGCTCGTCGAATCCGCAGTCTGGGAAGCCTCCTTGTTCGAGGAACACGACTTCCACGACTTCAAGATCTCGGTCAAGCACAACGACCCGGTGATCATGGTCGCCGCCTACGAGATGCTCGCCGCACGCGGCGACTGGCCGCTGCACCTCGGCGTCACCGAAGCAGGCCCGGCCTTCCAGGGCACGATCAAGTCGGCCACCGCCTTCGGTGCGCTGCTGGCCAAGGGCATCGGCGACACCATCCGCGTCTCCCTCTCCGCCCCGCCGGTCGAGGAGATCAAGGTCGGCAACCAGATCCTGCAGTCGCTGAACCTGCGCCCGCGCAAGCTGGAGATCGTGTCCTGCCCGTCCTGCGGCCGCGCCCAGGTCGACGTGTACACGCTCGCCGACCAGGTCACCGCCGGTCTGGAGGGCCTGGAGGTCCCGCTGCGCGTCGCCGTCATGGGCTGCGTCGTCAACGGCCCCGGCGAGGCACGCGAAGCCGACCTCGGTGTCGCCTCCGGCAACGGCAAGGGCCAGATCTTCGTCAAGGGCGAGGTCATCAAGACCGTGCCCGAGGACCAGATCGTCGAGACGCTGATCGAGGAGGCCATGCGCATCGCCGAATCCATGGAGGTCCCCGAGGACGGATCCGCGGCCGCCCCGACCGTCTCGGTCTCCTGAGCGGCACCCACCGCAGCATCCGCCGGCCCGGCCCGGGTGTGACGCCCCGCCCGGCGTCGCATCCGCCGGGCCGGCGTCATGCGGTTTCGCAGCGGCACGGATTCTGCGAGACTTTGCCCTAGGACGCCACCGCGTCGTGCCGGGAAGGGGAGACGATGTCCAGGATCCTTTCCCGCGCCATCCCGTGGTTCCCGAACGCCACGGCACGCCCGCGCGGCGGCGAGGAAATCGTCGACACCATCCGCGTGCTCGCCGCCGAGGACACCACCGCACTGCACGGGCTCATCGCCCGCGACCCGGTGGCCAACATCTTCATGGACGCCCAACTCGCGGCCACCGGCACCGCGGCCCCCACCCCCGGCGGATCGCTGGTCCTGGGCCGTTTCGACGGCGGCGAGCTGACCAGCGCCCTGTGGGTCGGGGCCAACCTGGTCCCGGTGCAGGCAGGACCGGCCGATGCCGTCGCCTTCGCCACCGCCGTGCTGAGCCTGCACCGCAACTTCTCCTCCATCTTCGGCCCGGCAGACGCCGTCGTTCCCCTCTGGGATTCCCTGCGCCCCGAATGCGGGCAGCAGGCCTTCGACGTCCGGGCCCACCAACCGCTGATGGTGTTGGGCCACCAGCCGGCCATCCTGCCCTCGACCCGGGTCCGCCGGTCCACTGCCCAGGATTACGACGCCGTCCTGCCCGCCTGTGCCGCCATGTTCCAGGAGGAACTGGGCTACTCGCCGTTGGACGCCGGGGGTTCCTTCTACCGCTCACGGGTGCGGACGCTGATCCACCAGGGACATTCCTTCGTCGACACCGCAGCGGACGGCAGCATCCGCTTCAAGGCGGAACTGGGCACCGTCTCCCGCCACGCCACCCAGATCCAGGGCGTGTGGGTGGCCCCCGAACACCGCGGCACGGGCCTGGCCGCACCGGCCATGGCAGCCGTTGCCGGGTCCGCCCTGGCGCTGGCCCCGATCACCAGCCTGTACGTCAACGACTACAACGGCCCGGCCCTGGCCACCTACCGCCGGGTCGGCTTCGAGCAGGTCGGGGAGTTCGCCACCGTCCTGTTCTGACCCGCCCGGCATCCGGACGCTGCAGGGCACGATTCGCTAGGGTGGGGGCAGACCAACCGGCCCCGACGGCGCCGGAATCCACTGGCACGACGGGGGAAGCATGGGCAACGCACCGACGCACCGCCGCCCCGCGGGGACCGCTGCACTGCTGCTGGTGGTGCCGCTGGTCCTGGCAGCCTGCACCGCTACCGACGAGCCCGGCCCCGGCCCCTCGACCACCGCGCCTTCCTCGAGCACCCAGGCGCCGCCGTCGTCCTCGGGTCGCCCGACCGGGTCGACGGGCAGCCCCACCGCGCCGCCGTTGACCGGTCCGCTGCCGTTCTTCAGCGAGCAGGAGCTCGCCGCAGCGGCCACCGAGATCGCCGCGGACCACCCGGGCTCCCGGGTGCGCACCGCCCAGGAGATCTCCTCGCTGGCCGTTTCGGGCCGCAAGCTGCTCGACGACATGGACATCACCCCGGCGAAGTGCGCGCCGTTCATGGACAACCAGGACGCCACCCTGCCGCCCAGCGCGGCCATCGCCTCGGTGACGATCCCGGGCGGCGCCGTGGACAGCGAAACCTCGATCAGCCTGGCCGCCTACCCACAGCCGCGGGATGCGGCCCAGGCGGTCTCCCGCACCACCGCCCTGCTGCGCAGCTGCGGGACCTTCACCCTCCAGCTCGGCAGCACCGAGGGCACCGCAACGCTGAAGCGTGGGACGGCCGGGAGCGATGCGCAAACCACTGCCGCCTATTGGATGGACGTGGCGGCCGGCCAGCAGGGGGTGGCCAGCTACACGGTCTCGGGCAGCGACGGGGCGGTCGTCGTCTCCGTGACCACCCGCGATGACCGGGAAGCGGACATCGTCCCCGACGACGTGGCGGCCACGCTGGACGAGGCCCTCACCGCGCTGCGCAGCCGCTAACCGGGGCGTCGCCCGCACCCCCGCACGGTGCCGGGTTCTCCCCAACGCCGGGCAACGGGTAAATTGGAACCGTCCCGTCACGGACATCATCCCCACGACCAGCGGCGAAGCCCGCGGAAACGGACAGCAAGCGTGGTCCTGCGACTTTCCACCATGTTCCTGCGCACCCTGCGCGAAGACCCGGTTGACGCCGAGGTCGCCAGCCACAAGCTGCTGGTGCGGGCCGGATACATCCGCCGGGCAGCCCCCGGCATCTACACCTGGCTGCCGCTGGGCCTGCGGGTCCTGTCCAAGGTCGAGGCCATCGTCCGCGAGGAGATGAACGCCATCGGCGGCCAGGAAGTGCACTTCCCGGCGCTGCTGCCGCGCGAACCCTACGAGGCCACCGGCCGGTGGACCGAATACGGCGACGCCCTGTTCCGCATGAAGGACCGCAAGGACGCCGACTACCTGCTGGCACCGACCCACGAAGAGATGTTCACCCTCCTGGTGAAGGACCTGTACAACTCGTACAAGGACCTGCCGGTGTACCTCTACCAGATCCAGAACAAGTACCGCGACGAGGCACGGCCCCGCGCCGGCCTGCTGCGCGGGCGCGAATTCATCATGAAGGACTCCTACTCCTTCGACATCGACGACGCCGGTCTGGACGCCGCCTACGCCAAGCACCGCGAGGCCTACCTGAAGATCTTCGCCCGGTTGGGCCTGGAGATCCTGCCCGTCAAGGCGACGGCCGGGGCCATGGGCGGCTCCAAGTCCGAGGAGTTCCTGCACCCGACCGCCGTCGGCGAGGACACGTTCGTGCGCTCGGCAGGTGGCTATGCGGCCAACGTCGAGGCCGTCACGACGATCGTGCCGGCGGACATCGACTTCTCGACGCTGCCGGCACTGGAGGTCAAGGACACCCCCGACACCTCCACCATCGACACGCTCGTGGAGGTCGCCAACCGTGTCGCCCCGAAGGCCGACGGCGCGTGGTCGGCCATCGACACCCTGAAGAACGTGGTGTTGGCCGCCAAGCTGCCCACGGGGGAGCGCCGCCTGGTGGCCATCGGGCTGCCCGGTGACCGTGCAGTGGACCTCAAGCGCGTCGAGGCCAACATCGCCGAACACCTCGAGGTCGGTGGCGAAGTCGAGATCGAAGCCGCCACCGAAGACGACCTGAAGAAGAACCCGACCCTCATCAAGGGCTACATCGGCCCCGGCAACGGCCTGGGGAACGCGGTGCTCGGCACCGAGGGGACCAGCGGGATCCTGTACCTGGTCGACCCGCGGGTTGTCCCGGGCACGTCCTGGGTCACGGGCGCCAACGAGGCGGGCCGCCACGTCTTCGGTCTGGTCGCCGGACGCGACTTCACCTGGGACGGCACCATCGAGTGCGTGGAGGTCCGCGAAGGCGATCCCGCCCCGGACGGATCCGGACCGCTGGAAACGGCACGCGGCATCGAGATGGGCCACATCTTCCAGCTCGGCCGCAAGTACGCCGAGGCGCTGGAATTGAAGGTCCTGGACCAGAACGGCAAGCTCGTCACGGTCACCATGGGCTCCTACGGCATCGGCGTCACCCGCGCGGTCGCCGCGCTGGCCGAGTCCAACCACGACGACCGCGGCCTCATGTGGCCGCGCAACGTCGCCCCGGCCGACGTGCACCTCATGGTCACCGGCAAGGGCGCCGACCTCTTCGAGGAAGCCGAGCGGATTGCCGCCGCCCTGGACGCCGAGGGCATCGAGGTCATCTTCGATGATCGGCCGAAGGTCTCCGCCGGCGTGAAGTTCGGTGACGCCGAACTGGTGGGCGTGCCCACCATCGCCGTCGTAGGCCGCGGTCTGGCCGAGGGGGTCATCGAGGTCAAGGACCGCGCCAGCGGAACTGCCGAAAACATCCCCGTCGCAGAGGTGGTCGACCACCTCATCCGCGCAGTGCGCGGCTAGTCCGGCACGCGGTGGACTGGGCCTCGCTGCTGCACGGTTCCGGTCTGGAGGACATCCAGGCCGGGACCGTGCTGCTGGTCATCGTCGCGGGCCTGGCCGCCGGGTGGATCGATGCCGTCGTCGGCGGCGGGGGACTGCTCCAGCTGCCGGCCCTGTTGCTGGTCCCCGGGATCACCCCGGTGCAGGCGCTGGCGACGAACAAGCTCGGCTCCGTCTTCGGTACGACGACGAGTGCCGTCACCTACTACCGCAGGGCGCACCCCGACCTGAAGACGGCCCTGCCCATGGCCGGCATTGCCTTGATCGGCAGTTTCGGCGGAGCCATCGTGGCCACGCTGCTGCCGTCGTCGGTCTTCAAACCCATCATCGTCGCGGCGCTGGTGGCCGTCGCCATCTTCACCGCAGTGAAGCCCACCGTCGGGGAACTGACGAATCTCAGGCATGCCGGGCGCAGGCACTACGCCGTCGCCGCTGTCATCGGGCTCGTGATCGGGTTCTACGACGGCCTGATCGGGCCGGGGACCGGTTCCTTCCTGATCATCGCCATGGTCATCTTCCTCGGATACAACTTCCTGGCCTCCAGCGCCAAGGCCAAGATCGTGAACATGGCGACCAACCTGGGGGCGCTGGCCTTCTTCCTGCCCACCGGCCACCTGCTCTGGGGGCTGGGCCTGCTGCTCGGACTGGCCAACATGGTGGGCGGCTATCTCGGCGCGAGGATGGCCGTCAGCAAGGGCAGCAAGTTCATCCGGGTCGTCTTCCTCGTCGTCGTCGGGGTCCTGATCATCCGTCTGGGATACGACGTCCTCCAAGAAAACATCCTGCACCGCACCTAGCTCGCGGCGAGGTGTGGGGGCGGGTGGGACGTGCCCCTCACAGGGTTGTTTTTCCGGGGCCCTGAGGGGGGTCCACCGGTAGAATCGAATACATGTTCGAGTCTGTGGCGGTTCCGGAACCCGGTCCCGCGGCGTTGACGTCCACGTCCGCCGCGCAGGCCCCCGGCACGCCCGGAGACGGGTCGGGTGTGCTGGATCTGCTGTCCGGGGTGTTGGCGTGGATGCCTGCCGCGGAAGTGGCCGGGTTGGACGAGACGGTCCTGGTGGATGTGATCAGTCGTGCCGAGTCGTTGAAGAACGCGTTGGCTGGTCTCCAGGCCCGTGCCGAGGTCGTCCTCGATGAAACGGTGCGTGTCCGGCAGGAAGCCGGTGGGATGGCTGCGGGCAAGCTCGGTGCTGGTGTCCATGCCCAGATCGCGTTGGCCCGGTGTGAGTGCCCGAACACGGGCCACCGGTTGTTGGGGGTGGCGAAGGCAGTGGTCAACGAGATGCCCCATACCCATCGGGCGTTGGCCACCGGGAGGCTCTCGGAGTGGCGGGCCTCGATGTTGGTGCGTGAGACCGCGTGTCTGAGTCGTGGTGAACGCGCGGTGGTTGATGAGCAGTTGATGGTTGATCCTGCTGTTCTGGACGGGGTCGGGACGCAGGCGTTGATCGGGCGGGTGCGCAAGCTGGCGTATGCGGTGTCGCCGCGGGCTGTGGTGGAGCGGGCGCGGCGGGCGGTGGCGGATCGTCGGGTGT